>JAYZAT010000152.1:0-12447 GCA_036339555.1 Planctomycetota bacterium
TATAGTGCGGGACTTGCCCGGTGCCCTGCATACGGGTGCAGAAGGAGTGACCCACCATGCCTAGCCATACCATCGAACAGATCAGGAACGTCGCATTGACCGGGACCTCTGGTGCCGGAAAGACGACGCTGGCAGAGGCGATGCTGGCCAGTACCGGTGTCATTGGGCGAGCCGGCCGCGTCGAGGATGGCAATACCGTTTCCGACTGGGATGACCTGGAGAAGGACCTTGGTTTCAGTATGGATTCCAGTGTTCTGCACCTCTCCCATGGTGGTTGTAGGTTGAACATCATTGACACGCCTGGGCGTGGCGATTTCCTTGGCACGGCCATCGCGAGCCTGCCTGCGGTGGAGACCATGGTCCTGGTACTCGATTCGGGTGTCGGACTGGATCCCGTAGCCCGACGTCTTATGAAGGTGTCAGCCGAGCGCAATCTCCCTCGTGCGATCATCATTAACAAGTTGGATTCCGGCGGAGATATGGCCGGTTTGCTGGCAAGCGTGCAGGAGACATTCGGCTCAGTGTGTCGTCCCATCAACCTTCCTACGGATGGTGGCAAGGGTGTCATCCGTTGCTTTAAATCAGGAGAGGGTGATTCGGACCTTGGACCTGTATCAGAATTTCACACGGGCTTGATCGACCAAGTAGTAGAGGTTGATGAGGAACTCATGGAGCAATACCTCGAACAGGGTGAAGTGACGCCCGAACAACTCGAGGTTCCGTTCAAGCGGGCTATGCGTGAAGGTCACCTCGTCCCCATCCTCTTCACGTCTGCACGTGAAGGCACTGGGGTGGCGGAACTGCTTGACCAGATCGCCGAGTTCTTTCCGAATCCTGCTGAGGGCAACCCTCGACCGTTCCAAGCCGTGAACTCAGATTCCAGCGAGGATCTGATAACAGAAGCGGATGGCGGCAAACCTCTCGTGGCTCATGTCTTCAAGGTGGCATCCGATCCATACGTGGGCAAGATGAGCTATATGCGGGTGCACCAGGGCACGTTGAAGGCTGGGGCGACTCCCAAAGTCGATGATGAACGCAAGCCCGTTCGTGTGGCACATCTCTTCGAGCTGCAGGGCAAAGAGAGCAAGGAAGTTGATTCCGCAGTTCCCGGTGACATCGTTGCAGTCTCGAAAGTCGACGAGATTGACTACAACAGTGTGTTGCACATGCAGGACAAGGGCCTCATCGCTATCCGGCCGGTTCCCACGCCCAAGCCCATGTTCGGCCTGGCGATCGAAGGCACCAGCAAGGGTGCTGAGTCGAAGATCGGTGATGCGTTGTCCAAGATGTCAGCGGAAGATCCAACGTTCGAAATCGAACGCGTTGCTGCCACCAGTGAACTGGTCGTGCGTGGCCTGGGTGAGAATCACCTGCGTGCCAAGTTGAGAATGCTCAAAGATCGTTACGGTGTTGAAGTCGACTCACGTCCGCCGAAGGTTGCCTACAAGGAAACTATCACGGGCAAGGCCGAGGGGCACCACCGGCACAAGAAGCAGTCGGGTGGATCCGGTCAGTTTGGAGAGGTCTATCTTCGCGTTGAACCCGTCGAAGGTGAAGAAGAGGGTATGACCGGTGGGTTGCACTTCAAGGATGACACCTTCGGTGGATCTGTTCCCAAGCAGTTCCTGCCCGCTATTGAGAAAGGTGTTCGCCAGGTCATGATCGGTGGGGCAGTCGCTGGTTATCCCATGCAGAATATTCGCGTATCGGTGTATGACGGCAAGCACCATCCGGTGGATTCCAAGGAAGTGGCATTCGTCACGGCTGGCAAGCGTGCGTTTATCGATGCCGTCCAGAAGGCCAATCCAGTTCTGCTTGAACCTTTCGTCAAGCTTGAGATCACGGTGCCACAGGATTCCATTGGAGACATCTCCTCGGATCTGTCTGGCCGGCGTGGTCGCATCCAGGGCACGGATGTACTCCCCGGTAACCAGGTGCTCATGCATGCCGAGGCACCCCTTGCCGAGGTCATGACCTATGCGGCTCAACTCAAGTCGATCACGGCCGGTGCTGGCAGTTATTCGATGGAGTATTCCCACGACGAGAATACGCCACCAAATATCCAGGCAGAAGTCGTGGCGGCCTTCAAGCCTTCATCGGACGAGGACTGATTTGGCTGGCCGGTTACACTGAGACTAGTGAACCCAAAGGCCCCTTCTTTCCTGCGACTCGTGATCCGGTATCTCCCGGTGATCTTTGTCGGCCTTATTTGCCTGTACTTCATTTGGGCAGGTGTGGGCATCTGGTTGTTCTCGGATGCCACCGCCTATGAGAGGGCTGCTGGAATCATCTTTTTGATTGCCGCTGCGCTTGGGTTGGCGGGTGTTGTGGTGGCCTGCTGGTGTCATCAGCCATACGGTGCTCTTCTTTGGTTTGCAGCAATCATCAGCCTTTGCATGATCGTGTTTCCGTTGTTCTCAAACAGTCAGGATAGGGGCTTGCTGTTGTCCCTCGGGTTCTTGGCCACGATTTTCACACTGTGCATGACGGCAATCTGGTACCAGTTTGGGGCCCGTGATGTGCCAGCCGATTCCAATGCTGCAATTCTGGAGAAGCTTCGGGAAATCCATGAGCAGACGATGCTGAGCGATACCGCTCGTCGCGTGCTTTACCGGGAGCGGGAGCTTGAGCTCCTGCGACGGACCATTGAGGAAGACCTACAGCGAGGTGACTTCAATGCTGCCCTGGTGCTCTGCGAGGACATGGAAAAACTCTTTGGCTACAACGAGGAGGCCGATGCGGCCCGCTCGCGTGTGCTGGAGTTGAGAAATGCCGCGTTATCCGAGGACATACAGCAGCAGGTGACCGAGGTTCACCGTCTGCTCAGCAACGGCCGCTGGCGGCGGGCCCGCCTCTCGGCCAGTCGATTGCATCGTCTCTATCCAGATTCTCCTCCACACGAGGAGCGGGAACGCAATATCGATGTCGTGATCAATGAACGAAAGCAGGCATTGCAATTGGAATTCGATCAAGCGGTCTCCGCCAATGACACGGAACAATCCATGCGTCTGCTGCGGGAACTCGATCGTTACCTGGAGCCTGATGAGGCCGAGGCTCTGCGGGCATCGGCCCAGGAGGTCATTTCCGGCCACCGGGAACTGTTGAAAAAGCAATTCCGTGATGCGATCTCCAATCATGACTGGAAGGAAGCCCTGCGATGTGGTGAACGAATCACCATGGAGTATCCGATGGATACCATGGCGACCCAAGCCCGCGAGATGATGGACCGACTCCGGGAGCGTGCCGATTCAGTTGAGTCCGGAGGGGCAGAGGAAATCGACTCCTTGACTCCAGGGAAGGAATCCCAGGCATGAAGCGACTGCTGATCACATCCCAACGCATGCTGGCTCAGGCCACGCTCGGGATGGGGTTTCTCGCTGGGATCTGCGGGTGTGTCATGGAGGACTTCAACGACATCGGGGAAACCCTCTTTGCGAAGTCTCCCATCGAAGCGGCCCGCGATGCCCTGGACCCGTATAACCCCGATCTGCGTCGCGAAGGCGTCGTGCTGCTGGCCAATGCACCCTTTGGTGGTGTCGAGGCCTACCTCAAGATGTATCGCGATTACGTCGCCAATGACCCGAATCCACTGGTGCGAGCGGCCGCCATCACGGCCCTCGCCCGGCACGGTGACGCCAAGGATGCGATGCTCATCGCTCCCTATCTCAGCCGGGAAGCTGAGCCCAATGAAACCGTGCGGTGGTATGCCGCCCTCGCTTTGCAACGACTGCACAACAAGGAAGTCATCGGGGTTCTGGAAAAGTCCATTCGCGATCCGGATGAGACTGGCGAAGTCCGGGCCTCGGTCTGTGTTGCCCTTGGACAGTATCCCGAGGATCGCGTCGTACAGATGCTCTTCTTCGCCTTGGATGCGAACGAGCTTTCTGTGAATACGGAAGCTGCGGAAGCACTTTGGATGCTGACGGGCCAGGAATTCGGACTGGATCGAGTGACCTGGCAAACCTGGTATTCATCCGCTCTGTCCAAAGGAACGGCATTCAAGGATCAGCGTGAATACTTCTTCCCGACCTACGCTCGTGACACGGCTTGGTGGGAGTACGCAGCCTTCTGGCTCGACATGAGTTGGGAGAAACCTGGAACGCCGACCGGCAAGCGGCCTAGCGAAGAACGACGAACGTGGGAAGAACCTCCGCCGGAAGTCATTGAGCAGGAAGAAGCGACTCGCGAACTTGAAACGGTGGATAACGAGCCGTGACGGAGGTCAATCGCTGCGTCGTCGTTCGGGACGGTTTGATCGGACTGGAAAACCGGCCCGATCCCGTGCCAGGTCCAGGTGAAGCCTTGGTTGATGTGAACCGCACCGGTTTGTCACATCTCGATGCCGCCATCGGGCAAGGTCGTGTTCCATTTGATGGGATCCCCGGGCAGGAAATCGTCGGTCGTGTCCGGCTGGCAGATGCCAATCACGCTGATTGGATGGATTGCCGGGTTGTCATTGATCCGCTCATCACGTGCGGAACCTGCAAGTGGTGTGGTGCGGGACTCCGTTCGCACTGTTTGCAACGGCGCATCATCGGCCGCTTGGATGCGGATGGAGGCTTGGCCCAACGCTTGGTGGTCCCCCTCGATTCATTGGTCAAGGTGCCAGACCATGTTGACAATGATTCTGCCGTCTTTGCTGTGCCGGTGGCTCGTGCGTTGCAGGCAGCACGCCAGGCCCGGATCGAAGGCCAGGCCTACGTCACGATCGTGGGCGACAATGCCTTGGCGCTCTTGACTGCCCAGGTTCTCGTTCGTCTCAATGCCTCGGTTCGTGTCCTGGGTGAACATGGCGAATTGCTGGAACGCTGTGAGCGATGGGGGATTCGTCATCGACATCGAGATGAGGCAGGGCATCGAGGTGACCAGGACATCGTGGTGGAATGCACTGGAGAACCGGCCGCCGTGGCGGCGACGCTTGGGTTTGTTCGACCCCGTGGCACGATCATCCAGATGATCGCGCCCCAATTGGTCGGTGCCAGTGGCACGCCATTGGATTTGCAGCGGTTGGTTGACGCTGAAGTTCGACTGCTGGGTTCGTCATTCGGCCCTGTTCGCGAAGGACTGAACCACATCGCAACGGAGCAGGTTGACGTGGTGAGCTTGGTGGGTGTGCGACGCAGGCTTGAGGATTTGCCATCGGTCCTCGTGGATCCGCAATTAGCGACTGGACGGAAGGTGCTGGTCAGTCCCTGACGCTACGCTACGCATCCCGTGGACGACCCTCAGATCGACGACATCCCAACATCGGACCCCAGTGAACTCATCGAAGCGCCTGCGGTAGCTTCTGGCGAGATCCAGTCTGGTCGCTTGGCGGGTAAATCACTTGGGGCTGCGATTACGATCCTGGCCTTTCCGGTGTTGTTGCAGCAAGTCATGGCGGCCTTCGTAGGCCTGGTCGACAAGATGCTGGCAGGCAACCTGCCCGAGGACATCGTCATTCCAGCCCTGGATGGTGTTGGAGTGGGGTCTTATGTGGGATGGTTGATTGGGATCGCGATGTCGGGCCTGGGTATTGGCGGACAGGCCATCATCGCCCGTTCCATGGGCTCGGGGGATATTGCGCAAGGCGAGCGGGCCCTTGGGCAAGCCCTGTCACTGAGCATTGCTTGGGGGGTTTTGTGCGGCGTCGTGATGTGGCTGCTGAGTGATTACCTCGCAGAGATCGGTGGACTTGGAGAGCAGGCCACTGTGTTCTGCAACCAATACGTGCGAACCTTTGCGGTATCGATGCCCTTCTTTGGGGTGATCATTGTCGGGGCGATGTGCATGCAGGGTGGTGGCGACACCCTCAAACCGTTTTTCATCGCTGTCGTCGTCAACATCGTGAACGTGATTGCCTCTTGGATCCTGTCTGGGGCGGATGTTCGATTCGGTGACCAGGTGATCGTGAATCCCTTCAGCTTCGACCTGGATGTCCTTGGTATTGTCCTGGGAAGCCTGTTCAGCATCATCGTGGGTGCGGTCTTGACCATGATGGTCCTCTTCAGGGGCATCAAGGATCTGCGACTTCAGCCCAAACTCATGAGCCTGCATCCCAACATGGCTTGGCGGGTTGTGCGCATCGGTATCCCCAACTTCTTTGAAGGCTTGGCCATGTGGGCCGCCAACATCATCGTGCTGGGTTTCATTGGCATGATTGCCGGCCGGGCGATGCAAGCAGCCATTACCAGCAAGACTGGTGAAGGCTCGACCAACTTGGCCATGGCTGGCGAGGGATTGCAGGGGGCCCACATCATCGCAGTGCAGTGGGAGGCCTTTAGCTTCCTACCTGGGTTTGCCATTGGCATTGCTGCAGGTGCCTTGGCCGGTCAATACCTCGGGGCGGGCAATGTTGCGATGGCTCGCAAGGCTGTCTGGGTGTGTGTTGCGATCGGTGTGATTCTGATGGGACTTATTGGCTTGGTGTTTGTCTTCTGGGGTCGAGAACTGACTGCCGTGATTTCCACCCAGGAGATGCACCTGAACGTTGTGCCGAAATTGCTGCTGATCTGTGGGGTCACCCAGGTTTTCTTTGCCGCCTCAATGGTGATCCGGCAAGCGTTGCGAGGAACGGGTGACACCATTTGGGTGTTCATCATCACCGTCGTGTCCAGCTATGGAATTCGCTTGCCCGCGGCCTGGTTCCTGGGCGTCTATCTCGAGTGGGGCTTGCCTGGCATCTGGATTGGGCTCTGTGGTGAACTGGGACTTCGGGCCATGATGTTCCTCTGGAGGTTCATCCATGGTGGCTGGGCCCAACGGACACTCTAGGATTGTCCGAATCAGTCGCCCGAAGCTTCCGGCGTGGCCGCTTCATCCTTGGCGGCTGGTGATTCCTTGGGTGGGGCCGGAGGGGGCGTGCCTTTGGCAGCCTGCTGCCGCTGGATATGGCTGATCTTGTTCTTATCAGGTGACAGGATGATGCTCATCCGTCTGCCGGCCATGCGGGGTTCCATCTCGACCTTGGCAATGTCCTCGAGGGTCGCGATCACGTCCGCCATGCGATCTCGGCCACGTTCCCGATGCAACATTTCACGCCCGCGGAAGTTCTGAACAATTTGGACCTTGTGTCCATCCATCAGGAACTTCCTGGCTTGCTGGAGTCGAATGGAAATGTCATGTGGGTCGATCTTCATCGATCGTCCCAGCCGGACCTCCTTCATTTCCGCCGACTTGGAGCGTGCTCGATTGGCCTTTTCCTTCTTCGATTGTTCGTAGCGGTATTTTCCGAAGTCGAGGATGCGACAGACGGGAGGGTCGGATTCGGGAGAAACCTCGACCAGGTCGAGTCCCGCATCCTTGGCCCGTTCAATGGCGTCTCGGACATCGACGACACCAATCATGTCTTCATTTTCATCAATCAAGCGGATGGGTGATTTGCGAATCTGATCGTTCACCCTGGGCAGGTTTCGAATGTTTTCCTGCGGACGGAAGTAGCGGCGGCGTGCGATAACTCAGTTCTCCAGTTGGGACGTTAATGAACCGGCATCGCGACGTGGCGATGACGGGAAAAGGACGGGCGAGATTGAAAGAGAGCGGCACCTCATGCCGAAGGCGTGCGGGCCAGGCTGTGTTCGGGGGCATGCACGGATGCAGTAGCTCCGGGAGGGCGGCTCATAGAGGCGGCGTACCTGCCTGCCTCCAAGCCTAGAGCCTACCGGGGAGGGGTGGTTCCAGCAACATGAAACCCCAAGGTGCCCTGGGCCTGCGGTCACGTGTCGGTTTCAGGGGCTGGCTGGGAATCTGGGAAGAGGGCCATTTGGGCTGTTCCATGCCCACGAGTCCGAACTTCCTCACCAAGGGCTTTCGAGAATGCATCAAGGCTGACTGCGCCCAGGTCTCGTTCAATGCCATGAACCCGGACGCTGACGGTCTTGTTTTCTGCGTCACGGGGCCCGACCACAATCAGGTAGGGGATCTTCAACTCGGCCGCTGAGCGAACCTTGGCATTGAGCCGTTCATCACGCGTATCTAACTTCACTCGCAGATCTTCTTCCAGCAACCTGGCCTGGACCTCGCGGGCATAGTCGAGGCTCTTATCGCTGACAGGCAGGACACGGACTTGTTCTGGCGACAGCCAAGCCGGGAACGCTCCGGCAAAATGTTCAATGAGAAAACCGATGAATCGCTCCATTGATCCGAAGGGCGCTCGGTGGATCATGACGGGCCGGTGGGCCGAATTGTCGGCGCCGATATACGTGAGTCCAAATCGTTCTGGCAAGTTGTAATCCACCTGCACCGTTCCCAATTGCCAGTCTCGTCCAATGGCATCGCGAACGACGAAATCGATCTTGGGGCCATAGAACGCCGCTTCGCCCTGCTCGGACTCGAAGGGCATGCCAAGCACCTCGGCGGCCTGCACGCAGGCGGCTTCTGCCAGTTCCCAATTGGCCGGATCACCAACATACTTGTCACTGTTGGGATCCCGAAGGCCTACCCGTATCCGGTAGTCATCCATGCCGAGGGTCTTGAAAATGATCTTGACGAGTTCCAGGCAGCCTTGCACTTCTTCGCCAATCTGTTCAGGCATGCAGAAGAGGTGGCCATCGTCCTGGGTGAAGCCCCGGACCCGAAGCATGCCGCTGAGTTCACCGGACTGCTCGTGGCGGTACACCGTTCCAAATTCAGCCAGCCTGACCGGTAGATCGCGATACGACCGTTGTTCACTGGCATAGATCTTGATGTGGTGAGGACAATTCATGGGCTTGAGCAAGTAGCCTTCAACCTCGCCTGCCTGGAGACGGTTGGCCAGTTCGCCGCATGAACATCCTTCTGCCGCCAGTATCGACATCTGATCACGATCAATGATGGGTGGATACTGGCTTTCCTGGTAGTAGGGGAAGTGACCAGAAGTTCGATACAACTCCAGTCGACCGATGTGCGGCGTGAATACCTGGTCATAGCCCTGGCGGGCGGTATGCCGGGAGATGAAGTCCTGCAGGGATTGTCGAACGATGCTGCCTGCAGGCTTCCACAGCACCAAGCCTGGCCCAACGGCATCATCGATCGTGAACAAACCCAGCTGCTTGCCGATGACACGGTGATCCCGCTTGCGGGCTTCTTCCAATTGTTTCAGGTGCCGTTTGAGCTGCTTGCGATCGGTAAAAGCCGTGCCGTAGATCCGAGTGAGTCGATCGGAATTGGCGTCACCATGCCAGTAGCTTGAAGCGATGCTCATGACCTTGAAGGCGCCAATTCGCCCTGTGGTCGGAACATGTGGTCCTCGGCAGAGATCCTCCCAGTGCGTTCCAGGATCACCCGTCGCATACCAGGACAATTCCCCAGATCCTGCTTCGATGGCACGCTGGGCATTGTCGATCTTGTACTTGCTGCCTTCTGATTCAACTTTGGCAAGGCCTTCTTTTGCCGGCAATCCATAGCGATTGAAGGGGCGGTTCTCCTCGACGATCTTTTTCATTGCCTCTTCGATGCGTTCGAAGTCATCGCTGCTGATCCGGGCATCCTCCGGCAACCACATGTCGTAGTAGAAGCCGCCATCCACGGGCGGCCCATAGACCAGTTGGACTCCGGGCCAGAGTTGCTGAATGGCTTCCGCCATCACGTGGGCAGCACTGTGCCGAATCAACCAGAGTGCGTCATCGCTGGAATCTTTTTCGCCCTTTCGGGCGGTGACGATGGCGAGGGTCGCGTCCTGCTCGATGGGCATGTTCAGATCAACCAGCGTTCCATCCAGCCTGGCGCCGAGCGCGGATTGGGCCAGGCCGGGTCCGATGGCTGCAGCCACCTCGGCGGCTGTGACCGGTTCGTCGAACCCTCGAGTGGATCCATCTGGGAGTTGGATGTTGGGCATGGCGCTAATTCTCGACTGTCGGGCGAACAGGATACCCCGCCTGAGGCCATGGATGAGCCCGGTGACTGGGTGAGACGCATCGAAGCCAGCTATCACGCCGACTTTCTTTTGGGGCCAGGAGCCTCAGCGGGCCGACATCACAACGTGACGAGGGGACTCGGAGGCAACCCGTGATCTGTCCACGCTGTGGAGCTGACGACGATAGGGTCATCGACAGCCGTGCTGCCGAGGATGGTTACGTTGTCCGCCGTCGCCGGGAATGCACGGCTTGTGACCACAGGTACACCACCTATGAGCGGGTCGAACGCAGGCAGCGTCTGGTGGTGGTCAAAAAGGACGGGTCGAGGGTTCAATACGATCGTGGCAACATCCTCAGGGGCATCCAGGCGGCTTGTGGCAAGCGGCCGATACCCGAAGAGGTCAAGGATGACATCGTCGATGCCATCGAGGGACAGATCCACCGGGAATTCGATCGAGAGGTTCCGAGTCGTGAGATCGGCGAGCGGGTTGCCGCTCGTCTCCGGGAGCTCGATGAGATCGCGTATATCCGGTATGCCAGTGAATACCACAGTTTCGGGACCATCGATGAATTCGTGGATGAGGTGACCGATCTCAAGACACGCCCTCGGGATGCCGAGGGGCAGGATCGACTCTTCGAGGAATAGGGCCAGGCCAGACGACTGATCGACGTCTACTTGGTGACTACTTCCGCCTTCATCTCTGGTGTGACGTACAGGATGCGGAGGCAATTCTCACATTGCACGATCGATTCGTTGGCGCCCAGGAGCTGTACAACGATGTTGAACGGCATATTGAGATTGCACGACCCGCAGCAGTATTCGCGACGGCGTTTATCAATCTCCTCGATAGCCGCCATGGCATCGCCATCGAAATCCTCGGCGCATCGGGAAAATGTCTCCAAGGCGGAGCCGGGAATCACAGCAGACTTGACTTCGCGTTCAGTCTCGAGTGTTGAAACCCGATCGGCGATTTCAGCCTTGCGTTCCTCAAGTTCGCTTGCTGCCGAGTCGAGCACGGTCTTTCGTTCCGTGATCGAGTTATTGAGCTCGGTGAGATCATTATCGACCACTTCGATTTCCGACATTTCGGTCAGGATCAGATCGTCGGTACTCGAGCGACTGGACTTGAGCGTGTTCATCTCGTCCAGCACCGTTGAATATTGCCGGGTCGTAGTGGCCGTATTCAAATCGTTTCGAAGTTTTTCAAGACGTTCATCGATCGCCTTGGCATCCGTTTCGTGGCCGTGAATAGCCACCTGTCGTTGCTTGCGGCGAGTCTGCAGTTCTTCCTGTCTCTGTTCGAGTTCCTCCATCTGCCGGGCCTGTGCCCGGAAGTAGACCTCTGCGGAGGAGACCCGGGACTGGAGCCCTCGGAGTTGGCGCTCGACGAGGTTCAGTTCCAGGAGGTCATCAATGAGGCTCATCAGACGTCTACATCCTTACATCGTGTTCGGAAACGGCACCTGCCGGCGATTCGTGACTGTTCAGTCTACACGCGCCAACGCACGAAGGGGGTGAAGACCTCTCCAATGCAGTGCAATCACCCTCTGAATCCGATCTCTCAACCAGGAGAACCCAATGAGAGTCGGAGCATCCACCAAGCGACTGGTGCGGCCAGAAGCAAGGAATCGATCACATCCATCACGCCACCCAGGCCCGGTAGCAAGGAGGAGGAGTCTTTAAAGCCAGCACCTCGTTTGAACAGGCTCATCGTGAGATCACCAGCTTGCCCGACAACGGCCAAAACGCCGCCCATGATCAGGACCCACCACCAGGCCAGGGGGGAGCCCAAGAGTGCATTGAGGACGATGGCGGCAATCATGGAAGCCAGGATGCCACCAACGAGGCCCTCGATCGTCTTGCCAGGGCTTAACCAGGGAATCAACTTGTGCCGTCCGATGGCCCTGCCAGTGAAGAAGGCACCGATGTCGCAGCATTTCACGACCAGGGCAACGCCTCCAATCATCCAGATGGAGATTTCAGCTCCGATCAGAAGGAGGAATCCGCTGAGCACGCCCAGGTAGACCACGGACAACATGACCACAGATGAAGCCGCAAAGGCATGATCGACTTTTCGCCCATGGCTGAACCGGATAATGGAGGCGACCAGTGCCAGGACGATGATGCTCAGTGGAACCGTGGAATCAAAGTCCACGGGCATCGATGCGGAAAGCCAGGTGGCCAGCATCACGGCCACACTGGCACTTGCCGTGAGCAGGGCGTCGGTTTGAAGACCAGCCACGGCAGCGATTCGTGTCAGTTCACAACTGCCCAGCCCAACCAGTACCGCGCCAACGCCTGCCAGGATTAATCCTGGTGGAAAGGACCAGTTGCCTACTTTGACAGGACCGAGCCAGGCATCAAGCCACAGCAGTCCAACCAGTGCGATGATGAAACACAGACCTGTGACAAGACGTTTAGCCAGCACGTCAGGTGCTACTCGATGATCTGGAGTCTTCAGTCCAGGCTTCCATGCCACCCGCCATCGACCGCACATGTAAAAAGCCTGAAAGGTGAAGGTACTTGGCCACGATGGCGGAACGGCGGCCTGTTCGACAGTAGATGACGATTGGCCGTTCTCGATGCACAGCCAGTTCCTGGCCCCGAGTGCTGAACTGTTGGAGGGGTAAATTC
>JAYZAT010000153.1:0-25465 GCA_036339555.1 Planctomycetota bacterium
GACCAGTCAATGGAGGGCAATTGCGCAATGGGATCCTGGTCCACGGTTGTCACGGTGTCGTCTTCAACTGAATAGAGGTAGGACGTTCCGGTCATGTCGCCGAAAGCGAACATGGTTCCATCAGGATTCCACCCCAAGGCATGTTTGAACACGCCGCCATCAGTCGTGATCTGCCGCGCTTCTTCTCGTCCATCGGACTGCTGCATCCATAGTTCATATTCACCGGAGCGATCACTGAAGAAGGCGATCCATTGTCCATCAGGACTCCAGCTTGGATCACGGTCTGCCTGGTGGCTGCTTCGAGTCAGGTTGCGAGCGGGTCCTTCATCCACGGGCAAGGACCAGATATCACCACGGGCCTCGAGTACCAGCCGCTGAGCGGAAGGTGATATGTGGATGTTGTTGACTTCATCCTCAACGGATATGCGGCGCGTTCGGATGGTTGGTCGATCGCCCGGAATCGTCACGTGTACCGGTGTAATGTCTTCCGTTTCCAGGTCAAGGAGATGGAGCCCGGTCCCCGCCTGCATGATGATCTCACCTTGCCCGTTCAGGCCTGGTCCGACCGTTGGCCACTGCACATCATGATCCTTGAAGAACGTGACCTGGCGAGCATCCCCCGTTTCGTGGTTCATGGTCCAGATGTTCTTGCGGTGAGCAGGCCCAGCATCACTGAGGAAGTACAGGACATTGCCGTGCCACATTGGTTGGGTATCAGTGCCTTCCCAATCTGTCAGTTGTGTCGCCTTGCCGCTGGGGAGGTGAATGAGCCACAGGTCGGTTGCCATGCCGCCGCGATATCGTTTCCAGGTGCTGCCATCACGCGTCCAGGGTGTGTACGCCAGATATTGACCATCGCCGCTGATGGCGCCAACACTTCCGTATGGAACTGGAAGCGGTTGGGGGAGGCCCCCCTCGGGAGAGGTCGTGAAGAGCCGAGAGATCCTGGCATTGCCCTGGTAGTTGCGAGCTTGGAACATGAGGTCACCCCCAGGCGTCCAGTCGAGCATGATCTCGCCTTCGGGATGGTATGTCGCGCGGTGTGGCACACCGCCTTCAACGGGAACGACATAGAGGTCGACATTTCCGTCATAGTTGCCGGAGAAGGCGATCAGGGATCCATCAGGGCTGAAGCGGGGCATCCGTTCAGTGCCTGCCGGACTGGCCAGAGGTTGAGCCAGACCACCCTCACGTGGAACCGTCCAAAGGTCATTGGCGTATGAAAAGACGATGCGATCCTCGGAAATGTCCGGGAATCTGAGCATCATGCCGTGGGGTGCAGTCTGGGACCAGGCTGTGGAGGCCAGGGCGAGAAAGCAGCAGGGGGGCAGGAATCGCAATTTCGAGGTGTTCATATGGGACGGCCTTCAGAAATCAGCGTTGTCGAGGGCCCTTTTAAAGGTGGTTTACAGACTCAGCCGAACCGGGAGTGTATGTCGGCCAGTACTGGTCATGGAGATCTTCCATGAGCATCGCTTTGTGCGGTTTGACAGGGTCATTTACCCCATTCCAGAGAGCGGAGGGGCGATTGTCGCGAAGTTGCCTTTCCATCATCGCAATACACCTCTCCGGCTGGCATAATCCCTGGTCTCCCCAGAATTTCCACTCGTCTATTCCCCCTGGTTTTCACGCTACTCAAACATGAAATATACGATGATCATGATCGCTTCGGCGACGCTGCTTGCAGCGCATGCTGCGGATGCCCGTGAGATCCGGGTCCCGGAGGTCGTTCCGACCATCCAGGCGGCTATCGATCAAGCGAAGCCAGGTGATGTCGTCTCGGTCAAGCCGGGCTCTTGGAACCAGGCAAGTGATCTGAAGGGCAAAGCCATCACACTCCAATCTCGTGAGGGTGCTGAGAAGACGCTGCTGGATGGGACTTCACTTGGAGAAAGCGTACTCCGGTGCATCTCGGGTGAGGGGCCGAAGACGGTGATCGAAGGCTTCACCATTGTCAACGGCACTGGTCACCAGAAACTCTATGGCACCAAGTCAGCCGTGGGCGGCGGCCTCGTGATCCTGGGTGCTTCACCCACGATTCGACACTGCGTGTTCTTGGACAACGATGTGAATTACAACGGTGGGGCAGTGTATATAGCGAGTGGTGCCTTGGCCCGCTTCGAAGACTGTACGTTCAAAGACAATGCTGCTGAAAAGGGTGGTGCCGTATACAGCGTCCAGAGCAGTCCGACTTTCGAGAAGTGTTACTTCAAGAATAACGAGGGTCGGTACAGCGGCGGCGCTTTGTACAACGCCGATGGCACGAAGGCTTCGATTCATAGCTGCCAATTCGAGTCCAACCGGGCCAACTATTATGGCGGCGGAATTTACGAATACGGCAGTCATAGCTCATTGAAGAAGTGCATATTCGATCGTAACCGCGCCACCTATAAGGGCGGTGCTGTATGCAATGGATACCAAGGTAAGAGCACGTTGGAAGAATGCACTTACCTCACAAATCATGATGACGTTGCTGGTGGGGATGCTCCCCATGTGACCGCCGTGGCGCCAACTGGTGCGTGCGTTGTCGGGGATGGTAGCTGCTTGGTTGTCTCGAAGCAGTCATGTGAAGAGGCCGGTGGTAGTTACCGTGGTGATGCTTCCGACTGTAGTGGCCAGAGCCTGACCAAGGTGGCTCATGGCAATGATCTCAATCAAGATGGCCGCATCGACGATCGAGATGCCTTGATGCTGCTGCTGCTTTGGCGGTAGACGGTCGAATCACGATCCAAATAATGTATTGAGCACGATGTCGCGGACCGCTGTGCAGGGCACACTCGGTGGCAGTGCATCATCATGGTCCTGGATGAGGATGCCCTCACTTCCAGGTCCAACGAGTCCGTGGGAGCCACCCACCCGCGAGGTGTCGAGGGACACGGCATCCATGATCGTGCGCTGTCCGAGTTTCTTCGCGAGGAGTTTGAGTGCCAAGCGGGGCTTGCTGCCAGCCCAGCCGGGAGCGAAGAACAATTCTCTCGGGTCGTAGCCAGGCTTGCGATGGATATCCACGGTCCTCGCAAAATCGGGTGCGCGTTGGTCGTCAAGCCAGTAATCCCAGGTGAACCAACGGTTCTTTTCTGCGAGCAGAACAAGATTGCCGGCTCGAGGGTGCGCCAGTCCGGCAGCTTGGATCGCGTCATCAGCAAGCACGGATGCAATCCCATCAACAGATTCCAGCAGTTGTGCGACTTCGACTTGACGTTCAGGATCATTGACGTACACATGGGCAATCTGATGATCTGCTACTGCGAATGCTACGCTCCCTCCAGGGTTGAGCAACTCATGACCAAGTTCATCCCGGGTTTGAAGCAGTCCTGATTGCCGCAGTACTTGGTTCGGAAAGACCGCATCTTGAACGGGTCCGATTCCGTACTCGCTGACGATGATGATTCGCCGACCATCCTTGTGAAGATGGTCGACCAAGTTGCCAGCGACCTCATCAATCTCCGACATGGCATGATCACAGCGTGGATCCATTGGTCCGTACCGTTGGAGGTCATAGTCCAGGTGGGGGAGATACACCATCAAGAGGTCTGGGGCGTATTGGTCATGGACGATCCGTGCTGAGTCTGCAATCCATTGACTGGAGGCGATATTGGCGGTTGGTCCCCAGAAATTGAACAGGGGAAATTGACCAAGGGTGGATTGCAGTTGGTTTCGAAGATCGGATGGCGTTGTATGAATGTCAGGAATTTTTCGGCCATCGGCGGGGTACATGGGTCTCGGCGTGATCGTGATGTCTGTCGAGGCCTGCATGGCATACCACCAGAAACAATTGGCGACGGTCAATGAAGGGGCCCGTCGCCGGGCTGTTTCCCAAACTTTTTCCGCCTGCACCAAGTGATTTGATTGTTTCCAGAATCGGATCTCATCTTGGTCGCGTTCATACCATCCGTTGCCGACGATTCCGTGGCTCTCGGGCAGCACACCGGTCAGCATGCTCGATTGGACACTGGTCGTGACCGCTGGCAGAACTGGTACAAGCGGTCGTGTTGTTCCTGAATCAGCCAGTGCACGAAGACGTGGCATTCGGTCATCCAACATCTCCGTGGTCAATCCAACCACGTTTATCAGGGCGACAGGTTCTGGAGTTTCAGTCACGTCAGGTTCCCGGAAGGGGGCGATGGACGATGGTGACCACCACGAAGCAGCATACGGCGATTACCGCATAGAGCGGTACATTCAAGATGCCGAGGATGAAGGCGTCGAGAAGTGAAATCCCGGCAATGGAAGCGAGCACTGCTGGTACAACGCCAGTGGGTTGCAAGAGCTTCGTGGCGATCCACAGGATCTGAAGCAGCAGCAGGATGCCAGTCAGCAGGATCAAAGGGAGGTTCCCTCCACCGATCCATAGTGCGATTGGAACGGCCAGGACCAAGAGGATCAGGGGCCAACGCATAGCTTGACCTTCGGACTCCCGGCGGGCGATCAACGTCAACCCTGCAGTCCAGAGCCCCAATGCCAGCATGGATCCCAGCAGGGCGGCAGATGGTGGCGCTTCAGTGGCTGCTATGGCGACAACGAGATACACCATCGCACGACAGAGGGCCATGCCCAGAATGGCCACGGGCCAGACGCGATGAGCCGCGTCGTAGACCAGGACCAGGGCTGCCAACACCGCCGTTGCCGTGAACACGGCAGGGCCAAGCAGAACGGTGACCCCTGTCGCACCAAACAAGAGCACACCACCGACGATGCCAGCGGTACTTCGTCGAATGATGCCACGTGGAATGGGGCGATCGGGTCGATGTCTCCGATCCCATGGTGCATCGGCGACATCGTTGAGCACCATGCCTGCGAGATAGATGATGCAGATGACACCCGCGATCCAGATGAGTGTGCCAATCCGATCAGGGGCTCCGCCGATGGCCCAGCCCACCAGCACATTTGAGAGGCAGGTGGGGATGTTGGATACCCGTAGAAGATCAAGCCAAGCCCGGCATTTGGCCATCATGACGCATCACCCAGGCGTTGACGTGTCCAGCGGATTTCTTCGGCGATCCCTTTGGCAAGTTCGTGCTCACCCTGGAAACCTGGCATGGCATTCCAGGCGTAGGTTTCGACTTCCCAGTCAGTGATGTCGTCACGTGATGCGAGGAGATCGATGGCGTCTGCCAGGTCGGGTTGGGTTGTTGATAATGAACCCAGGGTCGCCTGGTGGACTGGAACATGGAAATGAATGCGCCAACAACCCCCATCAGGCTCATGCCCTTCAAGGGCATTGGGCAGATCCTCGTAGAAGGACACTTGATCGTTTGAGCGAATGCACACCTGGTGAAGCCAGCGAGGTTCAGAAAACGTGGAGAGTTCTTCCAATTGCCGAGGCTCGCCGCCATCGGCCTGGAGCGCTGATGAAACCTGCACTTTGCCAATCGCGATACCTGCTGCGTCATAGGTGGCGATGGCATCGGCTTGCGGTTCAAACATCACGGCGGCATGGCATACATCGTGACATACTCGGAGATGACGCCTGATGATGTGCTCGTCAGCCACGGTCAACAGGTGATTTTCGAAGAAGTCGACGACATCCTGTGAACGCTGAAGCAGGCAACCGGGTTCCGGTTCCAAATCCACGTGAAGGCAGGTGCCTGTTCGAGCTTCGATAGCTGCTAGAGACGAGGCTGCTGTTCGGAGATTAGCTGCTGCAGCTTCCAGAACCTTCGCCGAGGGGTTCGACCAGCACACCGGAAGGGTTGAGATGCCAGCAGTGGTGTCGGGAGGGACCAGGAGATTGAGAACGCGTGCCAATTCAATGGTGTAGATCAATCTTTCGGACTTGCTCCAGTCAGGTGCATACACACGATGTTTGACTTCTGACTCATGAAAATTTCCGTAGGGAAACCCATTGAGAGTGAAGACGGCAGCGCCCATGTGATCAAGCGTGTGGTTGAGTTGAGCGACACCGTTCACCAGGATGTCGTCCAAGGCATGCCGGGAGAGCCAGAGGCCAATCGGAAGCGGACCTTGGTCCCCAAGATATTGGCGTATGACTGGCACATGCTGTTGGAGTTTGGCGCACACATCCTCGAGCGTTGCACCAGCATGCACATTGGTGCAATAGCCGACCGTGCGTGTTCCTGTCTGCTCAGTCATCGTCCACGTGAAACCGTGGAGAGCGGGATAGGAACGTCTTGGGATTCTCCCAGGTCACGGTATGGACCATGTCCCTGGAGTGGCCTCGTCGACGCATTTCGAATTGCGCTTTTGGGACAGCCAGGGGATCGCTGGGGCCCCAGTCACCAGCAGAATTCATCCAGATACGTTCCGTTCCATAGGTCTCCAGGATGTCCACCGCTCGTTGTGGGGTGCACTTGGTTTCCGGGTAGAGCGTCATGCCAGCCCAGAAGCCTCGATTGAGAACCTCCGCAACAGTGTGTTCTTCCACGTGATCGATCAGCACGCGGTCAGGTTGCAGGCCTGCATTGACGACGGCATCCATAATGAGGCACGTACCCTTGAGCTTGTCCTCAAGGTGGGGCGTGTGTACGAGAACAAGTTGTTCCATTTTTTGAGCCAGGGCAAGATGTTCCTCAAGGATCATTAATTCATTGCGACTGTTCTTATTGAGACCGATTTCCCCGATGCCGAGCACATTGGGTCGATCCATGAACTCTGGAATGATGGACATGACCTCGCGTGCGAAACCGGCATCCTCGGCTTCCTTTGGGTTGACGCATAACCAGCAGTGGTGGCGTATGCCATATTCAGCAGCCCGGGCAGGTTCTGTTTCCGTCAATTGCCGGTAGTAGTCATGGAAGCCTTGCGGAGAGCTGCGGTCGAAGCCCGCCCAAAAAGCAGGCTCCGTGATCGCAGCGCATCCTGCCAACGCCATCCGGCTGTAATCGTCGGTGGTGCGTGACACCATGTGGATGTGAGGATCGATATACCTCATGCCGGCGGCGGGGCCCCCATGGCGCCTTTCATAGGCGCTGAGTCGATTGGGTCAGTTGTGTGGTCGCTCAAGGCATCCAGGATGCGCCTGGCCCGATCTCCTTCACCATCTAGCAACTTCGTGATACAGGATCGGAAGGCAGTGATTCGGAAGTCTTCGCTAGGACTGTCCGAAGTGGCCCGGTCGATTCGGTCCAGGAAGGCAGCGATGTCAATGAGCTTGGCTCGATGCTCAAGAAAGTAGGCATCGGCGACCTCTTCGCGGCTCAGTGGGCATGGCATGGAATCAGACATGGCTGCAGGATTCTAATCGCGATGAATCGAGGAGGCGGAGTGATCCAGAAAGGTTGTGAGGGAAGGCCGGTGGATCGCTGCCAGGGCGTTCCGTTGGGATCAAGCCGGTTGGCACGAATCCCTGACGGATTCAATGGAGGTTCGCATGGTCTTCAGATCGATCTCATGCACTTCATCGGGGACGCCAATGTCCGTGATCATTGGAATAGCAAGCTGGCCTCCCAGATGTTCGCGGAACTCTTCGATACCCGTTAACAGGGCATCGACATCTTCGAGGACCGGTGTGTAGCTCAGGAAGCCCAGCGTGTGCAGGCATTGAAGGAGCCTGTCAGAGATGGTGCTCTTGAGTCGACCTATCTTGACGGCATAGACCAAGTCGATAGCGAGACCCAGGGCAACAGCGTCGCCGTGGGGGATCGTCCAGTTCGAAAGTGCTTCCATGCGATGTGCAGACCAGTGACCCAAGTCGAGTGGTCGAGCATGCTTGGTTTCGAAGGGATCACCACCATGAACGATGTGGTCCATGTGTAGGCGGGCAGATTCCATGAGTATGCGTTCCATGGCGTCGAGATCACGGTCAAGCAACAGGTTCGTATCCTGTTCGATGATTTGAAGCAGGTCGGAATCCTTCAGTACCGCGACCTTGACAGCTTCGCTGAGTCCGCCTCGCCAGTGCGACTCGTCCAGGCTATCCAGGAGTTTGGTGTCATTCACAACCGCCAAGGGTGGACTGAAGGTGCCCAGGAAGTTCTTCATGCCAAAGGCGTTGATAGCATTCTTGACGCCAATCCCAGAATCGCCTTGGGACAGGGTCGTGGAGGGCAGCCGAATGACCCCGACACCCCGATGCGACGTGGCAGCTGCAAAGCCCACGGCATCCAGCACAGCACCACCACCAAAGATCAGCACAACGGATTGGCGACAGATCCGCCCTTCCGCGATCGCCCGTGAGGTTAACTCGTAGGCAGACCATCCGGTCTTGGCGTCTTCACCACCGGGCAAGATGAGCGGGGGAGCAACTGGCTCCAGTCGTTCTGATTGATGTTCAAGCCAGTCTCCAACCTGATCGAGCATGCCAGGTCGGGCGGTCACGAGTCCTTCATCCAGCACCGTGAGTACACGGGTGGGTTTCCGTTTGCTCGGCAACACCGCAGCGAGAACCGGATTGTTCTTGGCGAGGACATCACGTGTGAATCGCAGGCGGTGAGTCCATGACACAGAGAAGGTGCCGTCGACCTCAAGTCGGGTCACGTCCTGATTCAATTCCACGACGGGTGGGGGCGTTGATGCCATGACTCGACTATACGGTCAGGTCCGCTCTCCGGACCCGTCAGATTCACCAGAAGCTGCAGGAGGGGTGCTGGAGGTATGCCTATAGAGGTCCATGACGGTCACGTCGTCAAACAGTTGGTCGTCCTGAATGGCCACAGCCATAGCAACAAGATCATCACAGACGCCTTGAGCGGTGAGACAGGGGCTGTTCTTGAGATGTTGCTGGACACCCGACAAGTCGATCATCTTGTCATCACCTCCATGTGCCTCGGTCAGTCCATCGGTATAGAGGATGAAGTGATCACCTGGTTTCAACTGGCTGTACTTCGTTTGCCAACCAGCGTCAGGAAGCGTTCCGAGGATGGTGCCCGTAGCCTCTCCTTCAATGTGCATGGAACCCGACGCGGGTTTAACAATGGCAGGGTGGTGTCCTGCATTGGCGTAGTGAAGTTTGCCTGTGTTGACGTTGCAGACACCCAGGAACAACGTGACGAATAGACCCTGCTTATTGTCTTCTTGAAGGTACTGGTTGGTCAATTCCAGGATCCGAGCGGGGTCCCGTTCTCGGCCCGCCACCATACGGATCGTCGTTCGAGTGACGGCCATGAAGAGCGCAGCTGGGGCACCCTTGCCTGAGACATCACCCAGCATGAACGCGAGATGTTCATCATCGAGGATCCAGTAGTCGTAAAAATCACCACCCACGTGATGGGCAGGCAGATTGACCGCCGCAATTTCCATGTTCACCCGGTGACTGAACCGGGGAGGCAATTCAGGTTGTAGTGACTCCTGGATATTGCGTGCAATATCAAGTTCACGATCAACTGCCATGCGTTCTGCTTCTGAGGAAGCCAGGGCATCAAGATTGTCCGAGAAGGCCGATAGCATCTGGTTGAACCCTTGCCCAAGGCGGGTGATCTCATCCTGTCCTCTCCCAGGAGTTACTCGAACTTGCAGGTCACCCTGGCGGGCGATTTCCATGGCGGTATGGAGTCTCCGAATTCGGCGTGTCAACAACAGGCTGCTGATGATGATTGCCAGAATGATGACAACGATTCCGATGAGTCGGATGATCGTGTCTCGTTCAAGGAGGGAATAGACTGGTTCGAGCATGACCGATTGAGGTATCGCATCGACGAGAATCCAATCAGGTTCATCCATGACTGCCCAGGCAACCCAGTACATGTGACCATCGAAATCTGTTGGGATGGGTGTCGCGTTGGAGGTTGCGCCGGCCCGGCGCTCTGTTGTCACTTTCGTGAAAAAGGGCTCCAGATTCTTCTGATCAGGTTCCTTGATCGTGTCCGCCAGCGGTTTGCCAATGTCCTCGGATGTTGAGCTGGACATCACCACCCAGTTGTTGTTGAGGATGACAAATCGTGATGCGGTTGGAAGTGACTTGATGGTCTGCTCATCCAGAGTATGAAGATTGATGGCGACCGAGAGCAGTCCCAAGATCTCATCCACACCCTCCAGGGGAATGATGTATTCACAACGAAGGGGTAAGTCTGCTGTTGCTGTCAGTGGGCCGACCCATCCACCCTTTGGGTTATGACATCTTTTGTAATCCTGCACTATCTGTTGGCCGTCCACCAAACCCAATGAACTTGAAGCAATTCGGTCGTCTAATCGGTGCACACGCCAACCCGTCAGGGAGCCGGCCCTGGGGTCGCCCCAGGCAATAGCGGTTGAGTCGATGAGAACCTCGGCTTCGAGGAGCTTCATGAGCAGATTCACCTGCAAACGCTTCGCTGCATCCGTATCAAGTTCCGCAAACTCAACCAGCGAACGAGCAGCCGTTCCGACTGTGATGAGTCGGCTATTCAGGTAGTTGGCAACCTGTTCAGCGGCGACATGTGATCGCAGGGAGCCTTCGCGTTGGACCAGGTCAGTCATCGACCTGAACTGAGCCAAGCTCATGATCGCGTAGATCACCACCATCGGGAGACCCACCGCGAGGATGAACTTCATGACGATGTTGAGCTTCACTGCCCTGGTGTGCTCATTGACGTGACTCGGAAGATTCGATGGCTGGTATCGACATGCCCAAACATGTCCGTTGATTCCACTTCAACCACATGGCCTCCGGGTGCCAGGGCATCTGGCAACGTCGCAACCCAGATATGAGGTGACGGACGAGGATCGGGCAGTGGCATGCCGCGGGGCTTCTGGTTCAGCGACTCGGCCAATTTGGCTACTTCGAAGTAGGGGTCGGGTCGTGCATCACGATTCATTTGGATCCAGGGCCCATCGTCAACCCGCATACGTACCGTGGACTGTGGCGATCCAGACCAGATATTGGCCACGACCTCGGTTTGGTTGACCTGTGAATGCGCGATGGCACCTGCCAGGAACACGTGCATCTGTTGTTCGGGATTACGGCCGGCCGGCACGAATCGAAGGCTGTAGTCGAAATTCTTGACGCCCAACAACGTATGTCCGTTTGGCGCTCCACAACTCATCATGCCGTGTGGAATTCCATATTCATCGGGGGGGCCTCTCCACCAGCTTCCACAGGCCGTTGCATTGATCAAGTGGTGATGGGGCTCGTCTTGGCCGGTATCCGAAGGAAAATCGATGAACTGGTGTTCCTGCATGTGGTAGTGCGAGGACACCGAGAGCGCATTGGGCCGATCAGCAATAAGCCTGAGCAGTTCGTCAGCATTCTGGACACCCGATAGGGGAATGTGCATCAGGAAGACGATGAGTGTCTGCTTTCCAATGTGTTCCAGGTCTGCTTCGATAAAGCTCAGGACGTCATCAGTCAGACCACCGTGGTAGTTGCCATCGCCCTCGTAGACCACGTCATCGATGACAATAAAATGGGCCGTTCCCCAGTCAAATGAGTAGGTGGCAGGTCCATAGAGTCTTTGCCAAGTCTCGTCAGCCAGTGAATCCTCAGTCACGTCAAAGTTCATGTCGTGGTTTCCGTAGACGTTAAACCACGGAATTCCGGTCCTGCCCATCACGGCGTTGTGTGCGGGCAGTACGTTGAGATCATCGAAGGCAAGGTCACCAAGCCCAACACCGAAGGCAGCATCTGATCCGACCATGGGTTCGACAACATCGCGGGCAAGATAGTCAACCTCCAGGAGGTTTCGCGACTGTGGATCACCGAGCAAAATGGCACTGAAGGGACCTTCTTCAGGATGCCTGTACAGGGGAAAGTAAATGGGGCCAGGATCCTCGGGTGTGGGATCCACACCGGCATGCTTGAGATGTTGGGGCGAACCAGAGGGGTTGTACACGTAATAAAACTGTGGGAGCCCATCTTGGTCGAGGGGAGAAATCCAGTGCCTCGGTTTGATCACAAAAATGGTGTCGTCTGGCCGTGCATCGAGAAACCAGCGTCCTCTGACATCCGTCAGAACGACCTCCCGGCCGTTGGAGACACGCACTCTGGCCAATCCCTTCTCTCGTTCGTCTCGGATGCCGTTCTTATTCTCATCTTCGAAGACAAACCCCTGCAGTTTCGTCTCGTTTGAATCAGCCTTGGCTTCTGATCGTGAGCAACCGGTAAAGACGACCGCCAGCATCAGGCCAAGGGAGGCCTGGTGGAGGAGTGCAAAGGCAGTGTTGGAACGGATGCAGGGCATCCTGGGAGAGTAGCCGCCATTGCCCATTCCCGCGATGATCCTTGCTGAGCAGCCGGAGGAATCCGGGCCGACAGTTCAACAGCGGCCTTTCCGGTTCCGGAGACCACCATGAATGATGCTGAAAAGAGACTTTGCCGCCTTGAGCGTGACCGTGTGAGGTTCCGACTGGTGTGGTTGCCCATTGAAGGTCCACAGGCTGAAGACTTGCCTTAACTACCCACGAAGTGGGTCAACTTGGCTTGTAGGCCTTCAGACCGGCTTCGAGAATAGACACACACTTCTTACTGACATGCTGGTCTAAGACGTAGGCCATACGTACTTCGTTTTGACCAAGTCCCTTCGTGCTATAGAAGCCCCCTAGGGGTGCCACGCACAGTGTTTCACCGTCCACGTCGAAGTCGTTCACAAGCCAATGGGCAAAGTCATCGGCATCTTCGACTGGTAATGGGACCGCCAGGTAGAAGGCGCCCTTGGGCGCATTCACCTCAATCCCAATGTCCTTCAGCCCTGAGACAAGCGTATCTCGGCGGCCCTTGTACTCCGTGACGACCTGGTTGAAGTATTCCTGGGGTGTGTCGAGTGCGGCCATGGCAGCTCGTTGATCCACCGTGGCCGGTGACAACCTGGCCTGGCCAAAGTGGAGGGCGGCCTTGCGGACTTCACGGTTCCGTGTCAGGAGGCATCCGACTCGGGCACCACAGGCACTGAATCGTTTCGAGACGGAATCAATGATGATCGCTTGTTCACTAGCGCCAGGTACGGCCAGGAGGGAGGGTGCCAAGGTGCCCAGGGGGGCGTCGTAGATGAATTCTCGGTAGACCTCGTCGCAGATAAAGAACAACCCGTGTCGATCACAGATCGCAGAGATTGTGGCGAGGTCTTCATGTGACAGGACGACACCTGTCGGGTTTCCGGGTGTCGGTAGTACCAGCCCTCGTGTCTTACCGGTAATGGCCGCTTCAATTCGAGCGGGATCAATGTGGTAATCATCCTCGGCATGCGTGGTCACCGGAGCGGTTTCGACACCCAGGATGTGTGCGTAGCCATGGTAGTTCGTGTAGTAGGGTTCACAGACCAGGAGTTCATCTCCCGGATCTGTCACGGATGCCATGGCGAACAGCAATGCTTCGGATCCGCCCACAGTGACAACGATGTCTTCCGCTGTGATTGGCGGCTGATCTCCGATCAGGCGGTTGTAGTACTTGGATGCCAATGCCTCCCGGTACTCTTGAAATCCATCGCTTGGGGCATACGCCAGGACCTTCTCGTCATAGGTCCGGTAGGCTTCGAGCATCCCAGGGGGGGTCTCGATATCGGGTTGACCAATGTTCATGTAGTGAACATTTTTCCCTGAATCCTGGGCCTCGCGTGCTGCAGCAGCCAGTGCCCTGATTGGAGATGATGGCGCTTCGAGGCCCCGTCGTGACAGCGTTGTCATGGTCATAAATTCCCTCACCTTGTCAGGCAGCCATCCCAGGGCTACCAATCTGGAAATAGTAACAACCAGGCCGCTCTAACGCTGTTCAAGGCTTCTTCACAGGCCGGATCGCTATACTCTCCTGCTCGGCACTGAGCCCCTCGGGGTTCTCGCCTTTCCAGCCCTGTTCTACTTGTTTTTCTTTATCCAGTCAGTCAACACGAGGTCAGGCTCATGATCCGGAACACCGTACTACTGTCCACAACCAGCCTTCTACTCAGCTTGGGTTTCCATGCTTCTGCGCAGCCCATTGGCCAACCATCGACTGACGGGACTCCCAGCGATGCCCAGCGAGAGATGCATGCGTTGCAGGATATGAACAACGCCACGGCTGACTCCCTGCAGCAGACGAACAAACGAATCGCCATGATGCAGAAGTACCTCAAGGATAAAGGCATGCTTGAGGATTATGAGAATGGCATGCATGGCGACACGAACCAAGATGGCAAGGTTGATTCCAGTGATGTTCCCTTCCAGTTGACCTTCGACAAGGCCTTGGATGTTGCAGAGCAGCATGAGGTGAACCTGGCTCGAGAGGCGAACAGCGAGACACCTGATCAGAGACGAGCCGATGCCTACCGTGCAGTGGTGAAATCCTCATGGGATCACCTGCATGAGAAGATGGCCGAGGTGAATTCCATGTCTGACTACCTTTCCAAGAAAGGTAAATTTGGCGACTACAAGGAATGGGCGATTGACCAGAACGCTGCTGATCAAAAGGCTTATGACGACAAGTATGCTGCGAAGTCCAAGGCAGCGGAAGATGCGCAAGAGGCCCAGGACAAGAAAGCCAATAAGCAACTACTTGCTCGCGAGGCAGAGCTTCAGAAACAACATGAAAAGTTCCTGCAGACTTCCTGGGACCACTATAAGTTCAACCAGGAGGAGTACACCAAGCGGTATAAGTACTCTCAAAAGTACAGGAACGGCAATTTCAATGGCTATGGAGACGGCGGCTATTACGGCGGCGGCTGGTAGCGTTTAGCTTTTACCCTAGCTTGATTCAAGGCATTAACACATTCACTTCATTGATAGAGTTCACGCGAGTTCAGAACCATGAAATTGAAAACTCTCACTACCGGCATCCTCTTGATTGGCATGAGCACCTTCTCCTTTGCCCAGGACGCGATTCCGGACAGCCAGTGGCAGGCGCAGATGGAGCAGCGAGCTCAGGAAATCGAGGAAGAGTACGAAACACTCCCCACTCTTGAGCTGAAGATGAATGCTCTGCGAGACATGAACGCAGCGGTCGGCAATCAACTCAAGAAGGTCAACAAGGTCATCGAGTACATGGAGACCTATCTGAAAGAGCATGACCTTTGGAAGGCCTACAACCTGCCTGACATTCGGATGCACTTAGGCGACCACAACAAGGATGGTGTCATCAACATGCTGGACCTCGACTTCAAACTCGATTTTGACGAGGCTCTGGATATTGCATCGATGTACCAAGAGGAGGATGAGGCTGAGCCGAAGAATGAAGAATCACCCGACCAGCGTCGAGTGACAGCCTTTGAAGACGTTGTCAGGAAGAGCTGGCGGAACCTGAATGACAAAATGGCTCAGGTTCAGGACATGTCTGAATTCCTGGTGGAACGAGACCAGTTCCAGGACTTCGTCGAATGGGGTTGGGAACGCTACGACCGGATAGAAACGGAACGTCGAGCGAAATTCGAAGAGAAGTCCCGAAACGCCGTTGACGAGCAGATCACTCGAAATGCCAATGCCAACCGAATGCTGAACGAACGGAAGCAGCAACTCGCGGATGAACGTCAGGAACGTATCCAGTTCGCTTGGGAGCAGTACAAGTTCAATCAGGAGCAGTTCACCGAGCGCTACAAGTACAACAGAAGGTACCGGAACGGAAATTGGAATGGCTACGGTCGTCGGGGCTGGGGCTGGTGAGCCAACCGTTGTCAGCCTCGGGCGTCTTCTGCTGAAAGTGAACGATGTACAGGTACACGGTATCGGCCGAGTTTGCGACGGAAGCCATGGCCACGGAGTGGCTCCATTGGCTGAAGGATGGGCATATCAAGGATGTGTTAGCAGCCGGGGCCACCTACGCTGAAATCGTCCGATTGGATGATGCGATCACGGCCTTTGAAATCCGATACGTGTTCCCGGATCGAGAAACATACAAGCACTACGAAGAACACCATGCCCCGGACCTTCGTGCCGAAGGTCTTGAGCGATTTCCCGAGTCCAGTGGTGTGCAGTACGACCGATCGACTGGTCAGATTGAGGCTACGTTTCCAGAGTAGTGCTGACCGAATCAGTCTTTCTGGCGAGTGATCTCTGCATAGGCATTGTGGTTGTGAATCGATTCGAAGTTCTCACTTCGAATGTGGTACCACGTGATTCGACGTTCATCGTCAAGCACAATAGCGAGATCCCGAACAATGTCCTCGACGAACTTGGGGTTCTCGAAGGCTTGTTCAGTTACCAGTTTTTCATCCGGACGTTTGAGGACCGCGTAGACCGGGCAACTGGCGGCTGATTCGATGTACGTGATCAATTCTTCGATCCACAACAGACCATCAAATCGCACGTCAGCAGTGATGAGGCAACGCTGATTGTGGGCTCCATAGGCTGAGATTTCCTTGGAGCAGGGGCAGAGGCTGGTCGCGGCTGCGGAGACGCTCATGATGAAGTCCTCGCGTTGCTCGGAGGCCTCGCACAGGAAACGACATTGATAATCCATCAGGCCTGGCAGTCCCGTGACCGGTGCCGGCTTGGTCACGAAGTAGGGGAAGTTCATTTCGACATGCGCATCTGCGGCATCCAGGTCATCCCGGAGCTTATGGCAGAGCTCGACAATTCGGTCGGGGCGAAGATCAAATTGATACTCATTCAGGGCTTCGAGAAACCGACTCATGTGCGTACCCTTCCGTTCAGCAGGAAGGGAGACGAACATATTGATCCCGGCCACTGTTTCAAGCACGCCACCTTCCGGGGTGGCCAGCCTGATGGGGTGCTGGATTTCCTTGACGCCGACTTTATCAATGGCCACGCGGCGACGATCCGTTTCACTCTGGATGTCGGGCATTGGCGTTGTTGAGGTGTCAGAACGGGCCGTGGTCACGTAGGGATCTCCTGCTGGATGAGACCGGGCTGGCGGGGCCCGAAGGCGGTGCCGTGCCAAGCAGTCCATGGTATCGCACTGGTGCTGCGAGTGGACACAATTTCAGGGTAGCGATTCTCTTCAGCGGCTTGACAGGGCTTTATCCAGTTCCTGATCAGTCCGGCAGATGGTCAAGACATGATCCAATTTGAGGAAGCACAACGCCTCCAACAGCATGGATGAGAGGTTGTGCAGGATGAACTGTTTATTGGTGGACATCATTCGCTTGTGAATGACGATGAGTGCACCAATCGCGGGACTCGTGATCAGGCCGACTTTGGACAAGTCCAAGACGATGGCGGAAATATCGGAAGCTTCCTGATCGTCGCTCAGGCGATGGCGGATGTATTCCGTCAGTTCTCGTCCTTCCGGCTCGTTGAGGGTTTCCACGGTCGGCACCAAGTACAACTGCGGACCGTCAACTCGTTCCATGAGCCAGGCTGGAATAGGGTGGGATTGGGTCGTCATGATTCCGCCAGCATAGCAGCCAAGATGTGGGAGGCGTGCCCGTCGTTGGGAAAGCTCATTTGAACGGCTTGTCAGGAGGAAAATCGTCGTCAGGCGGGATAGGGGCTCGGTAATTGATGACCTTGCCTTGTTCATCAAACGTGATCACCCAAACTTCGTCTGGGGCAATGTCTGGGCCAATCACAGTGGATGCAGTGGTACTCAAGGTATCACCGTAGTGCCAACGTTCTGACCAATCGGGTAGGGCTTCCCCAGCTTGAGGAGGCGGGGCTGTCCACTCGGAAGATGGCTGGCCGAGCAACTCCACGACTTCCGCTTGGTTCATGCCCTTGTGGACTTGGGCGAAGGAGGTGGGCTCCGGTTGGTGGCAGCCAACGAAGGAGACGGCACAGGCGATGCATACGGTTTGAAAGAGTCGTTTGGTGAGGTTCATGAATAACCTTGCAAGGAACTTCGCGAACCTTTTATGACAGTGTGGAGATCTGCTGAGAACCAATCAGGCGGAGGCGGATACGTCTCGGCTTTGTCCGCTATCGGGCGAATCATCCGGTGGCGGCGTGTCTTCGATATCCCGACCATAATATCGCAGGAATTCGGTCGCCTCTTCCTTGCCGAAATACCAGCTGAGTATTCGGCGGTCAACATCCAGGAAATCTACGAGCATCAGACCATCGATGACATCTGAAAATTCCTTGTCGACGTTGAAAACTGTCATCAGCTTGGCATTCAGCTTGAGGTATTGCTTCAGCAGAATTGGAACACCTTGTTTTCCATTTTCAATGTCGCGCACTAGTTCTTCAACGTCCTGGAGTTCGTTGCAAACAAGACGGAATGGTTCGAGGTCCCAGTGCGTGACCCGCTTCGGATGATGGGGGTTCCGGGGGGAAATCAGGCTGTCAAAGTCATTGACCATGCAGGTTGAAGACACGAAATCAGTCATCAGCCGTTTTGAGGCTGCAGAGTAATCATTACTGATACTGACTGTGCCGAAGAAATAGCGGTACTTCGGCTTGAGGCAGATGAATCGGGATATGCCTCTCCACAGAAGCATCAGCGGCTTGAAGCTACGCTGGTACTCAGGCCGGATAAATGATCGACCGAGTTCAACAGCCGGGCCGAGGGACTCCATGAGACGATTATAAAAATCAAAAAGCGTCCAGGTATAGAGGCCGCGTACACCGCGTGTGCGCATGATCTCATCAGTGAGCCCCAGTCTGTATGCGCCGACGATCTCCTGCTCATCATGATTCCAGACGAAGAGGTGACGGTAAGCGCGATCGAACTGGTCTAAGTCGACGTCAGTCCCAGTTCCCTCGCCAACGGTTCGGAAGGTCATCTCTCGCAGTCGACCGATCTCGTGAAGAATGTTGGGAATCTGGCGACTCTTGGCGAGGTAGACCGACAAGCTGCCACTATCGACCAATCGTTGTCGCTCTGAGAGCGCCATGACTTCATCTGCACATCGGTCAGCGACTGTGATGGGTGGAAGCAGGGGGTTGATTCGTGGTGGTTGTGGAGGAAGTGATACGGATGATTCGGGTTCACTTCGGCGACCCGACAGCATGTAGACACGACCACGGAGATACTCGGCCAGCGTCTCACGGTCGGGGAACTCGGCAATTTTTTCTGGTGTGATGGGGCGACCGATGGAGGCCCGAATGCATTTGCCATGCTTATTGAGCAATTGCCTGGCCAGGAACATTGTTCGGAAACCTGGATGCACCATGCCAGCCGTTTGGAAGGCAATCGAATTGTGTCCGTGGAAATAGATCGGTACGACGGTCGCCTTACCTCGGATGGCCATCGTCGCGATCGATTGTGACCAGGGTGAATCGGTGACGGACCATTGTCGCCAGGTCCTGTGTGACACTTCTCCAGCAGGGAATGTCATGACGACTTGTCCGTCTTTCAAGCGTTCGATGGCGGTGCGAAGCGACTGAAGATTGTTCGAGGCGTCCTTGTTGAAGGGATCGAGTGGCAGATAGTCTTCCCGGAGTGTCGGGAGTGACATAAGCAGATAATTGGTCAGCAGGCTGATGTCTTGCCGTACTTGTCGGATAGCCGAACAGAGGATGAGGCCATCGGCACCGCCGTATGGGTGGTTGCTGACAATAAGAACTGGTCCGGTAGTGGGCACCTGCTCAAGATCGAGTGCTGGGATCTCCCAATCAATACCAATGAAGTCCAAGGCGTGCTGGTGAGGGCACCCACGGGTGTTATTGATGACTGATTCCATGACTGCATTGATGCCGTACAACCCGAGCACACGGGCCCCCATTCGATACACCATGCGGCGTAACAGACCGGGGGGCTTCTTCCCTTTAGGAAGATCAAGCGAACTGAATGATGGTGGTTTGACGAGCATCGGATCGCACCGCCATTGTGCCATGTCAAACCTTCCCAGGGTGGCCTGGGATGTCGGATTCTGCCTGCAATCCTCTGAGAAGTGCGTCACATGTGCAAAAGTGGCCCCCGCCGACCGACTCGTTCGGCGGGGGCCATCCCCACAATCGTCATGCTGGGGTGTCTCGTTCATGCCTGACAGGGCAGGGCTGGTCAGCGGGACGTCATGTGCCTCCCATTCAGGTTTCAAGGCCAGTCATGAAAATCCCTGGAGTACCCTTGTTTGGGTTCGCTGTGGTGTCCCGTGACGGGTGATGTCCCTTGGTCAGCAGCGGCTACGCACAGCGGCAGTCCTGTCAATTGTTTTTGAAGCATGAAGCCGCGATCCTGGAGAGTCCGAGCATGTATGCACATGGCGGTGCTGTTTTGTCAGGGTGTCTGGCTCGGGAGTCGTCTCCAGGCCGCGGCATCGTGTCGTAAGTATTCAGTCGGTCTCCTTCGCTTTTCAGCGTTCGTTCTCGTTGTCCGCCGTTTCGATCTCGGCGTCGACAACAGGAGATGCAATCACCGTGCCGATGGCTGAATCCGGTTTAGTGGCTCTTAGAAGGCGGTCTGCCTTGCATGTGGCTGCCAGCATGGCATCATGCCTGGACCCTTGGCAGCGAGATCGCGGAGTACCCATCCATGGGAGTGACCCTCATCATGAGCCTCTTGCTGGCCTTTTCCATGGAGACTGGTATGGCGGGCACCACCCAGGACAAGCAACGACGTGTCGGTGTCGTGGCCCATCGTGGTGCAGGGGCGGGGGCCTCCCGTCCAGAACGACCACCCGAGAACACGGTGCAAGCCTGCCTGTGGGGATGGGGCCAAGGGGCCCCTTGGGTTGAATGTGATGTGATCTTGTCCGGAGATGGCGTTCCGGTCGTCAGGCATGATTTTTCAACCGAACGCTGTGCAGATGTGTCCGTGGATGTGTCGAAGTCCACGCTCCAGGAACTGCAAAGCCTGGATGTGGGTTCCTGGAAGGATCAACGCTGGACAGGTCTTGGTGTTTCTACGCTCGGTGAGGTCCTGGCTGTTGTGCCGGATGACTGCGGACTGGTCATTGAGATCAAGAGTGGTCCTGAATCGGCGGGACCAGTTATTGAGGCAATCCGTGCCGGTGATGCCGACTTCGATCGACTGATGATTATCAGCTTCAACATCGACACGCTGCGGGCCATAAGGAAGGGATGCCCTGAGGTGCCAGTGCTCTGGTTGATGTCTTTCAAGCAGCAGCAGCAGGGGGAAGACACGCCCCCGGCCTGGACAGTCTCTTGGCGTTCTGGGGCTGGTCAGGGTAATCGCATTGAACAGCCTCTTGACCTGGAAGCCATCATCGCCGAGGTGACTCGAGAAGGCTTTGACGGGTTGGATACGACCGTGGCGCATCCTCGAGACCTGGCAGCGAAGCTCCATGGTTCCGGGCTTATCCTGGGCGTCTGGACGGTCAATGATCCGCAGGTCGCGGTGAAGCTTGTCCAGTCGGGTGTCGACGAGATCACCACGGATGACCCGCCTGCGGTCATCCAGGCCCTCGCAGAGGCGGGTATGGAAGTTCACTGTTGGCCGCGGCGTCGGCTTCGGACGAAACCCCCGGCAGAGTGATACCATGACGTCTCCTGTCCAGGGACTCCGCATGACGGTCTTCGGAGTTCCAGGGGCTACCGATCAAAGGTGTCCGGCGAGTTCATCATGATTCCCACGCTCATCGCCAACGTGCTCTGGCTCGCGTTCATGACCCTGTTCTTCATCCTGTGCCTGTCGAGCACCCGTGGCTACCAGTCCAAGTTGAAAGAGACCGAGGTCAGGATGCGTAAGATCGTGGACCAGGACTGAGGACTCCAAATTCGTCCTCCAGGGGGCCCAGGCGGCCTTCGAAGCTGAAAATCTACGGAATGTGTTGCGTGCTGTGAGGTTGTGCATACCAGCATCGCAATCCCCTTGACCGGAACCACGACCCGGTGCACACGATCGTGCCGACCAGATACATGGTTGGTGTCTTGTCGTGTACGCGCTACACCTGGCTTGATTGGTTCACGACAGGAGCCTAGACATGACCCGCAATACGTTTACTTTCGCGCTTGCCGCGACGTTAGCCCTGGCCGGTTCGGCTTTGGCGAGCCCACTTGGTCCTGGAACGTCCATTTCGACTTCCGGCACGAATGCATTGTCGTCGCCCCACGCCTACGGCACGATGATTCACAACCAGGTCGACAACTTCAACATCGTTCACTCCACTGGTGCCCTGCTGTTCCAAGGCAAGCTTGAATCGCTCGTCTTCCAGAACAGTGCCGGCGAACTGACATTCGACCTTCAGGTCATTGATTCCGAAGCTGGCCTGAACGGCATCATCGGCAGCATTGGTCGAAATGGTTTTTCTGGTTGGGATACGGATGTTGATTGGCGTGCCGATGCCATGGGACTCAAGGACCCGTTCCAGGCGAGCCGGACACTGGATGGCAATAAGGTTGAATGGAAGGGCCCTTGGACCGGTAGCCCCGGCATCTTCTCGGGCGAAACATCCCGAATGCTGTTTGTGTCCACCGATGCCGAGGCCTTTGCCCCCAACGCTGCAATCGCACGCGTCACCTTGACGACTGGTGAGTTTGTCGACATCGAAGTCGCCGCCCCAGTTCCCGCGCCCGGTGCCATGGCACTCTTGGGCCTGGCCGGTTGTGTTGTCGGCAGTCGCCGCCGCCGCCGCGCCTGATTGATGATTGTTCCGCGGTGATCGCGGATTCATACACAGCAAGATCAACGCCCCCTGGTCGAATCGGCCAGGGGGCGTTTCATTGTTGATGGCTATCGAGTTCGCTAGAAGGGAATCTCTTCTTCAGCGATGGGCTTGGGTGCTTGGGTGGCTGCCGGTTGAGTTGCGATACCGGCTGTGGCCGCACTGCCTGTGGCAACGTATTCACGGATCGAGTTACGATCCGAGTAGTTCTCACGGCCCGATTCAATTTCGATCTTTGCCTGGATCTTCTTGCCAATACAGTCGTCGGCCAAGAGTCGGCCAGCCTTAAACTTCTGCTGCAGGCCTGCAGCGTTGCAGAACTGCTCGATCTTGAAAGTCGCTGCGGCTACTGAAACGAGATAGTCCCAGATGCGGACCGGATACCCCTCGGGGTGTTGGGCCTGAAGTGTCAGGGCGATCATTTCGTTGCCCTTCTGGCTGGTCCGTTCCTCGGCATCGATCACCTCGATATCGTAGGTGCCCTCTGGAAGCAGTTCGAATCCACTTGAATTCCCGGCGTCTGATGGGTTGAATTCCATGTCCGGATGGTATCAGGCCCGTGATGCCTGGCTGGCACTCCCGGCGGGTTCTCCACAGACTATTCTGTCCATCTGGTCACCCCGCCCTTGACGTGCGCCGGCTTGTTCCGGCATGAGGCCTTTTCATCGTGCGAATCGCGCAGTACATGCATCGCGTCGATTTCGAGGACGGGGGCCCACCCCGGGCGGTGGTCGACCTGAGCCGTGTTCTGCATGATCGGGGCCATGAGGTCACGCTGATTACCACCGTGACGCGGGATGTACCCGCTGGATGGCTGGAGGGTGCTGGGGGACCACGGGTTCTCGTGCTTCCCAGGCCCGGGTATCCAGGAGGGATGTTCAGGCGTGCTCAACTGGCCCCGGTTGCCGACTTGATGACTCGTCTTGATGTTCTGCAGTTGCATGGCCCCTGGGAACGAGCCAATTCCCAGTTAGGGGCCATGGCTCGGGCTGCGGGTGTGCCCTATGTCATCAGTCTCAGGGGCATGCTCGACGACTGGTGCATGACGCAGGGTGGCTTCAAGAAGCGGATCTACCTGAAGCTCAAGGGCCGCCGCCTACTGGAAGAGGCCGCCTACGTGCACTGCACGGCGGACGATGAACTGACCCAGTCAGGCAAGTGGTTCCCGGGTGGACAGGGTCGTGTCGTTCCCAACCTTATCGACTTGGAACCCTATGCCAATCTTCCTGGACCGGAAGAAGCTCATGCCGCCTACCCGTTTTTCAAGGAAGATCCTGTGTTGCTCTTCCTGAGTCGGATTCATGTCAAGAAGGGCATCGAGCACTTGATCGAAGCGGCTTGTCGACTCGGTGAGGCAGGTCACCCGGTTCAGGTTGCCGTGGTGGGTAGCGGGGATGACGCGTATGTCGAACGGTTACGCCGACAGGTTGCAGAAGCCGGTTTGAACGATCGCGTGCACTTCCTCGGCCATGTGGATGGCAGCCTCAAGTTCTCGCTCTACCAGGCAGCAGATGTCTTCGTTCTTCCGACAAGCCAGGAGAACTTCGGTTTCGTCCAATTCGAAGCATTGGCATGTGCAACACCCGTGATGACGACCAACCTGGTCGATACCTGGCGAGAAGTTGTTGGGAGTGGTGGGGGTGTGGCGGTTGACCAGGATGCCGGTGCGATCGTGAAAGGGCTCGTTCCACTTCTTGAAGATCGCTCTCTGCGCGAAGACATGGGGCGCCGTGGCCGTGAGTGGGTGCTTGAACACCTGGCTGTTGACAGGATCGCGTCGCAACTGGAAGCCATGTATGTCGATGCCGCCAAATCCACCAGCTCTTGAGCCCCCTCCTGTTCCTGGTCGATCCAAGTGGACCCTGAAGTCCAACTCGATCCTTCGGCTGATCACGCTCTGTGCCCTCTACATGGCCCAAGGGCTTCCCTATGGTTTCATCGCCATCACGGTCATCGGGTTCCTGACAAGAGAAGGGGTAGGTCCAAGTGAGATCAGTTCCCTATTGATCATGGTCGGGTTGCCGTGGACCTTTAAGTGGTTGTGGGGACCGTTGATTGACCTCTTTGGAATTCCATCGATGGGCAGGCGACGGCCCTGGATTCTCCTGGCCCAGTCCATTGTCATCGTGCTGCTGTTGATCATGGGTTTAACCCCCGGATTGCTGGATGACATGAACACCCTGGGATGGTGTCTGTTCCTGCTCAACTGTTTTGTTGCGTTACAGGATGTATCCGTTGATGCCCTGGCAGTCGACCTGCTGGAGCCCGAGGAACGCGGCCGGGTCAATGGCTTGATGTATGGATCCAACTATGGTGGATTAGCACTTGGAGGTGCCGTCCTGGGCATAGTGGCGGTCAAGATCAACATGGAGGCCGCCTTTCTCGTCTTGGCGGTTTGTATCGGTCTCATCATGCTGCTGCCCTTGTTCCTGAGGGAACGGTCCGGTGACCGCCTGTTCGGTTTCACAAGGATCCATGACCCTCATCATGATGGGGAGGATGTCGCTGAAGCCTCTGACAAGATCAGCCTGAGGCGAATCGTATTGACGCTCTTCAACATCCTGCGTGCTTTTTGTACGTTGCCGACCGTTGCAGGCATTCTGCTGGCATTGCTGGCGTCGATCAGCACCGGACTCTTTGCTGTGTATTTCCCGAAACTGATGCTTGAAGAACTCGAATGGAAACTCGAGGTCTATACCGGTGTGACGGGATCAATCGGTTTTGTTGGTCTTGGCGGTTCCATCCTGGGCGGCTTTCTTGCAGATGCGGTCGGTCCCAGGCGACTGGCTGCGGTGGCAGGCTTGTGTTCCGCAGTCTTGTGGATCATCTTCGCATTGACCAGGCCCTATTGGGACTGTGGCACTTCCATGATCACCATGATGATCCTGGAGGCGGCACTGAGTGGCATGTTCATGGTGTCACTCTTCGCCCTGTTCATGGGTGTTTCATGGAAGCTCGTTGCAGCGACTCAGTTCACGGCCTACATGGCGTTGCTCAATGCCTCTCGACTCATCGGTAACCGCGTTGGGGGTTGGTTGGAAGGCGATGTGACCTATTCTCAGATCTATCTTCTGTGTGCCCTCGCCATCACCGCAGGGGTCATGGTGTTGCCGCTGGTGAACCCAACTCGCGCACAGCGTGCCTTCAAACGGTTCCAGAGGGAGGAATCTATCGAGGTTCAGGACTGAGCAGAGGCTTCAGGACGACCCGTCTCGCATCCGGTCGAG
>JAYZAT010000154.1:0-8361 GCA_036339555.1 Planctomycetota bacterium
GGGGATCGGTTGATGTCGATAGTGTTCCTGGCGAGGGCTCAGTATTCACCGTTGCCCTGCCCATCCTGTCTGAACACAATCTTAACGCCTCGCCCATCTAATCCTGAGTTTCGTGGAGTTTCATATCCACAAGCCACTCGAGGAGCAACTCAGTTGACGCGAGCACCAATGGCAGATGCCTAAGATTTCCAGCCAGGTAAAGAGCCGCCCCTTCTGGGTTCACGGAGTCCTGTCACTCCTTTGGCTCTACTTCTTCCTCTGCGCCATCAACGTGATGGGTGGTGGACTGAAGTTGATTGGAAAATCAACGGATTGGCTCCAGGTTGCGATGGCCCAGGGTGATAACCCGTTGGTTGCACTGTTTGCCTCGGTGCTGATCACGTCGATCGTCCAAAGTTCTTCATTTACGACATCGCTGATCATCACGCTCGTTGCTGCTGGCGAGTTGAGTGTGGGCACAGCGATCTTTGCGGTCATGGGCGCCAACATTGGCACCAGTATTACTGGCCTGATTGTTTCACTTGGGACAATGCGGATCCGGCGTCAATTCCGCAGGGCGTATGCCACCGCCCTCATGCACGCGATTCCGAACCTGCTGACTGTCTTGATTCTGTTCCCACTTGAGTGGGCGTCACGATCATTGCCTGGAAGCAATGGACATGGCTTGCTCATGAGGGCGTCGATGTGGATTACAGAACAAATTGGGCTTGAGCCGGGCGAGAAGCCAACGAGTCCGATCAAGACGATTACCAAACCTGTTGTTACAGCCATCCAGGATTTTGCCGGTTGGTTCACGGGAAACGTGACAGCCGTCGGAATCTTAGTTGCAATCATCGGCTTGGCCATCCTCTTCTTCTCGCTGCTGGGCCTGGTAAGTAATCTCAAGGGAGCATTGCTGAAGCGGCTTGAAGGACTGTTTAGCAAGGTGATCTTCCGAAACGATTTCTTCGCCTGGATTTCAGGGATCAGTTCAACCGTGGCGGTGCAATCGAGTTCGGTGACGACGAGTCTCATGGTCCCCATCGCGGGAGCTGGCGTCGTGAAGTTGCGCCGTGTTTTCCCGTTCATGCTGGGCTGCAACATCGGTACCACCGTGACAGGTGTTATCGCAGCAACGGCCAATCCTACTGCCGGTGCGGTAACCGTTGCCGTATCCCACGTGCTCTTCAATTTGTTTGATAATGGAATTTGGTATCCATTCAAGATCGTTCCAATACGTCTGTCGAAGTGGTACAGCGGCATCGCGTCGCGTTCTCCTCGATATGCCCTCTTCTTCCTGCTGACCATCTTCGTGATCATTCCGGTCATTGGGCTGGTCATCACGGAGGTATTCTTCTATAGCGACTGACTCAAGGTGCCCGATGATGACCAGAGGGTGCCAAGGAGAACTGACGATGCTCGGCCAACTGATTGCGGCCTTAAAGACAGATAACAAGCTCGACGAGGCCTTCTCCCAGTTCCGGGAAATGCTGACAGCCGCGCAGTGGATGTTCGGTGAGGCCAATGACGTCCTTCGAGGAATTAAAGAAGGTGATGCTGTCCGGGATTCGTTGTACAGCAAGGATCAAGAGATCAACACGCTGCTCCGCTCGATTCGTGGCAACATCCTGACGCATCTGAGTGTCAATCCCGTTGCCGACATTCCTGGGTGCTTGGCCTTAATGAGCATTGCCAAGGATGCCGAGCGTATCGGCGATTACTGCAAAAACGTGTTCGAAGTGGGCCAGTACTACGAAGGTAATTACGAGATCGGGCGATACCATCAGCCTCTGGAGGACATTCGCAAGCAGGTTGTCATCTTGTTTGATGATGTGATTTCTGCCTTTGGTGAATCCAGTACGAAGCAGGCGAAGTCCGCGATCAAGGCTGCCGACAGGATTCGCGGCGAGTGCGATGCTGTCGAGGAGACATTGCTGCGTGATCGACGAACGGTCGAGACCCATGCTGCTGTGGCGTATTCATTACTTTCTCGCCATTACAAACGCGTGGCTTCACACCTGGCCAATGTCGCTACAGCCGTGTTCGGCAGGATCGAAGATTTAGATTTTCGTAAGCCCAAGAATAAGAGCGGTGATATAGCCAAGGATGCGGCAGCCGCAGAATGAGCGAAAGCCAGCGGATCTTATTTTTGTGCACGGCCAACAGTGCACGCAGTCAACTTGCCGAAGCCATCCTGCGAGATCGTGTTGGTAACAGAATGGAAGTCTGCAGCGCAGGCACCCACCCCTCGGTTGTCCATCCACTTGCGATCGAGGTCCTGCAAGAGATCCAAATCTGCACAGATGGACTTTGGTCTAAAAGTGTTCGCGATGCCCTTCGCGACGGTCCAGTGTCGTTGACGATTGCGGTATGCAGTTCAGCGGCAGAAAACTGTCCGATCGTTGATGGGGCACAGGTGCGATCGTGGCCCTTCGATGATCCTGCTGCCTGCGGAGAAGATTTGGAGACTCAACGTCAAGCCTTCAGGTTTGCACGTGACGAAATTGCTTCGAAGATCGACTCGTGGCTGTCAACCGAGGGATCTTGAGTGCTACTTGGTATACCAACCGCTCACTGCTGCGATCGCTGAGTCAAGCTCATCGACCTGGCCAAGGTCGACCGTCTGTTTGCATTTCATTGCGGCAACGAGGATTCGGTGAAAACCAGCCAGTTGGGCTACGTAGGTGTCATGGCCTGCCTCACCGGCAGGAATCGCCTTCACACGCTGCGTCAGGAAGTAGTAGGAGACGGTGTCCTGGATGGCTTGGGCATGTTGGTCCTTTGTGATGATCCATCGAGTGCCCTGATTGAACTGGGTGATGTCATCATCATGTTCATGCGGATGATCGTGATTGTGATCATGGGGTTCCATCATGCTTCGTAGGGAGGTCACGGCTTTTCGGATCGTGATGGCGTCCTCCTTCAATCCTGCGATCCGAGCCGGGTCATCGTAGATCCCACAGGGCATTTGGCAGTGCGCCGTGGCGGTTGGGATGCTGATCGCGAGCCAACCTCCAGCCAAGAAAGAGAGGGCGATGATGACAGCAAGATGGCGACTCATATTCAGATCCTTTCAGCGCATTCAAGTGCAGGTTCACACCATATCGAAGGTTGATGATCTCGAGGCATCCCAGTACTTCTGCCAGAGTGCGTTGCCGCCACCCTGGACCAGTTCGCTCGGTTGAAGGAACTCGTAGATCTCAGAATAGTTTCTGACGACGGTCGGACTGCAGCGACGAAGAATATCCTCAGGAGACAATTCGTTCGGGTGATCAAGACCTGTGGCCGCCACGACTTCGGCAAGTGCTTTGATCGTGTTGCGATGGTAGTTGTAGGCGCGTTCGGCCTTTTCCTCGACTACCAATCCACGATAGAGGTGAGCATCCTGGGTGGCGACGCCAACTGGACAGGTATTCGTGTGACATCGTTGGGCTTGGATGCAGCCTACTGAGAACATGAAGGCTCTGGCCGCGTTGCACCAGTCGGCGCCGATGGCCATGCGGCTGGACATACCAAAGGCATTCGTGATCTTGGCGCTACAGCCCAGCCGAATCTTGTCCCGAAGATTGCATCCGACGAGCGCATTCTGGACAAAGAGCAATCCCTCGGTGAGTGGGCATCCAAGATGGTTCAGGAACTCAATGGGCCCCGCTCCTGTTCCGCCTTCACCGCCGTCGACCACGATAAAGTCTGGCAAGATGCCAGTCTCGATGATGGCTTTGCAGATCGCGAGGAATTCTGATCGCTGGCCGATGCAAAGCTTGAAACCGGTCGGCTTGCCTCCGCTTCGCGTCCTCAAGAGATCAATAAATTCGAGGAGACCAACTGGCGTTGAGAAAGCGCTGTGGTACGCAGGCGAGATACAATCCTTACCCACGGGGATTCCACGAGTCTTGGCAATTTCTGCATCCACCTTCGATCCAGGCAATACGCCACCGTGACCGGCCTTTGCGCCCTGGGACACCTTGATCTCAATCATTTTGACCTGTTCACGTGTGGCCTGTTCCTCGAACTTATCGGGATCGAAGTGACCGTCTTTGGTTCGGCATCCGAAGTAACCCGTCCCAAGTTCCCAGACAAGGTCGCCACCTGGTCGGATGTGATAGGGGCTGATCCCACCCTCTCCGGTGTCGTGATAAAAATCACCTTTCTTGGCAGCTTGATTGAGGGCAAGCAACGCATGTGGACTCAAGGCGCCGAAACTCATTGCTGAGATATTGAGGACCGAGGAGGAGTAGGGCTTGCTGCACTGTTCTCCGCCGATGCTGATACGAAATGGTTGATCCGACATGGGGCGTGGCACGATCGAGTGCGCTAGGAATTCATACTCGTCGTTGTACACATCCAATTGCGTTCCAAAGGGCTTGACGTCCTCCTGGTTCTTGGCTCGCTCGTAGACAGCAGAACGCTCGGTTCTGTTGAAGGGGCGTCCTTGTTCATCCTGTTCGACGAAGTACTGCATGATCTCAGGCCGGATGCTCTCAGCCATAAAGCGTAGGTGGCCGAGCAAGGGGTAGTTTCTGAGAATGCTGTGATGTCGCTGAAAGCGGTCCCAAATAGCCAAGCCAGCAAGGAAGCCGGTGGGGATCAGGCCCCAAAACCAATACCAGGAATACAACACCCCAAGGACCAGGCAGGCGAAGGCAATAAGGACAATACACAGGGACAATAAGAGGCTTGCTAATCGCATTGACGCACTCCCTTGATATTCTTAAAGCCGTCGTCGGGGATGGTAACACTCAAGGGATTGGCTCTGCCACGACTTCCCTGAATGCCGATTGACTAGGTTCAAAGGACCAGTCTTCAGCGAAGAAGCCGGTTCCAACAATGCCATCTGTTCCACGGTGGAGCGTAGATGCGTCGAGTACCATCCAATCGGGCCAGCCAACGCCAGCAAAGAAGAGTGGTAGTTGGTCTGTCAAACGATCACCGGCGACACCACTACCTGCGACCACGCCGATGCTGGCGATGTCGCTTCCGGGTCGAGGTTGTATGAAAACCGTGGCAAGATCATCTCCTTGGAAAGCGTGGTTGCCGATCGTGATCTCGCCGCGTCGCATGACGATGGGACTGTTGGGGAGGAGAGTGCTCCAGTGGGCATGAGTATCAGCGTTGCCGTAGAGCACGATGTTCCGGTCCATGGCCATCGAAGGATCAAAGGCCGTATCTGGAACGAAGGGAAGATGGCCATTGCCCCGGTACCACCATCGTTCTGAGTCGAGCCTTGCTCTGGCGGCCAGTCGAGCCGTCTCCTCAGGCGTGCCGAGTGTTCCATAGACCAACAGCACGTTGTTGTTGAACGCATCGCGGAAGGGGCCGGATCGATGGGGACCTTTGAGCTTCGCTGGTGGCGTGTCAGTGGTTGTCCAGCCAGTCTCAGTTCGCGCCATATGCAATCGTTCACGTCCCTCGGGTCGAGAGGCAACCAGTTCCGATCCGTCGATGTTGATTTGAATCGATTCAGTTGATTCTGAGACAACACCCGGGTCCAGGGATAGTCTCCCAACATTGGAGGTCGTTCCCGTTAGGGCGTTTTCGCTCCGATCGAGACGAAGATCAACCCGGCTGGGTTCAAGGGAGACCTGCTGGGTTTCGATTCGAACCCAATCACTCTCGGCTGAAGCACCGGGGTCCACTGTGGTAAATCGGATTTGATCCACGGTGGCCGGATCAGGCAGCTGGTGAGTTTGAAGAAAGGCGAACAGTGGAGGCCAGTCCATGCATTGGTCACCCCACCAATGGCCAGCGCCTGGTTTTTCGTAGTAAGCCCAATCCGAATGGAAGTCGGCAAGCTCACGTCGCATCTGACGGGCCTGTTCTACCGGCACGTTGTCATCGGCGTCACCGTGGAGGATGTAGATACCGAGTCGATCAAGGTTTTCCTTCATGAGCAGCGTGTCACTTGGATTGGCAGCTCGATGCAGGATCTCGTCGACACCACCATCCCGGGCATAACGCGGAGGTCCGCCATATGTCCAGAATGAAATCCATCCGGCGCTTGGTGCAATGGCCGACCATTGGTCTGGGAAGGTCGAACCGAGTTGCCAAGTGCCGTGTCCACCCATGGAATGACCTGTCAGCCAACGACGTGCTGGGTCATTGGGATAACGTTCTGAGGCATCCTCCAGCACTTCCATCGCGTCAATGCGGCCCCAGTGTTCCCAGTCGAACCCGAAGGGCCGACGGTTGGTCGGTGCGACGACGTGTACCCACTCGCGAGGTCGGTAACAGGATGCTTGTCGTTGGGCTTCTACGGCAGCCCCGTGCAGCGATAGGGCGATCCCAGGAAGGGTCTCCCCGGTCCACGCCGCTGGCCGAACCGCGTAGTACTGGACGCTGCCATCGATGTCGCTTCGAAACGTTCGTCGATGCAGGTCCGAGGGGCCCTTGATCTTCAACTCGATCTGTTCCTCATCGAGTACCTGGTCACCATCTCGTAGTCGTAGGCTCACGGTGAGCAGGTCACCGGTTGCAGGGACCGAGGACTGCATTCGAAAAGGGGCCTTGAGGAAAGAGAGGGGGGGCAGGGCCTCCATGGGTGACACGGTGGTGTCCTCCCCGATGATGGCTTCGAGTACCAGACCCTCTCGCATGTCCGGATCCACGTTGTAGATGAGGACAGCTCCAAGAACGTCCACGGGCTCTCCTTCAACAAGGTCCGGCAGCGTGCGATCCTGTCGGCCTATGAAGGCGACTCGTTCATTGGGTTGGCTCATCTCATCTTGACCCACGCTTTGAGCAGAATGAACAGTGGGTTCCAGGGGCCCGCGCCCAGCTCGAAAGAGCAACTCGTTCTGGCCTTCGCGGACCATGAAAGGCAGCCGAAGTGATCCCCGGTTGTAGACATCCCCAGCTCGTGGTGATCCGTTGACATATCCCAGGGAGTGCCCGCGGACATCCAGCAGGGCTGGATAGGCCTCATCGGAGTCGAAGGTATAGAGCACATAGCCTCCCCGTGGACCACGAGGCCCGTCTTCCTCACCCATCACACGCCAGGCCAGGGTGGAACCATCCACGTGTTCGAGGACCTCACCAGCCTGTGGCGTGCTCCATTGACCAGTGACGATGGCATGCTCGAGCGAATCGACATGGACCGGTCGACGCCACCTGGAACCCGTGGAATCGATGCAAAGAGGCTCTGAAAGCACGACGGGGTCTGGTGCGATAGCCAGCAGGGTGTAGAGCAGCAGGGTGCTGATCATGTGGACTTCCTCCTGGGAGCATGCTATCGGGAGCTCAACGGGTTATGCTCACGCCAACCCTTCCCGGGCTTGGATTGGAGTTGCCATGGGACCATTGCTGGGAATCATCCTGGTCATCCTTGGCGTGGTGGTGGTGGTGCTCGGCATGACCCGGGATCTCCGGAAATGTCATACCGAGCGACAGCGATCCATCGTCTGGAGTTTTGCTATTGGAGCCGTTGCGGCAGCGATCATTGCCTCGATCTTCGCTCGGGTGCTCCCGTTCTGGCTGGCGTGGCTGGCCTGGGTCGGGCTCATAGCAGCGTTGATCATGGGTATTCGATGGTTGCAGACTTCCCTGGAGGCCATGAAATCGGATGGGGACGGTGCGGTAGAGTCAGCTTGAGATCATGATCTCCAACTGCATCTCAACCTAGTCGCTTGATTCACACTCGACTCTCAGTACCCCGGTGCCCACATTGCCATCTTTCCAACCGCCAACCCGGATGGTGATGTTCTGGCCTGAGGTAATGTCCACCTCCATATGGGAGGTATACCCCTCGCATCCACCGCCATCATCATTGCAGCCGATGAATACGAGTTCTTCACAATTCCATCCCTCATACAGCACGAGGTCGGTGTCGTAGTTTGCCAGGTTGCAAGTACTCACGGTGAGCAGGCCCGAGCAGGTCGCTGTGTATTGGAACCAGATGTCATTGAACGTTTGGCCAGTCCATTTACATTCATCGTGAGCGACACCATCCGTGGTGGCGTGCAGGGTCGAAAACTCGGTATCACCATCCTCGATCAACCAGGCGTCTTCACAAAAATCGTTGCCGGGAGTTAACGAGCAATCGCTCGTTTTACAGTCGGTCAGCTCGCCCTGGAATGTACCTTTCGCTTGTATACAGTCCGGCTCAAGTACAAAGTCGCATGTTTCATCCATGAAGCAGCAAGCGCCTGGCTGAGGACAAGCGACATCATCACATGTCGTACCGTTTCCTTGCCAAGCTCCACCAGCATCAGTGCACTCCAAGTCCCCGTTCAACTGGCAACTGCCATCGTCAAAGCAGCAAGCACTTCGTGAGCTGCAGCTGATTCTGAGCGTGCCGCTGCCGGCATCACCTTCCTGCCATCCACCAACCCGAATCAGTATTTCTTCGCCTTCGAGTACCGGGATCTCAATGTGAGATGAATAGCC
>JAYZAT010000155.1:0-23531 GCA_036339555.1 Planctomycetota bacterium
CGCCTTCGACACCATCGATCGCCAGGAACGTTCCAGGTCCAGCTGTGGCTTCCTGTTCAATCAAGACCTCCATGGTGATGCTGGAATAATTCCCAATGGTGTACGTCATTCCTGAAGGTATAGGCCAGCCGCAACCGGGACCGCATTCGTGGTCCTCTCCTTGCTCTGGAGTCACAACCATATCGCCTCCAACCATGGCGCCGTAGGCGAGTGGCCACCAATGCGTTTGAGCTAAGGTTGAGCTTGGAGTAAGCATGAAGCAACAGGAAGCTGCTGTCATGGTCACGATCGAGCGCATAATGGTCTTCATGAGCGATCTCCCCTAGCGGTGCACAAGGCGGTGTTGCCTTGCTTCACAATCCCTGCCTTCAATCGTATCAAGATCAGTGATCTTGATTTATGGTCTGCCGGTTCAGCAATCTCCGTAATACTGCAAGAGGAGGAGGACGTCGCCGACGTCTACGACTCCACTGCCATCAATGTCCGCATTGGGATCAGTGGTTCCAAACGCCCCCAGGATAATGAGGACATCGTTCACATCTGCGAGCCCGTCACCGTTGGTGTCAGCAGGGCACTCTGGTTCATCGTCGCATCCCTGTGTCGGTCCATCGACAAGCAGTTCACCTGTGCCGACGTCCCCGTCTCTCCAGCCTCCGACCCTCAAGAGGTACGGCTGGTCACGGGTAACTGGAACCTGCAAGTATGAAGAGTAGCCTTCGCAGCCGTCGCCATCATCATTGCATCCAAGCAGTATCAGCGAATCACAATCATCCCCGTCATAGACAACCAGATCGGAGTCATAGTCGACGAGACCGCATGTGCTTACTGTCAGTGTGCCGTTGTCACAGGCGACATAACGGAACCAGATGTCGTTGTACGTCTGGCCATCGAATTCACAGTCGTCGCCATGGCCAGGTCCATCTGTGGTGGCCGATGTCGTATCGATGTCCCAGGTTCCATTGCCTACGGTGAAGGCGCTGTCGCAGTCATCAACACTGGGTATGACCCCAACGCTGATCGTGACAAGCCCTTCTTCAGAAGAATTGCCGTCATCAACCATGTAGGTGAACACATCATCGCCAATGAAGCCGCTGTCAGGCTCATATGTGAGCATGTTGCCACCGGCCAGCAACGTGTAAGGCGTGTTGGTGATGTTCCCGCCATTGGGATCGGAGAGCGTGCCGTTGGTTGGCAGCGTTGTGAGGATGTACTCAAGTGGGTTGCCCTCGATGGAGTACCCAGTCAATTCGATATCGATAGGGGTGTCTAGGTCGGTGGCTAATTCGACATCCTCGCAGTAGGGCGGACAGGAGTCGCCGGTTGAGGCGATCTTGAGTGCCCAGCTATTGAGCGTGCCGACGTCTGCGCCTGCATTGTCCCGGACCAGGAGCGTCCAGGTGCCGGTGCCGGCCTCGGTGTAGTAGTCATTCAGTTCGCCGGGGCCATCTGGAAGGACGCCTTCGCCATCGTCGTCATAGGTGACAACGATGTCATCCGAACCGCTGCCAGATCGATTGTGCAGGTACACAACAGATCCCTGGGGCGAAGTCAGGATGACTTCCAGGTCTCCAATATAGGTATGCGTGATATCCATTTCGACGTCGACATCGGCGACGCAATAGGAGTCGCCGACCACGATCGTGCTCGTGAATTCCGAGTTGTCTTGAATCGGGAGAGGCGTGTCCGTTGACACGTAGGTGTAGCGGCCAACATCAAGTGTGATTTGACGTACGGCCGATTCAGCGCCTGGGTCCGTTTCGTTGGTGAATGTGACGCTGCCCTGGGCAATTCCGGCAGGCAGATCATCGGCGGCTGGAGAAAATCCAACGACCACATCTGCCGAGTTCCCTGCGTTGAGCAAATCGATATAGAGGGGGCCGGGTTGGCCATTCAGGCTGATCCATGAAGCGTCGGCCTCGACCTTTACGTTGACAGCGGTTGGTCGAAGGCTGGTTGCGGTATAGGTCTGTGTTGTCGTGAAGGGACCGCCCACAGGGCCGCCTGCCGTGAACCCGTACTCGGGATCGACTGAGACGAGAGTGGTACCGATTTCCAGCGTGTGGTTCCTGGTGTTCTCCAGTTCGTTGGTTTCGTCGAAGATCGACAAGGTGGACTCGTAGGTGCCATCGGGCAAGCCATCCGCATCCACGACAACGATCAGGTCGACGGTGCCATCCGGTGCGATGAGGCCCGAGTAGTCGCCTTGGATTGAGATGAAGGTGCTGCCCTTGAAGGCTGCCGACCAGAAGATGGTTTCCGGAGAGTTGTTCTGGAGGGTGTAGGTGACTGTTTCCGGATCCACGTCGTTGCAACCGGGTGTGCACAGGTGCAGGGTGCCGGCACCAGGTGTGATGCTCAGCCCACGTCCTGGGAGCGTGTCGCAATAGATATTGCCCGTGTTGTCTGGATCGAGATGGGTACTCAGGCCGTTGTTCCAGGAGACGGCGAAGCGGCCATACCAGTCTTCCAGATCATTGCCGCAGGCGGCATATCCGCCGTGCAGTTGTCCGACGACACGGTGATTCTGATCGAAGAGCGGTGATCCAGATGAACCAGGCTCGGTGGTGCCCAGGTCCCAGTCGGCAATTCGCAGGTGGGTATCGCCAGGTGCGTTGTAGCCATAGATCTGACTGGGCTCATAGTCGATAGACCATCGCTTGTAATCAGTTGCAGGATGGTGAATCGCTACGGAGTATTCCGTAATGGTGTCTTCGGCACTCCAGCCGCAGAAGGAAATCTCCCATTCCTGTGGGGGGGATTGGTTGAGCCGAACCAGCGTGAAGTCCGAAGCGCTGTAGGACGCCAGGTACTGTGAGCCCGTCAGGTAATAATCCTGTGGGCCGCTGTCATTCGAGTTGCCTGGGCAGTCCAGTGGGCCACTGGCGGGATCTTGGTAGTTCCAGAATGTGACCAGGGAGGCCGCGTTGCCTGAGTTCACTCCACAGTGATTGGCCGTCATGAAGAATGCAATTCGGTCATTGCGAAGGTTGTTGACCATGAAGCCGGTGCAGAAGGTGGATCCGCCCGTGGAGATTACCGCCACGCAGGGAATCTCATCTTCCCATCCCTCGGTCTCATCGCATTCCACGTCATAGTTGCAGGATCCGGAGCGCCCTTCGAGATCGAAAGCGCCGTCGTAGAAGCCTCGGTAGCCAACGTTGATGCTCGTGAGCACGATGCCGTTCTCGACCAATGGGCGGACGTCCGCGTCCATCTCAATAGAGATGACGACTTCGGAGTCGGGCACTGGTGGTGTCCAGTACTGGTTGTCTGGGTTGTTGTCCTGGATTGTGATGGGCCGGAGAGCGAAGCGGCCATCCTGAGACGTGATATTCATCACGGCACCCTCAGGCATCAGGAAGTGTTCAAAGGCCAGATTGATGGACAGGCATCCGGGAGAGCCCACACGAAGCTGCCAGAGCCACGTGTCAGGATCAGGCTGAGTCCAGGAACCATTGAATGCCGGGCCTTCATTGACAGGATGGGGGACGGCATACCTTGGGGCATAGCCGGCTTCATCCCGACGGATGTCTTCTTCTGCGAGGGCGTCGAAGTCCAGGGCTGGAATCTCAACGAGATCAATCTCGGCTTGGTTGACAAAGTCATCCTGAGCCAGGGCCATTGTGGACATCATCATCGCAGTTGCGATGCCGATGGCTGCTTTGAATGTCATCTGTGGGGTCTCCCCTTCTCTCTCCATGTGGTGTCTGCGGACGCCAGGTCCCTTTGGGCGCGAAGCGATCGCCTCAAAGCCCATAGGAGCCATGACTCACCCTAACCCCGGAAGGGGGGGCAATCAACAGTCCATATGCAGCTTGTCAGGATCCAGCAGCCTGGGGGGCACTTTCCTGCCCAACCATGGCCTTCTGGCGTTCACTTTCCTTGTGAATAGCCTTGAGGGCAATTCGTCCCACGACAAGACTGGCGACGATGGCGACCACCAGACCACCGTAGATCGTGATCTCATGGACCAGGCTGTCATGGGCAGGCAGTTCCTTGCTGAAGTCGGTGACCCCGGCATCGTCCTCGGCCTTGAATCGTCTCGCCAAGTCGGAGGTGTGTCGTGCTACGTAACCCATATACACCGTTGAGAAGTTGCCCGGGATCATGCCGAGGCAAGACAGGGCATAGGAACGAAACCGGCATGGGCTGACAGACCCCAGGTAATTCAGTAGGGAAAAGTTCACGGGCGCCAGGCGGAGCAGGAACATGATCTTGAAACCTGCTCGGCCAGTGGCTTGTTCAACGGCATAGGCCTTGGGGTGCCTCTTGAGCGCTTCATTGATTCGATTGCGTATGAGAAGTCGTGTCATCCCGAATGTGAACAGGGCAGTCAGGACACCGGCGACCACGACCCAAAGCCAGCCCATCCAGAGCCCGAAGAGCGTGCCGCCGGCAATGGCGATAATCGACTCGGGCAGAAAGATCATGGTGGCAATGAAGAAGATGGCGATGTAAGCCAAGGGAGCCCAGGGGCCGAGCTTGCGTACATACGCTTCGATCTGGGCCATGTGTGGCTCTAGGAAGTAGATATATAGGATCGCAATCACGGCAACAGCCACCAGCAGGAGGATCGTCCTGATGATGATTTTCTTCCAGGAATGATGATGCGGATTCAAAGGGTTTTTAGAACCCACCTGGGCTGCTGTGTCTGCCTCGGCCATCGTGAGGTGAGTGTAGCGATCGATGCTGGCAGACTCAATCTGAGTGCCATGGGCAGTCTGCAGGATGCCCATCAGGGATGCGTTTGGTTGTTCCAAGGGGTGCTGCCTTCGGAACCGACCCACGGTACTATGCCCAGTTCAATGCGGGCGTAGCTCAATGGTAGAGCGTCAGCCTTCCAAGCTGAATGTTGACGGTTCGAGTCCGTTCGCCCGCTCTTCCCACACACCGCCGTGCTTCAAAGCGCGGCGGTGTTTTAGTTAATTGCCGGCAGCGACCGGCTTGGGAAAACGATCTTGCAGCCTGGCGAGGATCTCGATCCAGATGGCGTTGCCGGCCCGATCTTCAGCTTCTGCGATGCATTGCATTCGAGTGAGGCTGCCTGTGATGATGTCCTGGGCTACGGCGTCATGCTGGGCTTGCTTGAGCACTTCAACCATCTCTACCAGTGTGCGTTCGAAATCTTCTTGTGAAGAGACTTCTCGCGGACTGACGACGGCCCGGGTGGTGAGCAGATCGGCGGCTTTTCGGTAGTCGGCAATTCCGCCGGACTGATCGAGATCGTTCGCGAGGCGAATCTTGCCACGCAGGGAGATCATGAGAGCCAGGTCTCGAGGACGCCGAGCATTCTCAGGATCGAACTGGATGATCGCCTGAGTAATTTGTATTGCTTCATCCAGTTTCTCCAAACTGGTGTCAGGATCGCGTTCCCAATCCAACGAGGCTAGGCCATAGAGCGTGATGGATTTGTCTCGAAGCCTTCGATCCTTGTTGTCTTTGTCACGAGTGACCAAGAGTTCAGCATGCTCTAATGCTGTGTTGTAGGCTTCTCGGGCCCCTTGCGAATCTTCAAGTTGATTCAGCACGTTGCCCAGCCCCATGTGGGAGGAATACTTGACATCGATCTCCTTGATGGCATCAGTGGTACCAGTCTCTGCTGCTGCAGCCCGTTGACGGTAGAGGTCAGCAGCTTCTTGAAGAGACGCTTGTCTTCCGTACTCATCATCTGAGGCAGCGGCTTCTGATCGAGCTGCTTCAGCCAGGATCTTGATGTGATCAAGCTGCATGGCTTGGATTCCATTGCGCAGTCGTTCATCCTCGACGGAGGCGAGGTCAATGCCATCAAGAAGGATGCCCGCTTCGTTTAATGCCGCCTGTGATTCGGGAAGACTGCCATAGCCCAATCCGGAAGTGTTGAGATGTGATTTGGCGATCCGCATCCAAACGGCGGCCAACTGGGCTTGTTGGCGAGGTGATGTTTTCTGGTCTCCTGCCATCGCATTCGCATGTTCTCCGGCAAGGTTGAGCAGGGCACGCTGTGCTTCGGCCGAATTGCCCAGGTAACGCACCTGGCCCATCACCCCCTGGACAAGTTCGGTCACGGTGTTGTCCAGGACTTGATTGCGTTCTTGAACCAGTTCACGTTGGCGGTGAGCTTCCGTCCAGCCGACCGTACTCACGATCCCACCTGCAATGATGGCAACCAATACGGCTACCGAGGCGATAGCCAATGACCGGTGCTTTCGCGAGAACTTTCCGAGTCGGTAGATCACGCTTGGCGGCCTGGCCTCGATGGGATCATTTTCGATATAGCGCCGGATGTCGTTCGAGAGTTCGTCGGCGCTTGCATACCGTCGGTTACGATTCTTCTCGAGGGCCTTAAGCGTGATGGTTTCAAGATCTCCCCGAAGCCTTCGATGAATGGTCGAGGGGTTGGTTGGAGGTTCTTCCTGAATGACTCTCACCGCTTCATGAACGGCGCGTTCCCGAAGGTCATAGGGGAGCGACCCACAGAGCAGTTGGTACAAGATGACACCTAGCGCGTAGACATCGGTTCGGATATCGAGATCGCGTGTGTCATATTCGACCTGCTCGGGCGACATGTACTGGAGCGTGCCGATGAGTTGGCCAACCTGGGTTGCCTGGGTTACGAAGTTGAGATCGGACTCCGTCAGTCTTGCAACACCAAAATCAATGACCTTGGGTTGACCGTTCTGATGAACCAGGATGTTGTCCGGCTTCAGGTCGCGGTGAATGACGCCTCGCTGATGACTGTATTGAACGCCAGCACAGACTTTTTGAAAAAGCTGTAAGCGTTGATTCATATCCAAGTCGTGTTCATCTGCGTACCGAATCAACGAGGTGCCATTCACAAACTCCATGGCCATGAAAGGACGTTCGGATCCGTCATCCCGTGTCCACAGGCCGGCATCGTAGATTTGGGCAATGCCAGGATGGACAAGTCGAGCCAGGATCTGTGTCTCGTATTCGAATCTTCGCTTGGAGGCCTCAGTAAAGCGTCCCGCTCGGATCACCTTGACGGCAACACGTCGCTTCGGGCTCGCCTGTACGGCTTCATAGGTGGTGCCCATCCCGCCCTGTCCAAGCACGCGGACGATCCGATAGCTGCCAATTTCCTTGGGAAGTTCTTCCTCTTGAGGCGCTTGATACAGGGCTTCGCTTCCGAAGTTGACTGTATTCAAATCATCTTCAGAAGGATGTGGCTGCTCTTCAGGATCGCGTTCATCTGTCGCCATGGTTGATCTGCCTTGAGTCTACCCGAGGTGGCAGGGTCAGCATTGGCTGCCGAAGGCTGAGATGATAGCCAGGACATCGTTGACATCGACTTTTCCGTTGCCGTCGACGTCTCCATTCGGGCCTGCGCTGCCATAAGCGGAGATCACTGCCAGGATGTCATTCACGTCCACCCAGCCATTGCCATCGAGATCCTCTGGGCAAGGCGGGGAGCCCTCCAAGATGTTGGTCTGTTCCATGGCACCTAACGGTTCGCCACTCAGCCCTGTTCCTTCGCCGCTGATACCGACAACCCAATCATCTTCTTCATTCTTGGGATCGAGAACGCCTGAGGCAATTGATACAAGGCCCGAGTCCACATCCATGGTTTGCTTGGACCAGTTGCGGCCTTCTAACTCACGAAGCCCGCCGCTTACAGGATCATCATTCCGAAGCAGGACAAGTGTTTGGTCGCCAAGCGGTGCGGCAACAACGAGGTCGATATCTCCATCATCATCAGCGTCAATCGGGACAACGTCTTGCACGGGCTCGGAGACCAGGATTGGGATCAAGAGGCCAAACCCATTCGGATGCATGGCATCGCCTGGGATCAGATAGATCGTTTCGGCTTCATCCGAGGCGACCAGAATGTCCACCTGACCATCTCCTCCGTTCTCATCGAGATCGCGGGCTTCAATGCTGATGCCTCGACTGCCCCCGAGTTCAGCAATCACAGAGAGCGTGCCTGAAGACGGCAGTGACTTGTGGATTCTTCCGTAACGTGTCGTGCCAACAAATCCCAGTCCAAGGCTGACACCACCATCAACCGCTGTGGGAGGGTCGGGGACGAGTGTGCCTTGCCCATCAATGTCATGGAGGGGAATTGGGAGCAAGGGGCCAACCAAGGGTGACGATGCCAAGTCCAAAATGACCTGGTAGCCATCGGTCGCGAATTCGTCATCAAAATCCACTCCGACCACGGCATCGCCCATGGCGCCCCAATCTATGGCGGCTATACAGGTCGGGGTGAGATTGTTGCCGGGCAATGAAAGAGTCGTGACAGCAAAAGAGAAGCTGCCATCTCCGGCCTCGGTTGTGATCAGCATGCTGATCGTGGCTTCATCACCATTGGCGACAAGCAAGTCATCTCGACCATCGCCGTTGAGATCAGCGGCATCAATATCAACTGGTCCACTACCGACGAGTGCGGAGAGTCCAGCGATGGGGGTGGGGGCTGAGCCATTGTCATTCACAGTGAATGCTGAGACGTTGCCAGGCATTCCGTTGAAGAGCACGGCAATCGCCTCGGTTCCATCGCCATCCGGATCAAACTCGACGATGTCCAGTGGTGGATTGCCCAGGCCTCCGACGATTGGATCGTCGAATTGAGCTTCGTCGACCTCGACAATCTCCATCGCGATTGTGGTGCCACCTCGTGGATCACCAGCGGCATCTGGTAGTTCAACCAGTCGAGCACCGTATCCCTCCGGAAGGCTTGGAAAGACCGTGCTGCTGAAATTGCCAGAGAGCATCATGGCCTGTGCCAGTGGGATGATGTCTCCGAGATTGACATTGTCCAAGCTGGACGAGTCATTGGTGATGCAGAGGCAGCCTTGCCGATTGAGTGATTCACTGATCAGCAGGGAGGCTGTGGTGTCGAGGTCGTCGATGTCGAATGTCGTCGCAGCTTCTGGGGAAGGCGAGACGATACCTGTCACATCACAGGTAGATTCGGCAGCAAAGTTGAGCGTCGTAATAGGGCTGACGCACACGATGCCATTGGAGGTACTGTTGCCATTGAAGGAAGTAGGCGCTTCGTTGATGGCATAGATCCCATCGCCCCATGCGGAATCTCCGGCGCTATTCGTTGACATCGTGCAATCCACGATGGTGGCCATTGAGGAGATGTTGTACAGGGCCCCTCCGAAACTGCCCGCTGTATTGCCTGTGATTGTGCACACGAAGAGGTTCGGGTCGCAGAGATACCTGCAGGCCAGGCCGCCGCCACTGAAATCAGCTGTGTTGTTTGAGATCGTGCAGCCCACCAGAGTGGGGGGGCTTGAAGATTGGCAATCCATGCCGCCTCCATAGCCAAGGTTGTTGTTGGTCATGTTGCCTGATAGCACGCAATTGATGAGTACGGCAGGGCTGTTGAGCCGACAGGCCAAACCCCCGCCGCTCCGTCCGACGTTTTGGGTAATGTTGCATTCAGAGAGTGTCGCATTGCAGTTGTCGTAGCAATACAAGCCACCACCTTCTCGGCTGACGGCCGTGTTGGAATCAACCTCGCATTCCGTCATGTCCAGGTTGCCTTGCCGGCAATAGAGGCCTCCGCCACGACTTCCTGCAGTGTTATTCGAGATCGTGCAACCCGACAGGATGGGGTTGCTGTCATTGCAGTAGAGGCCTCCGCCGTAGTCCGTTGTATTCCCCGAGATATTGCATTGGTCCAGGACGGGCGAATTGTTTTGGCTGACAAGCCCGCCACCAAAGAAGCTTGCCGAGTTCGTGGTCACGTTGCAATTGGACAGCGAGAGGATATTCCCGCTGCTATAGATGCCACCTCCATAGTTGGCATCATTATTTTCCATAGAAGAGTCTGACAACGTGCAATCACTGTAGAGACTGTAGATGGCACCTCCGGACCCGGCCGTTGTGTTATCCGAGATGGTGCATGCTTGAATCGAAAGCGAGCCATTGCCTGTGCAGGCGATTCCGCCACCATGGCCCCAGTCTCCACTGGCATCATTGCTGGTGATCGAACAGTTCTGGATCAGGAGCGCGCCTTGGAAGCAGGTGATCCCGCCCCCAGTGCCTTCCTGAACATCGATTTGTCCGTTGCCGTTGTAGTCATACTCCGAAGAGAAACCATTGATGATGGTGAACCCATCGATCGTGGCTGTCTCATTACTCATGCTGGCGATACCCCGCCGAAGGTCTTGGCCATCAATGACCGTCACGGCGGCACCATTGGCTGATATCAGCGTGATCGACTTGTCGGTGAGGTTTGCAACGTGCCCAGGTTGAGTCGAGGTATAGGTGCCGGGATAGACCAGAACGGTGTCACCATCACTGGCGGCATTGATGGCTAGCTGGATCTGGTTGAAATCTGCATCTGGCAGATCTGCCCCATCATCGTCAACAGTCCAGGTTGTGGCCATCGCGCTCGATGCCAGGATGGCCGAGGCAAGAATGCCTGGCCACGCCGACGTTTTCGTCTGATGAGCCTTCCGCTGTCTCATGATCATCCCTGTGAACCATGCGATCGCAGGCGACCTGAGTAGGCGCCCCAGGCAATAGTGACGTCACTCCGGTGGTTTCGGTATCAAGAAAGTGGTAACTGGAATCAGATTCTGTCCAAATCCCACCTGCATACTGCCACAGGAAGGCCATGGCAGGCCGAGAGCCTCTCGCTTGGGCTTGTTCAGCAACTCGTGCCAAAGGCCGAGATGACTGCCAGGAGGTCGTCGATATTAACCGTTCCGTTGTCATCGACATCAGCATCGGGATCGCTGCCACCGAAAGCCGAAATGACTGCGAGCAGGTCGTCGATGTTGATCTCATTGTTGCCATCCACGTCCTCGGGACATGAGCTGGCGTCATCCAGCAGGTTGGTCTGCTCCATGGTGGCGGCACCTTCGCCTCGCAATCCCATAGTGGGGGCGGAGCCCACAACCCAATCATCTTCCTCATCCTTGGGATCAAGTGTTCCGCTTCCCAACTGCCCCGGTGAGCCGCTGGAATCCAAGGCTTGCTTGGACCACACAGTGTTCACAAGGGCGCGAAGTGAGCTGCTGCTGCTTCCATCATTGCGAAGTAGGAGCAGAGGGTCATTGGCTGAAGTGGGGGATGTGATGATGAAATCAGTGTCATCATCACCATCGGCATCCAGGGCCACGAAATCTTCGACTGGCTCGGCAACATTGACTGTGAGATGGTTGTCTAGGCCATCAGGTTCCAAGGCATTTCCTGGCAGAAGAAAAAGTGATTCAGCTTCATCGGAGGATGCAGCCAGGTCGATCTGTCCGTCGCCGCCGTTCTCGTCAAGATCAGCAGCCAGAATGGCCGTGACTCGATTCCCTTGGAAGCTCGCGGCGAGTTCCAGGCCACCGCTGGACTGGTTGGCTCTGTGGATCCGCCCGTAGCGGGTGCCGCCTGCGAATCCCCAGGTTGAGGAGACATCGCCCGTGACGGCCATTGGGGGATCGGGTTCATAGGTATCTTCCTCGATCTCATACTTTGGAATCGAGAACGCCGGACCCGAGGTGGAGCTACCGGTCAAATCCAACACGATCTGGTAGCGATCCATGTCGGTGCCAGCGATATCAACTCCCACCACAGCATCTAGATCGAGATTCGCATTCCAATCAAGGGCTGCGACGCACGTCGGGGCGCCTCCGGGAACGGCAATGGTGGTGGTTGTGAATGACGATCCAGTACTCAACAGCATGGTTAGAGAATCATCGATTCCATTGGCAACTAGGAGGTCGTCACGACCATCGCCGTTCAAATCTCCACTATCCATGTCGACTGGGCCGTTGCCTACCACGGTAGACAGGCCGGGTATGACTGCTGGCGCCACATCTTCCGAAATGTCATAGACCGCAATCGATCCAGGTGAGCCTGGGAATAGGACGGCGAGTTCTTCGTCGCCGTCGCCATCGGCGTCGAGAGCGATCAGGTCGACGGGGAGGGTGTCGAGTTCGCCTGAGAACGGGTCGTTGAAATCAGGAGTATCGATCTCGACAACTTCAACTTCGATACCGTTCCCACCTCCCCGTGCAGCGGTTGAGTCGGTTAGTTGAAGGGCCAGGCCGCTGGGCATCACAGGGAAGACAACACTATAGAAGTCACCCTCAATCGTGGCCGCGTCTACGATCGGTATGACCTCATCAGCTACGGCTCGCAACAGGCTTCCAGAGTCGTTGGTGATGGTCAGGCAGCCGTCCTGTATCAGGGTTCCGCTTGACTGTAGAGGCGCCGTAGTCGACTCGTTTTCAATGTCGATCGACAGGACGCAGGCATAGCCATCTCCAAACGCATCCATTTCAATGTCTGAAGTCAGGCACATAGATTCTGCGTCTACTTCCATGGTTCCTGAGTAGTTCCAGATCGGGTCACTGATCGTATTGTTGCCCGCGAGGTGAACCGTTCCGGTCAGGATGATCCCGTCAGGATCGCCCAGGGCCGAGTTGCCGGACACCGTGCAGTCTTGAATCAGCGCGTCGCCAAAGATGCACAGTCCGCCCCCGGGGGCGTACAGCCCGGACATGTTGTCCTGAATGGCGCTGTCGACAATGGTGAGGGAGTTGTGCCCCCAGGCGAACAGGCCACCTCCGCTGTTCGCGGAGGTATTGTCCGACAGAATACAGTTCGCAATGACTACATTTTCGGCGCTAGAATTTATGTGTATTCCACCACCGCCGAAGCCACTCGAGATCGATTCAGTTTGGTGATTGTCGGTGATTGTGCACGTGTCAAGTGTGGCGTTCCCCTCAATCACAATCACTCCACAGCCTAGTTCATGGGTGTGCCCCGAAACAACACAGTTGTGCATTTCGAAGTCACCCCATTTGTCAAAGACCCCGCGAGTTCCATTGTTCAGGATCTGGCAGTCCGCAATGGTTGTTTGCCATTCGCCGCAATAGAGATAGATACCCGAACTATTATTGTTCTGAATGAGGCAGTTGGTGATTGAGCCTCCTACCTCCTGTTCGGAGGCGTTGAAGACTGCCCAGATGCCCTGGTCGGCATTGCCTTCGATCAGGCAGTTATCCAGGTGCGCGGCCGCGCCATACCACTGAATGCCGTATTTGGAGTTGTCCGTGATTGTGCAGCCATTCAGGATCGGTCTACAGTTCCCGCGGCAATAGATGCCGCTGCCGGAGTTGTTGGAAATGGTGCAGTTGGTCAGTTCGGGTTGGTCGGGAACTGTGAATTGGCTGTTCGTAAAGAAGATGCCGCCGCCATGGTCAACAGCCGTATTGTCTGTGAAGGTGCAGTTGTCCAGGATCATCCGTGTGGCATAGCCATAGAGTCCGCCACCACCCTCGCTAGACCATGATCCGTTGGCATTGTTGCCAGTGAACAGGCAATCGAGGACTGTCGGATCACTGAGGTGGCAGTACATCCCGCCTCCGGTAAGCGCGTGACCATTGGTAATGGTGAATCCCTGGATAATGGTGTCCTGTGTTTCATCGGTGTTGCACTCGATCACCCTGCGTTGATGCTCTCCATCAAGGATGGTTTCCTCGATGGTTCCGCTGGCCATGACGGTAATCGCCTTGCCGTTGGTGTTGATTACGGCATCGCCTGTATCGGTATAGGTTCCGGGGAGCACAAGGACCATATCGCCATTCACAGACGCGTCGATAGCCGCCTGAATGGTGGGGTAATCAGTTGGTACGACCAAGATGGGATCGTCGCAGGCATCCAGCACGCCATCATCATCAAGATCATCGCAAGACTCGGCCACACAGGAGTCCTCATCTGGAAAGACTGCTGCAGCCGTCTGATCGGGCACATTGCCACACACATCCGTATCAATCAGAAAGGTGCCGCCTCCCAGTGAAAAAATGCCTCCGCCCACAGTTCCGGCGGTGTTGTCCGAAATCGTGCATTGGGTCAGGATGACATTGGATCCGTTGATGGCGTATAGGCCGCCGCCCTGGATGTTGGCTGTGTTGTTTGTGATCAGACACTGTTCAAACGTAGGGCTGCTGGCATGGCAACTGATGCCTCCGCCGTATGTCGATGAGCCACCATTGGCATCGTTGTTGGTGATGATGCATCGCAGGAAAGTGGGATCGCTGCCTTGGCAGTAGACGCCGCCACCGTATGCGGAGGTGCCCTGGGCCCTGTTGTTATCTATCAGGCAATCTCTAAAGGAGGGGCTGCTGTTCTGGCAGTAGATGCCGCCGCCGTAAACGAATCCATGGCCACGGGTTATTTTGAATCCAATCAGAATCGTGTCCGACGTTTCGCCGTTTCCACAATCCACGACGCCTCGTTGGAACTGTCCATCCAAGATAGTTTCTTCCGGCGATCCGACTGCCTGTATCGTGATGGACTTGCCAAGTGGATCCAGCACGGCACTGTCGAATTGGGTTCCTTGGTACGTGCCCGGGTAGACCAGGATTTCATCACCATCATCAGCAGCATCAATGGCATCTTGGACAGCGCTGAAGTCAGCAGTTGGAAAATCGATACCGTCATCATCAACGGTCCAGGTCGTTGCCGAAGCCAGGGATGTCATCGCGACAACCATCCAGACGGACATGGCTATAGATGCCGTATGTGATGGACGTCCGATGTTCATAGACCTGATCGCACCCCTCGACTCCTCTGGAACTCAGGCCTTGGCCTGTAGTTCAGGCGTCAATTATGGTGTGCTTGCCCAGCATCCAGGTTTGGAAATAGTGCAATACGTTGACTTTTATGTTTGAGAGGCCTTGGGGGAGGCAATCGACTAGCTACGCGTGGACGGGTCCGTGTAGAGATCGACGTAGAAGTCCAGCGTCTTGTGTCCGTCGGACTCGCGGGATCTCGCCAGGAAGAAGCCTGCTTTTTCGAACAGATGAATGGCGGGGTCTCGCTCAACACGGACATCCAGAACGATCTTGACATAATCGTTGCCCCGGCAGAATTGAACGGCATGATCAAGCAGGCTTGCGCCGATTCCCTTTCGCCGAAATTCATCGTGAACGCGTAGCCTTCGAATCTCGGCAATCTCGTCGCCAACACACTGGACGCCGATCATGCCGACAACTTTGTCCGGCACTTCGGCGACCCAAAATCCGCTCCGTCCATCGTCTTGAAAATAGCCTGCCTCAAGATTCTCGATGTCTGCCCCGGTGTCATTAATCCGGACCTGGCCTTCGTACACGCCAGCCTCGAACAGGCCCCGGATAGAGGGAATGTCCGTGGAAGATGCCGCCCTGATTGTGATCGGATCCGCCATGAGGAGAGTGCACGCAACTTGTTTTGTTGCGAACAGTGCCCAGTATATCTGATGGTGCAAGGCCTCCCAGGGTATCCAGGATTGGGTTTTCGACGGGGGGGCAGACTGTAATCAGGAGTCGCCAGGCGTTGGCACACCGACAAGCGCATAGCACCAATCATGAAACCGTGCTTCGAGACCTGGGACATCCGATTCGATGAACACTTCTAACAATGCCATCCCCGCGTCAGATTCTTCTTCGACTTGCAGGCGACGCTCATCAGTCAACTGATCGGATCTCAACAGTTGTCGGTACAAATCACCCGAAGCAGCCAGCAGCAAGGCATTGCCGACTTGGTCTCGATATCGGCCGTCTTCGGCTTCCTGGAGATACCGAGTGAAAGCCCATATTTGGGCGTAGTAATCCAGAAGTGTTTGCTTGTGTCCATTCAGGAAACGTTCGGGGTGTGCGGAAAGCAGATAATCCAAAGGAATCATTCGGCCTTCAACGATGCAGGTGCGGAGTCGTGACCAACGTTCTCGATTGGCATCTATTCTGAATTTCAGTCCGCGACGCCAGGAAAATCCTTCCATCGTTGTCGCAATGCCTTCATCCAGCCACGCGGGCAATTGGTCTTTGAAGGTGGTCTGCACATATTGGTGCCAGCCCTCGTGTGCGCCCAGGGCCAACGTGTCCCGGTGCCATCCGTAGCCATCGATGTCATAGAGGACAGCGACACCTTCCGTTGTGAATCCGCCTCGACCAAGACCTTCGAAGGATGAGGCTTTGTCAGGCAAGATCATGCGGGTCTTATTCTTCCATTGCCGCCGGTCTGCAAAGAGATACGTCTCCAGCGATTGAGTAGGCGGAGGCAGTTCTACGCCGAAGGCATGCTGGTAGCGATCCAATGCTTGTTCATAGAATCCCGGAAGCAGCTGCTTGAGCCGCTCGCTGCGCATCGTGGTTCTCAGATCCCAGTGACGTGTTCGAATTTGCTGCCCGGGGATTCCCAGAAAGCTCCATTCATTGATCTGGACCTCGTCGCTATTGAACCTATCGTCACTGGTTGCAGCCAGTGGTGTTGGGGATGGTGATTGGCTGGAATGACAGGCAGCGACTGACAGGGTCGCCATCAGCATCAGCGTCAGTTTGATCGCCCGTTGGTTCATGCGCCCAGTTGCTCCAATGCCTCTCGGGCAGAGTCCAGATCGGATTCTGCAGCGACCAGCGTACCGCGTGTTTCCTCTACAAGGTGAGGAGGTGCCTTTTCCACATATCCAGGGTTGCCCAGGCGGCCCTTGAGCGCAGCGATTGACTTTTCCAGTTCAGAGATACGGCTAGTAAGACGCGTGCGTTCGCTGTCCACGTCCAGGTCATCGCCATGGCCCTGGAGAAAGAGCGTCTCGCCACCGATATGCACCTGGATGCCTTCTCCAGTGGAATCGTTCACGGCTTCAAGCGTGCATGAGGACAGGATCGCCGGAAGTGCCTGGTCAATCAACGGCTTGATGGCGGGACTAATCCCCAGGGTCAATCGAGTCTTGGGAGGCACCCCATGATCCGCACGCGCTCGGCGGACAGCATTGACCAAGTCTTTGATTTGCTCGAAGGTGGTCTCGGCTTCCTCATCGATTAAGTTGTCCGTGATTGGCCAGGCTGCGTAGGCGACCAGTTCACTCGCCGGTAGATCCAGGCCTGGAACACCGGCCGTGCTTGTTGACGTGATGTGAGGCCAGAGGGCTTCGGTGATGAATGGACACAACGGGTGGAGGAGTCGTGTAATCGCGTTCAAGGCTGATCGTAGGACTTGGCGTTGTGCGGGGTCGTCACCAATCGTCGGCTTGACGGCTTCCAAGTACCAGTCACAGAAGTCACGCCAGACTAAGTCATAGACCACGTCTGCGCAGGCGCTGAAGTGGTAGCCGTTGATGGCATCGTCCATGCCTTGTCTTGCGCGTGCGATACGGGAGAGCATCCATCGGTCGACGACGCTCAAGGCATCCAAGGACTCGACTTCCCCGGGTGATTCGCTGCGGGCCAGGGCAAACCTGGCGGCATTCCAGAACTTGTTTGCAAAGGCTCTGCCGGAATCGAATTTGCTTGAGGAGTTACGGGCCAGTGGACGTTCTTCGCTTGCCTTGGCCTGTCCGCTGAATTCGCCATACACCGTCACCATGGTCTTGTTGGGATCTCCCGGGCTCACTTGCTCAGGGGCAGCAACGCGATGTCCGGAGGACGAGGTAATGAACTCGGGGGTGAAGGTCTTGCCGGTATGGGGGCACACCAAGTCGAGCGGCAGTCGAACATCCTGGGTAGCCGTTGCGAGCTGAATCATGACGAAACGCAGGGCATCCGTACCATGGCTTTCGATGATGTCGCGTGGATCTACACCATTGCCAAGTGACTTACTCATCTTCTGTCCGAATCCATCCTGGATGATTGGATGGATGTACACATCGCGGAAGGGGAGTGTGCCGTCGCAGAAGAAGCGATTGAACATCACCATTCGACTCACCCAGAGTGTGATGATCTCGCGTGCCGTGGAGAGCGCATCAGTTGGGTTGAAGGCATCCAGCAGTCCGACTGTGTCGGGAAAGGCTGATGGGTCCGGCCAGCCCATGGTGGAGATGGGCCATAAGGCTGAGGAGAACCAGGTGTCCAGGACATCCTGGTCCTGTGTAAAACCAGCAGCTTCCAGCTCTGTTTCAAGATCTGCTTGGTCGCGGCCGACACAGGCCAGTACGCGAACCTGCTCAGCCTCAAGGTCAACTTGGATGCGGACAGCCAGTCCATCATCATGACGCGAGCAGAATGGATCGATGCACCAGTCGACTTGGTCGGTCATGCCACTTTGGAGATCATCCGGGACAGGGCCGGCATCAGCGAAGGAAAGGGTTTTCGACCAGACAGGGATTCGGTGACCCCACCAGAGTTGTCGGCTGATGCACCAGTCTCGGAGGTTTTCATGCCACTGCTGAAATGTCTTGGCATACCGGGGGGGATAGAAACGCAGTTGCCCATCTTGGGAGTGTTCACCAGTTGATCGTGGTGGCGCATCGCCCTCGTATTGGTCTGAGACCATGGCACGCATGGCTTCTCCACGCAGTCGATCATCCGTCACACGCACGAACCACTGGTCACTGAGGTAGGGCTCGATAGGTACGTGCGATCGGTAACTGTGTCCGACCGAGTGACTGTAGTCCCGGATGTCTTCGAGTAGATCTTGGTCGCGGAACCAGGCAATGATCGCTTGGCGGGCGTCTTCTCGGGTCATGCCCAGGAAGCTTTTGGCAGCGTCAGAAACATCATCCCAGCCATACTTGTCGGAGATAGACGCATCGGGAGCCATGATGTTGATCGCGGGCAGGTCGTGGCGTTGCCCGATGTCCCAGTCGTTTGGATCGTGGGCGGGTGTTACTTTTAAGAAGCCCGTGGCGAATTCCGCCTTGGGATCGTCTCCGTCTCCAGGCATGACGACATACTCGTCTTCGACGATTGGGATCACGCGATCGACGATTGGCAAGCGGATTGATTTGCCCCGAAGCCCTGCTGCCCTTGGGTCATTTGGATTTACGGCAACGCCTGTATCGCCAAGCATTGTTTCCGGACGAGTGGTCGCAACCGTGACATGGCCCGAACCATCACTCAACGGGTACCGGAGGTAGTACATGTGGCCAGCGAGTTCCTCCATCTCAACCTCGTCATCGGCGAGGGCCGTCTGCGTGGCAGGATCCCAATTGACCAGTCGCTTGCCTCGGAAGATCAAGCCTTCATGAAAGAGCGTATAGAAGGCTTCGCGAACGGCGGCTGCACATACGGGATCCATCGTGAATCTCGTTCGAGGCCAGTCGCAGGACGCACCCATTTCCTGTAATTGAGCCAGGATGGTGGCTCCGTATTCATCCTTCCATGCCTGGACAAGCTCAATGAAGGCCTCGCGGGTGAAGTCGGTTCGACGCTTGCCATCTTGCAGCAGCCGACGTTCGACGGCGGTCTGAGTGGCAATGCCAGCGTGATCAGTTCCCGGCATCCACAGGGTTTGCTTCCCTTGCATCCTGGCATGACGTGCCAGAACATCCTGGAGGGTGGCATTCAAAGCGTGGCCCAGATGCAGGATGGATGTCACGTTCGGTGGGGGCAGGAGCAGCGAGTAGGGTGTCGAGGCCTGGGCCAGGGGCAGGCTGACGTGCCCCAGCGTGGCCTCTGACCAGGCGGCACGAATTCCAGGTTCGATGCTGCCTGGATCGTATGATCTTGGAAGTTGTGGAGCAGAGATCGACGTGGACATGACCCGCATGATAGCCGTGCGCTTGCTCGCCCTCAGCGGCACTCTGTGTCTCCTGGCCCTGGGTTGCGAGGATCGCACGCCTGAGCCTGAGTCTCCTCAAGTCTCGAGCGGGGGTGAGGCGGCCCGCCACTCGTTGGAGGCGGCGGAGATCTACATCGCCGCTGGAAATATCGATAAGGCCAGGGCCATACTCAGCCGCTTGATCAAGAAGTCGCCACGTGATGCAAGAGCCTATGAAATCATGGCACGCCTGGAGATTGACCGAGCCCTGGATCTGCGTGAACTTGGCCTGGTCGATGCCTCCCGTGACCAGTTTGGAGTGTCCTACGGGTGGTATCAGAAGGCCTTGGAACGTATGCCAGAGAGTGGTGGACTGCACCAGAGCGCAGGAGAGGTTGCTCAGCAAGCCGGCCTCAACGATGAAGCGCTTGCCTTGTATCTGCAGGCCATTGAATTGGATCAAGAGAACATCCGGTCTCAACTGAGTGCGGCTCAGTTGCTCCTCCAGGATGATCCTGCCCGATCTGAGGCCTTGCTTCGATCGGTTTTGGAAACCGATGCCGATCAGCCACATGCCTTGTCTTCGCTTGCCCTGGTCCTACAAAGGCAGGGGAGGGAGACGGGCGCCTTGGAAACCGCTTCACAAGCGTTAGCGGTTGCGGGTGAGAAAAGCGGTGTACGAATTGCAGTTGCACGCGTTCATCGAGAAGCTGGACGACCACGCATTGCCTTGGAACTCTTGTTGGCACTCCCAGATAATGTGCGTGCCCAGGAGTCAGCGACAGCCGAGATCGCCAAATCCTGGGAGGCCGTCGATCGACCTATCAATGCGGGGCAGGCATGGGCAGATTGTTTTCGAGGCAATGCCCATCGAACGGATGCCTGGCGTTATGCCTTGAACGCAGCTGATGCGATGGGCCGGGCAGGCCAGACGGCGGTGGCTGCATCTTGGTTGGAGCAAGCAGTCATGCTGGATGCACCCACGAACAGGGTGGATGAGGTTCGATCACGCATTGCGGGCAACAACTGAGCCCCCAAGGGCCTAGTCCTCATCCTCTTCATACAGCGATTCCACGGCGTCACGATCGACGCGACGTCCAGCTTCGATCCATGGATCCACGTCCTCGCCACCCCTTCGGCTGCCCTGGCGGGATCCAGGCAGCCCGATGACTTTTTTCATCCGGCGGTTGAGCCAGAACAGGGTGAGCACGATCAGGAGCGTCCCCAGGACTGCCAAAAGGATCACGATCAAGAGGGCGGCTGGCCCAAAATCGGGGTGATCGAGGATCGGATGGCCCTTTTGGACCGCCAGAAGGGGCATGGTCCGAGTATAGACCCACTCCTCTGCCACCACTGGGCGAACTGACTTTTCGCCTCATTCGTATCAAACCATGCCTTGATGAGGTGATTGGCTGAAGACGGCCCCCGAGGGGGCCGATCCCTTGTTGGGACATTCCGATGCCGAAATTTCCATATGCCACGGGTCTCAGCCCAGCAGTCCCATGAACTTGGGCCATACTTTGGAAGATGCAGAACATGACCTATCGACTGGAAGATCGTTCTCGCTTGGGCCGTATAGGCTTGGCCGTCACTACCGTCATCGTTGCCTCGTTCAGTGTCAAGGCGCCTGCGGACACAACGGATAAGGCTGTCTCACTGAATGAGTGGGCAGATCTTGTCTGGGATGCGGGCATCGAAGGCGACAAGCAATTGATGCACGAGCTGATCGATCTGCCGCCCAACTCGATTACATCGCCCGAGGCGTCCAAGGCCTATCGGGAGTGCGTCAACCGCTGGCACAAGACGCGCGAATCATCGGTTGAGTACTTAGAGGAAGCGCGTTTGGAAGCGTTGAGTTCGCTGGAAACGTCCTTGGAAGAGGACAACCTGGCAGATGCGCTCAAATTTGCTGTCGCCTATCAGGAGCTGATTCAAGATTTTGATATTGCGTTGCAGCACGAGTCTGTCCAGGGCGCTATTCAACGTGCAGATTCTGCAATACCAGGGATGATTGCTTCCGGGGATTTAATGCAGGCCCAGGAGGTTTTGTTCCGGCTCAAAACCGCGTATGAAGACACCAGTCGGCTGCAGACCTTTGATGGATACGATGATCAACTCGAAGACATCACTACGCGTTTGCAAATCTTACGTCGGTACGACCCACAGGATTTTCACGATCTGTATCGCCGTCGTGCAGAGGCCCGGGGTGATGAGGCTACAGAAATTCGCCCCTTCAACCCTTCGCTCGAAGATCGTTGGCAACAAGAGGTGTCTGGTGTTCGTGTCGAGATGCTTCGCAGCGTTTTGGACACGGCCGCTCGTGAACATATTAACTCAGGCGGCTGGCAGCCACTCTTGACTGGTGGGATTGAGGCGCTTCGCACTTTGGCTAAGACGCCCATGATCGACGATACCTTTGAAGGACTTTCCGATCCTAAACTCGTAGCGGAGTGGATTGATGGGCTTGGCCAGATCGAACTCAATCTCGAGGCTTCATTCGCATCAAATAGGAAGCCCCGTGACATAGGGCGTGATGTGATTGACCAACTGGCATTCCTCAACAACAACACCGTGCAGCTCCCATTGGAAGTTCTTTGGCGGGAATTTGGCGATGGTGCGATGGATGAACTGGATCGATTTAGTGAAGTGATATGGCCCTATGACATTGATGACTTCAATCGTCAAATGCAAGGCGAGTTCATCGGCGTGGGTGTCTATATCGAGGAAACGGAACTTGGCGAAATCAGGATCGTCAGTCCGCTCGAAGGAAAGCCTGCGGACATCGCAGGCATCCGTTCCGGAGACATCATTGCTTCAGTGGATGGAGTAACCACCACAGGTTGGTCGCTGCGTGATGCGGTGCGGGAAATCACCGGTCCTGCAGACACCAGTGTCACCATTGGAATCAAGCGAGAAGACGACGATCAATTGTATGAGTTCACCATCGTGCGAGATCTCATTCGCATGCATACGGTCAAGGGATGGAACCTTCGTGGGTTCGACGAATCAGGCAATCCTGACTGGCAGTGGTTCATTGATCCGGATCGACGGATTGCCTACATCCGCATGACGGGCTTCGACCAGCAGACGTATGGTGACTTCCTTCAGGCCTTGGGCACCATGCAATCAGAACATGGCATGCCAACTGGCTTGATACTCGACCTCCGACATAATCCCGGTGGCCTGCTTGAAACGGCGGTCAACATTAGCAATCTCTTTGTCAGCGAAGGCCGGATCGTGTCGGGTGAAGATCGCTTCGGGGAATCCAGTTTTCAAGCGACAGCGAGGAAGCGACGAGCCTACTTGTCCGGTACACCCGTGGTTGTCCTCATCAATAATGGTTCAGCCAGTGCCAGTGAGATCGTGGCTGGTTGCTTACAGGCCCACGAGGCTGGCATCGTTGTCGGTGCCAGGAGTTTTGGGAAAGGGTCTGTACAGACCGTGCATCCGGTGACTGAGAATGCCAAGCTCAAACTCACGACCCAGTACTATCGCCTGCCGTCTCCCGATGGCATCATCCCGGGCCGCATGGTCCACAAGGTGCCTGGCAAGACCGAGTGGGGCGTTGAGCCGGACATCATGGTCTCCATGACGCCTGAGCAGATCATGGAATCTATCAACGTTCAGCGTCAAGCAGAGCTCCAGGAAGCACCTGGAGATTGGGATGAGGCGGAAAAGGGACCTTGGTCGCCGCCTGAAATCACCAAGTTGCTCGACGAGGGTCTTGATCCCCAGTTGCATACAGCCCTGGTGATTCTGCAAGCCAAGATCTATGGGGAAGAAGCGGCCATCGCAGACTCTCGCTGAATCTCAGTTCGACTCAGCAATCAAGACAAGCGAGGCAGGTGCGATTCCAAAAGACGTTGCGCTTCCGTGACGTCCTTGTCGCCCCGTCCGGACAGATTGATCAGAACAGTTTGGTCGGGCGAACGTTGGGCTGCGATCGTCGTTGCCGCAGCAACAGCATGGGCAGTTTCAAGGGCCGGCATGATGCCTTCTTGTTCACTGAGCAACCGGAAGTGGGCAAGGGCATCCTCGTCGCTGACTGAGATATAGCGAACTCGGCCGCTGTCACGCCATGCAGCGTGTTCGGGGCCGACACCGGGGTAGTCGAGTCCAGCAGAACA
>JAYZAT010000156.1:0-67261 GCA_036339555.1 Planctomycetota bacterium
ATGCGTTCTGCCATACCTTCACCACACTGGCGACCGGTGGATTCGCCACCCATGATCACAGCATCGCGGGACCGGAGACCGTCGGAATCCAGGTGATCGTCATCGTGTTCATGGTGCTCGCAGGAACCAATTTTGGAATCCTGCACATGATCCTGCGCAGACAGTGGAAGAGCATTTGGCGAGACACTGAACTGCGGGTCTACCTCTCCATACTGCTGATCGGTTGCGGCTTGGTCATCGGGAGTCTGTTAGTGAATGGCGGCACCATGTACCGCATCGATGGAACGGAAGCACCCATCACGGCAGGAAACGCGGTTCTGGAGGGCGTGTTCACAACGGTCTCACAGCAGACCACGACTGGCTTCACCACGGTCGACTACAACTTGTGGCCCTTCGTTGCCAAGGCCGTCCTCATCACAGTCATGTTTATTGGTGGGTGTGGTGGTTCGACAGCCGGAGGTATCAAGGTCATCCGGATTTGGATCACGCTCCGCGTGCTGTGGCGACAGTTGACCCGGGTCACCAATCCCTCGGTCATACGACCCATTCGAATTTCAGGTCATGCCCTGGAACCTGAACAGATGCTGGGCGCGGTGTCCTACACCATGACGATCATCATCCTGTTCGCCCTGGGCGCCGTGATCATCCAAATCCTGGAAGGTGGCGAGTGTGGCTTCGTCACATCGGCCACTGCGAGCCTCGCAACGCTCTGTACCGTTGGCCCAGGCCTCAACCAGGTTGGCGCCATCGAGGACTATGCCTGGTTCTCGGATGCCAGCAAGATCTTCATGTGTTTCCTGATGCTCGTTGGACGGCTGGAGCTCTTCGCCGTGTTCGTCCTCTTCCAACCACGTTTCTGGAGTGGTCGCTGAAGTTGAATCACATCGGTTTTTCATCCGCTGTCTGGTCATAGACCTCCAACAGCTTCGCCTTGTCGAAAATCATCTCATTGCGAGTCAACCCGACGACTTCGTACCGCGGCGTCAATTCAATCGCATCAACCGGGCAGGCTTCCTCGCACATGCCGCAGAAGATGCATCGCAACTCATCGATATCGAATTGCTTGGGATATTTCTCGCGATCATCCCAGGGGGATTCCTCTGCCACGATGTGAATGCAGTCAGCAGGACAAGCCGTGGCACACATGAAGCAGGCCACGCAACGGACACGACCATCCTCGTCTCGATTGAGTCGATGAACCCCACGAAAGGTCTCTCGGTATTGGCCACCATCCAGCACGTCCCGGTCATCCCGCTTCTCCTCGGGATACTGCAAGACGTGAATATTTTTCCGGTTCTTACCATCCCGTCCCACGTTGCCCAAGCAGTGGCGAAGAGTCGTCCCCAACCCCTTGAAGACTGCGGGTAGAAAGAGGCGTTCAACAGCGTTGAAGCCCTTGGGGGTAACGTCGGTAAAGGATGACTCTGGGGTGGACATGAACGTCTCATAGTAGCCCTTTGACCGCCGGCTGCGAACACCCGACGGTGAGTTGTCACCGGCGGTAGGCTGTAGCCCTCACAAGTCTGCCAGGAGACGATTGATGCCTTCCTCGGATGCTCGCCCACCGGATACCCAGCCTGACCTTGGGGCCACCATGCGGACGGCCAGCATCATCTGGCAATCTGTATCCGAGGTCGCGGCTGGAGCGATTATTGGCTGGCTGCTCGACCTCGCCTTCGACACAGATCGGATCTTCCTGCTGATCGGTGGGCTGGTGGGCATTGGCGTCGGTATGACCACCTTCATCCGGACTGCATTGAAGGAAAGTCGGAAAGCCGCCCTCGCAGACCAGCGTCGACGCGAAAGCCGACATCGAGGAGATGGCCCATGAATGGCCCCTCCGCAACGAATCGACAACCAAACTCAGCCTTACCCACTGGTCGCCTCCTGCTGGGGCAGTTGGCAGGTGGCTGTATAGCCGCGGTCCTGTGGCTCCTAGGCACCCTGGGGGGCGGGTACGGCTCGTCCATACTCCAGCAGGGGCTCATTGAAGTGGCCATGGTCACGGCCATCACCCTGGTCTGTACCGTTGCCATTGCCCCTTGGACGGTTCGCCCGGCTGGGACCTGGGCCATGGTGCTGATCACAACCTCGATGGTGCGACTGGTCGTCATCGCTGGCCTGTCGCTATTGCTATACTCCGCGGCTCGAATGGCCCCAAAAGCCCTAGTTGTGTCGGCTTTCGTGACCATCGCGGCCATCCTGATCACAGAGACCTTGGTGACCGCACGTTTCTTCAGCCGGTTGTCGCCGGATAACCCGGCAACCAACGCATAACCTTCCCCCGGACTGCCGAGATCACCACGTCCATGCTCCCGCTGCTCGCCTCATCTGATCCGACTCACCACGTGATGGATAAACCCATTACGGGCGGCTCGCAAGCATTGTTCCAGCAGACTGAGGACTGGATGTTGTTCGGACAACCGACGATCACCATGCACATGGTGACGTTGATCGTGGCCGGCATCGTTTCGCTCCTAGTGCTTTTGCGTGCCGCCAAGTCGATTTCAACAGGCGATGAAGGTGAAGGCATGTATCGGTACCTGACCAAGGGCCGAGTCCCACAGCTCATCGAGGTGTTCATCCTCTTCCTGGTTGAGAACACGATTCGTCCAACACTCAAGGAAGAGACCGCACGCTTTACCCCGTTGCTCCTGTCCCTCTTCTTCTTCATCCTCACCTGCAACCTCATGGGACTCATCCCATTCATTGATGTGCAGCACGCCCTGGGACCCAGCGTGGAAGGTCAGAAGATCTGGGCGGTCTTTGGTGGCACCGCCACAAGCAACCTGAGCGTGACCCTTGGGTTGGCTGCTATCGCATTTGTTGCGATTCAGTACCAGGGATTCCGATCGCTGGGCATCAAGGGCTATCTGTCGCACCTGACCGGTGGTGCGCCGACCGCCCTGATCTGGATGATGGTGCCCCTGGAGCTCGCCGACATGTTGATCAAGCCGGCTGCCTTGGCCATTCGTCTCTTTGCAAACATGTTCGCCGGCCACACCATGATGGCCGTGCTCGCCATGTTCGGCATGCTGACCTGGGTGGCTACCGAGAACTTCCTGATCACCGGAGCCATCTCCTTGGTCTCGATTATCGCCGCACTGGCGATCAGTTTTCTTGAGCTCTTTGTGGCCTTCCTGCAGGCCTTTATCTTCATGTTCCTGACCACGGTGTTCATCGGACAGATGACACATCACCATGACCACGAGGAAGACCACGATCACGTGCCAGGCCCTGAAGCCGCTCCAGCACATTGAGACAATGACTATCCAGTCGATTCGGAGTGGGCCGAATCGATTCAAACCTGATCACGCAACAGGATGCAACCCACGGCATCCATACGAACATGCTCGCGAGACGAGCTGCAAGTATTAAGGAAAGCGACGAGAACCATGAAGCAATTCCTAGTCCTCTTCGGAACCGCGTTGGCCGCCTTGCTCTTCTTTGGCGGTGACGTCGCGATGGCCGCAGACGGTGCAGACACTGCAACCCAAGCACACGACAATGCAGTTGAAATTGCCGATGCCGGCGGAAAAGGACTCAAGGGAATCGGCGGCGGCATCGCTGCTGGTCTCGCTGCAGTCGGCGCTGGCATCGGCATTGGTCAGATTGGTGGAAACGGCGTGCAGTCGATTGCCCGTCAACCTGAGTTGGCCGGCACCATTTCCACGCAGATGATCATCTTCGCGGCCCTGGTCGAGGGTGTTGCCCTCTTCGCCGTGGTCGTTGGTCTGCTCGCGATCCTCTGATTCGTTCGCGTGCTTCCCGGCCCGGCGGTGCTTAGCCGCACCCCGGGCCGCAACCGGGAGACCCTTGATGAACTCTTACGTTCTGTTAGCAGCCGAACAGACACCCGTCGATGTGCAACTGATCTCACTGATCACGACCATTATCGTCTTCCTTCTGTTTTTCTTCGCTGCGGCCTATTTGGTCTGGCCAAAGATCATGTCGGGACTCGATGAGCGTGAACGGAAGATCCGCCGCGAAATCGAGTCAGCAGAAGCCGCTCGAGCAGAAGCTGCCGAGTCGCTACAGCGACAAGAAGCCGAGCTCAATGAAGCACGTAGGCAAGCGACGGCAATGGTTGCCAAGGCCAAGGCTGATGCCGAGCAACATGCTGCAGAACTGCGGCGCAAGGCCGAATCCGAGCTGCACATGATGCGATCCCAAGCTTCCAAGGAAATCAGTGCTGCCAAGGAAGCTGCCATCAGCGAACTGAATGCCCAAGCAGCCAGCATGGCAACCTCCATCGCCGGAAGAATTCTGCATCGGGAAATTTCCGCAGATGATCAACGCGATCTCATTGATGACTCATTGAAATCCTTCGCAAGTTCCCACGACAACTGACCACAGACGATCTGAACATGGCAACCCATACGGACACCTTGGCTCGAATTTACGCACGCAGCCTCTTCGAACTCTGCGAAGAAGCTGGCGGTCGTGATCAAGCGATGGAAGTAGCCGATGAGCTTGAACAGATCTGTGAACTGTCTCGTTCCAATGCACAGTTCCATGAGTTCCTTGCCTCACCTTTGCTGGAAGTTGCTGCACGCGGGGAGAGTCTCAAGGTCATCTTCGACCAGAAGATCAGCAGCCTGGTGCTGCGTTTCTTGCTCGTGTTGAATGCCAACGAACGGCTCGGACACCTTGAACCCATCGAGACCGCCTTTATCCAGATTGTCCATGAGCAGTGGGGACGAGTCGAGGTCGATGTGACAACCGCCAAGCCGTTGGATGACAGCGGCCGTGATGCCATCGTCAGCCGACTGAAGGCCGCCATCGGCAAGGATCCCGTCGTGCACGCGTATGTGAATCCCGACTTGATCGGCGGCATCACACTTCGAATTGGTGATCAACTCATCGATGGGTCGGTAGCCACCCAACTCCGTCGCCTCGAAGAAGACCTGAAGAAGGTTGGTGGCCATGAAATCAGGATGCATCCCGATCGTTTTCTCGGGGAGAGCGCCTGATGACAGGCCGATGGCTCATCCCGATCCTGGCGACTCTCCAGGTGAGCCTGGCTGCGGCCCAGCCCTCCCCTTTGGTCCCGCAACTCACGATCACCGGCAACAGTGAGATCTCAGTATCTGCAGACGAACTCCAAATGCGTGTTGGTGCCACGGCCACGAACGAGTCCTTGGATGCCGCCCGAAGCGATGTCGACAACAAGATGCAAGCGATTGTCCAGGCCCTCGGCAAATTGGGGCTTAAATCCCGCAGGGATTTCCACACCTCACGCTACGACGTGGACCCCCAGTGGAGCCAACGCCCCAGGGGGCGGACCGACCTTCAGGATTGGATTCCCCAACTCCTGGGATACAAGGTGCAGTCTTCCGTCCAAATCAATACTTCGAAACTACAACTCGCCGGACAAATCATCGAATCCGCCGTAGCCGCAGGTGCCAACGACATTGGAGGAGCCCGCTTCACCTTGGCCAGCCCACGAACCAGTCGTGATGAAGCCATCAAGCAAGCGGCTCAATTCGCCATAGATGACGCACGAACCCTGGCCGAGGCTACCGAAACCAAGCTCGTGCGCATCATCGAGATGAGTATCAACAACACGGGCTACAACCCACCGCCTGCACCACGGTCCATGGCGATGGCACGAACGACTGCCTCTGGCTCGACGCCCGTCATGACACCTGGCCAGGTCCAGGTGACCGCTTCCGTAACCATCGTCTATGAGATTGAATCCGAAGGCGTTCCCGCTCCGGCCGCACCTCAGAAATGGCCGGCCATGGATGCCCAGGAACAAGAGTGAGATAGGAAGGACACCATCGTGAAGATCAGGACTGACGAAATCACCTCAGTCATCAAGCAGGAAATCGAGCAGTACGCGAGCCAGCTTGAGATCTCGGAGGTCGGCCAAGTCGTCGAAGTCGGTGACGGCATCGCCCGCATCTATGGCCTCTCCAACGTCATGGCCAGTGAGCTGCTCGAATTCGAAACGAATAAGGGCACGGTCATGGGCCAGGCGATGAACCTCGAGGAGGACACCGTCGGTGCAGTCATCTACGGTGACTACCTGGCTGTTCGTGAAGGTGACACTGTTCGCTCTACCAATCGTCTGCTTGAAGTTCCGGTCGGCGAGGCCATGCTGGGACGCATGGTTGATCCTCTGGGTGCCCCACTGGACGGCAAGGGCCCCATTGACAGTGACACGACCATGAAGCTTGACATCGTTGCACCGGGCATTGCTGCCCGTCAGCCGGTGAAGGAGCCACTGCAGACAGGCATCAAGGCCATCGACTCGATGATTCCCGTCGGTCGAGGCCAGCGTGAATTGATCATTGGCGATCGAAAGACCGGCAAGACCGCCGTCGCGATCGACACGATCATTAACCAGAAGGAATACTGGGGCACAGATGACGCCGTCGTCTGCATCTACGTTGCCGTCGGCCAGAAGGATTCCACCGTTGCTGGCGTGGTTGACACCCTTCGGACACACGGTGCCATGGACTACACCATCGTCGTCAATGCTGGTTCTTCAAGTGCTGCTCCACTGCAGTACATCGCACCCTACGCCGGCACGGCCATGGGCGAGTATTTCATGTGGCAGGGTAAAGAAGGCAAGTCGCCCAAGCACGTCCTGTGCATCTATGACGACCTTTCCAAGCAAGCAACGGCCTACCGGCAACTCTCGTTGCTGCTGCGTCGTCCACCCGGACGCGAGGCGTACCCCGGCGATGTGTTCTACCTGCACAGTCGACTCCTGGAACGGTCTACCAAGCTCTCCGATGAAAATGGTGGTGGCTCATTAACTGCCCTTCCCATTATCGAAACCCAGGAAGGCGACGTCTCGGCCTACATCCCGACAAACGTGATCTCAATTACCGATGGCCAGATCTACCTGCAACCAGAGTTGTTCGCCTCGGGTGTTCGCCCCGCTGTCAACGTGGGTATCTCCGTGAGCCGCGTCGGTGGTAACGCCCAGATCAAGGCGATGAAGGAAGTCGCAGGCTCCCTGCGATTGGACTTGGCTGCCTTCCGTGAACTCGAAGCATTCGCCCAGTTGGGAACCGAACTGGACAAAGCATCCCAGCAGCAATTGGAACGTGGCGCCCGAATGGTCGAATTGCTCAAACAGGGGCAGTACCGCCCCTTCACCGCCATCGATCAGTGCATCTCGATCTTCGCCGGAACCAAAGGCGTGCTCGATGACCTGCCGCTGAACTCCGTGCATGACTTCGAGGAAGCCATGTTGGATCACTTCCGTGGACCGCAATCAACGCTCCGCGACAAGCTGGTCGAGTCCAAGAGTTTCAAGGGTATTGAAGACGAGTTCATGACGGCCCTCCGCGAATTCAAGGCCGGTTGGCAACAAAGCTGATGTCCAAGAACGTATCGGTGCTGGTGCTGCTCTTCATGATCTTGATCATGACGGTAGGTTGCCAGTCATCCATGCACAATGAGACAACCGAGGCATCGCTCGATACGGCCTCCAAGACCAACGCCCCCCCGCTCTGGCCAGATAACATCATGGAAGGCACCTGGGAGGGCGAGGCTTGGCGTATCAACTCCCGCGGCGCCAGTCACATTCTCGACCGACTGACGATCACCTGTGAGCCGCATGGATTGTTGAAGGTCAATCGGACTTGGCGGACGCTCGATGGGGCCGGCGGGCACAAGGGCCGAACCCCCGTCATGAGTGACGACGAGGAACTTGTTGGGGTTTTCGACCAAGCCACTGGCCACTTCCGACTGGTTGAAATGGATGAACCGGGCACGATGGACGGGTACCTGGTCGACCGAAATACCATTGATTTTTTCAGCACCCAGCCTGGCCGCCAACCCTCGACCTCCCATGAGCGGCTTCAGAGGAAGACAGACCCCTGAACACCTGTCGGGTCCTACCCTATGACGAGTCGAGTGCCGCCTCGACGGCGTTCTCATTCCCGAGTCGATGACCCCCGAGCCGATGAAGACTCCCACATGAGCATCCCGAGAGACAATCTTCTCCACATCGCATTGGAAGCCGTCGCAGCCGCCTGTGCGGTCACACGATCGGCTCAGCAGGCACGTGAAGCCTTTGGAAGCCTGACCAAGGACGACCGGAGTCCCGTCACCGTCGCGGACTATGCCGCTCAGGCCATCGTGGCCATGACGCTCCAGGAGCGACTCCAGGATCCCGTACAGCATGCGCTGGTAGGTGAAGAAGACAGTGGGGACTTGCGCAGTGATGAAGCCCGCCTGACCCGGGAAGGCATTATTCGCCTCGTCAGGACCTTTCGACCCAACGCCGATGAGGCCCAGATTCTTGCCGCCATCGATTCAGGCGGCCACGATGGCACCGGAGACGGATACTGGACCCTCGACCCTGTGGACGGCACCAAGGGCTTCCTACGAGGTCAGCAGTTCGCTATTGCCCTTGCCAAGATTGAGCAAGGCAAGGTACGCCTGGGTGTCATGGGATGCCCTGGGCTTCCAGTGGACCAGGCAACCCCCATGGATGTCCCTGATCCAGATGGCGTGATCTACGCAGCTGTTGAAGGCCAGGGCGCATGGGAGTACGCCCAGTGCGATCCCAACACGGAACCGATGCGGATCTCTTGCGATACCTGGTCGAGGAATCGACCTCTCCGATATTGCGGATCCGTGGAAAAGGCCCATGGCAGTCTCTCCGATGCGGCCAAGTTGATTGAATCGCTCGGGGGCGGCACACGGGTCGCTGTCGACAGTCAATGCAAGTATGCGTTGGTCGCTCGTGGACAGGCAGATGCGTACCTCCGCATGCCCAAGAATGCTGAATACGTGGAAAAGATTTGGGATCACGGCGCGGGGTCAATCATCGCTACGGAATCTGGTGCCGTGGTATCAGACATCCATGGACATTCACTGGACTTCGGGCATGGTTGTCTGCTGAAAGCAAACTCTGGTGTGATCGTGGCCGTCCCCGATCTTCACGAACAACTCATCAACGGTATTCGCGATCTTCGATTAGGCCCTGCCGCAACGGCGGAACACTGACAGGCAGCTCATGGGATTCGACGCGTGGTTCACCCTGGGAACAATCGGCCTGGTCATGGCCGCACTTGTTACCAACCGAATGCAAGTCGATACCGCCATGCTTGGGGGACTGATCCTGTTGATGGTGGTGGGCGTCGTTGAGTTCACCCAGGCTGTATCCGGCTTTGCTTCGACGGCCGTGCTGATGGTCGGCGGCTTGTTCGTGGTCGCCGCAGGACTCGAAGAAACAGGCGCGTTGTCACTCTTTTCCGACCGACTCCTGGGTAGGCCTCGCAACATTGCCCAAGCGCAGTTCCGGCTTTTGCCGCCCGTTGCTTTGTGCTCGGGTTTTCTGAATAACACACCCATCGTGGCCATGACGATCCCCGTGGTACGGGATTGGGCACGGCGACAACAACTCAGTCCATCACACCTCCTGATGCCCTTGAGCTTTGCAGCCATCTTGGGAGGAAAGCTCACGCTCATCGGAACAGCTTCGAATGTCGTGGTCATGGAAGAGTTCACAACGTGGCTCACGAAGGAGCGGCCGTGGCTAACGGAAATCGGTTTTACTGAGCTGCCTCCATGGATTGAGTTCTTTGGAATCGGTGCGCTGGGTCTTCCAACGGCGATCCTGGGGGTCGTCCTGATGTTGTTGATCACGACCAAGGTCCTCCCTGCCCGCAAACCAGCCATGGCTGAGATGACTGACGCTCGTGAGTACCAGGTTGAATTGGTGGTCCAACCTAGTTCAACAGTGGTTGGCCAGACCATTGAACAGGCTGGCCTTCGCCATCTGCCAGACCTGTTCCTGAGCAGAATTGAGCGAGGAGATACCGTGCTGGAGGCTGTCTCCCCGGAAGAGGTTCTGCACGCCGGAGACCGACTGGCCTTTGTCGGTGGCCTGGACTCCGTCCTCGACCTCCGGCGGCGTATCCGGGGTCTTGTACCGCCAGATGAGCAAGCTCAAAAATTACCTGTTGCCCGAACGACACGTCGACTGGTGGAAGCCGTGGTGTCCTCCACGTCGCAACTGGTGGGTCAGTCAATCAGGGAATCTCGGTTTCGAACCGCGTATGAAGCTGTGGTTATCGCTGTGCATCGTCAAGGACATCAGATCGAGGGAAAGATCGGTGACATCGTCTTGAGAACCGGTGATGTTCTCTTGCTCGAGACGCACCATGCCTTTGCAGAACATTGGCGCAATCGAAGGGACTTCTACCTCGTTTCAGACGTGGATCAAAGTCGACCGATCCGCCATGAACGAGCTGGCCTGGCGATCGCCATCATGTTGGGATTGGTGCTTCTCCTGGTCTTTAAGCCCCTGGGAATCTCTGCGGTTCCGTCGGTTTGGCTTTGCGCCCTCATCATGGTGTTAACACGATGTGTCACGGGCACAGTCGCGCGCCGATCCATCAATTGGCAAGTCATCCTCGCCATTGCTGCTGCCATCGGCATCGGAAAGGCAATGGAAAGTAGTGGCGCCGCATACGGCATCACACAGTTGCTGGTGGAAACAGCCCATGGGCTGAACTTAGATCTGACGGGCATGTTGATCGTGCTCTTCGTGTTGGCTTCGATCGTCACTCAACTCGTAACCCCATTCGGGGCCGCGGTTCTCATGTTTCCGATCGCCATGGGGATGGCTGAATACTTCATGGTCAACCCCCTGCCATTTGTCTTCACCTTGATGATGAGCGTGGGAACCAGCTTTATGACCCCCATTGGGTATACGACGAATCTCATGGTCTACGGCCCCGGTGGCTACCGGTTCATGGACTACATGCGACTGGGCTTGCCGCTGACCGTGCTTGCTGGTGTGGTCACCATCCTGCTGACACCATGGGTCTTCCCCTTCTAGGGATCGCCACCTCCATGCACCGGCGAACCGTCATCTCGATCCTGTCGAACACTCTGGGATCGGTACTGCTGCTGATCGCCCTGCTGATACTGGTTGCCTGGCTGATCGGATTGATCTGGAGTGACCGCTGGCTCTGGACCCAATGGCTCTCATGGATCCCATCCCTGGTCCTGATCCCAGCTGGTTTGTTCTGGCTTAGTGGCGTTGCCCTGATCAGGCGACTCCGAGCGCAGTGGCCACTGGGCGTGCTGTTGTGCTTGGTTGGTCCCATGATTTTTTTCTTCCTGAACTGGCAGCCGGCCAACAAGTCCGCCAACGTGCATGGACCTGGCATCACGATCAGTCAATGGACCCTCGGCACAATTCTCGATGACGAAGATGCCTATGCCCAACCAATTGTGACATTGGATTCGGATATCAGCATTATCGAGGGTGGTCGGCGTGTGCGATGGTCCGACACGATTCGAGATTGGCTTGGTCCTGATCACACCGGAATTTCCACCGGGATCTTCAGTGTCTTCACACGATTGCCCGTTCAACAGCTCCGATCCAGCATCTGGTCTGAAGGGATTCACGTCGCTCGATTCGATGTGGAAGGCCCTGGGTTTGAAGCGATGCCCTTGAAGTTACTTCTCGTGGACTTGCCTTCAGATCCTTCCAGGAGTCGCTGGGAAATTGCGCAACGTCTACAGGATCTGCTGACCAAGGTGGGCCCGGAAGAAGTGGACCTGATCATTGGGGATTTCAACATGCCCTCCGGAAGCGCCGCCTTGTCATCCCTGTTTCCCCAGTACACCCGGGCTTGGTCCAGTGGCGGTGAAGGCTGGGCTCCCACCTTTCCACGCAATTGGTCGATCGCGCGTTTGGATCACATCCTGGTGGGCCCCGATGTCGTGATCACGAAACTGCGCACGATTGACCCAGGTCTTGGGCGACATCGATTGCAAACCATGCGGGTGACCAACCGAACCGACTCCCCGAGGGAAATCAATGTGACACCGTGACCTCGAAAGGGTCCTCAGGCATTGGTGCATCGAATGTTCAGAATCAGTGAGGCCTGAAAATCTTCCACATGGCACGGATCACGTGCCCACCACTACCAATGGTGTTCTCGCCGTCGGGTGGAAGGACATTGGACAACTGCCAGTCTTCAAGCCACTCCACAGACAGGTCCATGTGGAGCACGTTGATACCACCCTCGAAGTTCAGGTCACTCGATCGCCGCATGCCATCAGCGAGCAGGATCGATGCGTAGCCATCGGAAAAGAGGCGGTCACGCCACTGCGACGAGTCAATGTCAGGATCCCAGTACTTGTGGCCTGCATAGTGGTAATTGCTATAGATGGGTCGACCAGGATTGATGTCCTCGTTCCCAACTCGGGCGGTCATAACCTGGTTCAGATCACGCCAGTTTTTCTCATACTCATCCCAGCTGTGGGCACCATCGTGACCGGGGGAATAGAGCACTGAAGGTTCCTTCAGATACTGTTGTTGGAAGAGACGACCCAAGCCATCGAAGCCGCGGCTCAACCATCGTGCATGCTTCCGGTTAGGGTCAAAAATCTCCAGCTGATCAGGCGTCCAGGTACGCATCAATTCACCGAGGTCGAGAGGTGCAACCTCGAGTGCTGCACTTTCAGGCAGGTGCCCTTGCTGGCTGTCGGCGAACAGAGCAATGGCCTGCCCAATGTTGCGTTGGTTGGACTTACTGATCACCCGATTGGCTGCGTCGTGGATACTGGCAAGCGTTGGTAACAACAACCCGGTCAACAATGTGACAACCGACATCACGACGAGCAATTCGATGAGGCTGTAGCCACGTCGAGGAACCCGGTGGGGTTGCACGCATCCCTGAAATGGGATGGTCCTCGTTATTTGCAGCGATCCAGGCACGCTGACAGCCCTCCTGATGATCCCGTTGGCCTTGAATGATGCCCTCGGGAGCCGGTGGCAGCCTTCTTAGTAAGGCACCCGCCGGGCCTCCAGACTACACAATCCTGACAGGAATCCTCAATTTTGCTTGCCGGATTTCGTTGGAAATCGCTGCCATTTGGCTCTTGGGGCCCTAAATAGGGCTCTTAGGGACCCAAAGAGGTAAAAAGCAGGCCATCATGTGGATAAGACCCTTTGATGTTGTGGGAACCGGGGACCAGGAATTTGCGGAATGAACCCTTAGATGGGGGCTCGAATTGGACCATTTGGAGTCACATCTCATGCAACGAATCGCGGCTGGCGAGGAAAACGCCGTCGCTGAGTTGTACGACCGCTTCGGGGGACTCGTCTTTCGCGTCGCTCGGCAACTGCTCCCCACGCAGCCAGAAGCCGAAGACGCCGTACAGGAGATCTTTGTACGCCTCTGGCAGACCGCAGACCGCTTTGACCCACAGAGAGCCAAACTCGTGACCTGGGTCATGCTCATCGCCAGAAGGCACTTGATTGACCAACTACGGCGAAAATCAGTCCGGCCCAAATCTACCAGCCTGGAGCAAGACGCCCTCCAGTCTCTACCCCAGGGACAGTCAAAGGAACCTGAATTTCGTCACGAACAAATAACGGCACTTCAACGTTGCCTATCCGATTTACCAGAACTACAACGCGTTGTTATCGAACGCTCATACCTACAAGGATTCACGCTCAGAGAAGTCAGTCGTCAACTCGATGCTCCACTTGGAACGGTTAAATCTGCGTTGAGCCGTGGCCTGCAAAAGCTACGAGACCGCTCATTGACCACCGAGTTCCAAGAATGGGCTGCATCCTGACTGCCTTCCCCTAAGGACTGAACAATTTCGTTATGAACCGCTCAAAGCCAATCTCAATTCCGGAACTCGTGGAACTTGCGTCCTTGGACGCCTTTGGTCTGCTCGATGCCGAGGATGCCCTCGACTTCGAAGATGCGTTCCTCGCAGTGCCCGACCGTGTCCGAGTGTCTATCCGCCACCTCCAAGCTGAACTAGTCTCAGACGAACGTCTGATCGGTTCTGAAGAACCTGATGAATCGCTTCGAGCCTTGGTGCTTGAACGCGTCTCCCAGGCAATGGCCGACAAGGACAGCACGTTGCAACCCCTGGCCCAGATCGGCCCAGGCATGATGACGACAAGTTCACCCCACGATACGATCGCGCGGAATGCCTTCAGCCAGTCACTCTGGACCTGGCGTGCAGTCGCCCTGGTGTTGCTGGGTGTTTCAATTACCTTGGCCGTCTTTGGCATCGTGGCGGATCGCAATCACCGTGAACTGATCCAAGCCATCAACAGTCGACAAGCTCAGTTCGTCCTGAACCAAGCTCCTGGCATGAGCGGCCAGATCGCATGGCCCACGGATAACGGTGACTACCTGGTGGCTTCGCTGGTCGATCCCTCAACCAATAAGGGTCGCATCAGGCTCTTCACCAATCCCGATGGCACAAACCCCCGGATCGCCTATGACCTCGACCGACAGATCCAATCTCTCACGATCTATGCGATCGATGAGAACGGGGAGTTCGGACCCGCGGGCGGGGAATTCGTCATTGCCCATCTCGATCCCAAGCAGACCTCTGCAGAAGTGGTTGAAGGGTTTAACCCTCATTGGCTCGGCAAAACTCGCTTGGTCGCACGGGACGATTCCGGCAGAGAGCTCTTTATCCAGATCTGATCCGCTTCCACATGGAATCAACTACCGCCGCACGCCCCAGGGCGTGCGGTTTTTTTATCGATTGGCTGAGGAGTCATCCGCTCGACGTTGCCATTCGTCTTCCAATGGCACCAGGGAGGACTCGACTTCTTGCCGTTCTGCTGACAGTTTCTTAACAAGATCTCCATCGGTATAGACCTCGGACAAACCGAGTTGCCGGTCAATCTCGGTTCGTTGGTTCTCCAGTTGCTCGATCTGCTCCTCAAGCTTGCGTAGGCTGAGTTTTTCCAACGGGTTCTTCTCGGGAAGTCGAACGGATTCCCGGCGGATGGGTGCTTGTTTCTTCTTTTCAGCCTTCTCAACGGTCGCATTCAACGCGTCGTCACGCTGCCGGAGACGAAGCCAGTCCGACAGGCGGCCTTCATGCAGCCTGACTCCCCCGTGGCCGTCCAGAACCACGAGGCGGTCACAGGTCGCCTCAAGCAACGCACGATCGTGGCTAATGAGCAACAAGGTGCCCTTCCATGGGCCAGAACGACTCAATGCTTCTTCAAACTGTTCCGCCGATGGAAGATCCAGGTGGTTCGTCGGTTCGTCGAGGACGAGCACGTTGTATCCACCACCAACCAGCGAAGCCAGGATCAGGCGGGATCGCTCGCCACCGGACAAGGTCTCGATGACCTGCTCCTGGACCGTGCCACTGAACAGAAAGGCGCCAGCTAGATCACGAGCTTCCTGCTCGGAGGCCTGCCCGCTCTCACGTTCGCGTGCCAAGCTGTCTCGTAGCCATTGCCAGACTTCCAGATCCGGATCGAGATGTTCCTGCTCTTGTCGATACCAGCCCGTCTTCAGACGCGTCCCTGTTTGAACCTGTCCCTCCCGAGGTGCCAACTCACCGAGGAGGCATCGAACAAGCGTGGTCTTACCGCTTCCAGTGGGCCCCAGAATCCCAATCCGTTCGCCACGTTGAATGAGCAGGTTTAATCCCGACATAACGATCAGGTCATCCCAGGCCGTTCCCAGATCTTGGGCATCCAGCACGATGTCGCCACTGCGAGGTGGTTCCGGCAATGACAGATCCGCCACCTGGACGGGACGCAGCGGCTCATCCATGCCATCACGAAATCTCTGAAGGCGTGACTCGCGACCCCTTGCCTGCTTGGCACGCTGTCCTGCCTTGTACTTTCGAATGAACGCTTCCTCGCGACGAACATGATCCTGCTGCCGCTTGAATGCCCGCTCCCGGGTAACTTCCAACTCCTTTCGTTGGACCTTGTACGCGGTGTAGTTGCCCGGGTACTCCAGAATACGACCACGATCGAGTTCCAAAATGCGATTCACCACTCGATCCAACATCCATCGGTCATGGCTGACCACGATGACCCCCCCTGGAAACGTGTCTGCCAAGAATGTCTCGAGCCACTGGCGACCTTCCATGTCGAGGTGATTCGTCGGCTCATCCAACAACAGGAGATCAGGCGTTTCCAGCAACAGTCGTGCGAGTGCCAAACGGGATTTCTGTCCGCCTGAGAGTGTCTGGGCTTCCTGCGTAAGTTCGTCATCCCGGAATCCCAAGCCATGCAATGTTGCCTCAACTCGATGTCCAACTTCCCAACCGCCGGCAGCCTCCAAACGAGATTCCAACTCCACCTGTTGCTTGAGCAGACCATCCAATGCGTCACCTTGAGCCTCCGCCATCGCCTCGTAGGTCGACTCCAACTCCGCCCGGATGCCGTCGAGTACGGCAAACGCACCTGCAGCTACATCCCGCACAGTCAGCCCTGCTTCAAAGGTCGGGTGCTGAGGCAACATGCCAACCCGGCGGCCCCGCTGGGTATCCAGGCGACCTTCTTCGGCTTTCAAGTCCCCGGCAATGACTCTCAATAAGGTTGTTTTGCCGCAGCCATTCCGGCCAATCAGGCCAATCTTCTCGCCTGGCTCGATGCCAAAGGAGACCCCTGAGAGAATCTCACGGGTCCCAATGCGGTGGATCAAATTGGAGGCGGCCAGCAGTGGCATGGGTTGTCAGTTTATGGTGCCCGTTGTCAATGGAGTGATTGAGCATGCAACATGAGAATCTCTGGGCCCCCTGGCGGCTGGCCTACCTACGTCGACTCGATGCACGCCGCGATGCCGTGGGGGGAGACGCCGAGGGTCCGGTCAATTTCCTTGCTGACTATTGGCAGCATCCCGAATCCGACGAGGCGAATTACGTGATCCATAGGGACGATCATGGACTGATTCTCCTCAACCGGTATCCCTACGCTAACGGCCATCTGCTCGTCGCCCTCGGCGAGGCTCGTCCAACGCTGCTGGAGTATGCACCTGCTGCTCGAATGGCATTCTGGAACCTGGTTGAGATCGCTATAGGGCTCGTCACCGAGGTACTGGCGCCCCATGGAGCCAATGTGGGAATCAACCAGGGATCCGCTGCTGGCGCCGGGCTTCCAGAACATATTCATGCGCATGTCGTCCCACGCTGGGGTGGTGACACGAACTTCATGACCGTGATCGGTGATGTACGAGTGATGCCCGCATCCCTGGAAGACATGGCTATCCAGTATCGAGACGCGATCGCCAAGAAGTAACGTCACGCCTGCTCAGGACATGACCAAGGGAGCGGAGCCCCGCGGGCCGCTGGCTGGATTTGCCTGAGCAGAACCCAGACTTCACCAGCCCCGTGCGGACCTTGCTCGAACCCCAGGTCAAGGTGGGCTCACGGTCCATCGTTCCCGGCCTTCCACACGAGTCCCACCATAAGGCGGGGGAGGCATGACCATCGACGCAGATCCAGTGATCCCAGGGGATCAAGCAGGAACGAGCAATGTGCCCGCAGGGGTCGCGGACCCGAGGGGCTCCGCCCCGTCGGTGACTCAACCCTATCACGTGTTTGGACTGAAGAGGGTTGGATTTCAATCAGTTTCGGCACATGAATTTCCGCCCTTTTTTGGCCTCTGGTAGCCTCGTTGACATAGGCTCCGAGCTACGGGACACTGCTCATCTCTCCGGGCAGGTCCCGGATCACTGCTTGTCACTCCACACGAGGCTCCCGATGCGTACCCCCCATTCCGTCATGCTTTTAATCCTGACCGGTGCCCTTGCGAGCGCGGGCTGTACCTCGGACAAGTACCACACGTGGGACTACATCAAAGGCAACTTGACACCTGAAATGGCCGGTATATCTGAGACCAAATTGGATCAGGATCGTGACCTTGCAGTCGTATCCGATACTGGCTGGCGAGCATTCTCTGATGACTGGGGTCGTGCCTTCCTCCTCGACCAACCCACGGCACTCTCACCGTATCCCCTGGTCAATACCGGCGGCAATCCAAACTAGTTGATCGCCCCCTCGACCGCCTGACGGCGGACTTCAAACCCTGATACTGTCCGACTGGTTTCCTGGAACACCGGCCTGTTTCCGATGCAGGGATCGCTGATCCTTTGAACTGTCGCGGCGCCTTCTGGCAGAACGGAATCTCCTTGTTAGGGTCGGCCAATCAATTTGTCCTATCTTTGGGCCGTCGTTACCTGCCTTCGGGCATGCCACTTCGATATCGGCGTACCTACTCGCGTGAGTTGCTTGCCTGGTCCCTCCTCCCATTCATGATGGGAATGCTGGAAGGTGGCGTGGTTGGCATCACCGCGAAGAAGTCCTTCAGTGGGCAGGTTGATCCAGACCTATTGAATCTGGTGATCGGACTCCTCACGGGCCTGCCAGCCATGGCGAATCTCACGAGCTTCGCCTGGGCAGCCATGGCGCACGGCCGTCACAAGGTTCACTTCATCGTCACCCTCCAGGTGGTCACCATCCTGTCGATTGCAGCCGTCGGCCTGGCGGCCCCTACCGCCTGGGGATTTGTCGTCTTCGCAGTCGCTGTCACGGCTGGTCGCGCGGCCTGGGCCGGGGTTGTCACGGTCCGTACAACGATCTGGGCCAGCAACTACCCGAGACCAGACCGACCTCGCATTGCGGGTGCCTTTGCCTCTGTCCAGGCACTCTGCCTTGCCCTTGTGACGTTCCTCACGGGTCTCCTGCTTGATGAGAACCCGGATGCCTATCGATGGGTTTTCCCGGTAGCCGCCACTGTCGGCCTACTCGGCACACTGTCGTACAGCCGTATCCGCGTGCGTGGTCACCGCCGAATGCTGGACGCCGAACACGCACTTCGATCTTCTCCCAAGCACACAAGCCCTTCCATCAACCCACTTGGAATCCTGCGTTTGCTTCGTCAAGATCGCAGCTTTGCATCCTTCATGATCTGCCTGTTCTTGATTGGAACCGGGAACATCATGGTGACCGCCCCGCTGGTCATCATCCTGGATGAGCAATTCAACCTGGACTACGTTCATGCGATTGCAATTCTCACATCCATCCCAATCCTGATGATGCCACTGTCGATTCCTGTTTGGTCACGCTTACTAGCCCGAGTCCACGTGGTTCGTTTCCGTTCAATTCATAGCTGGATCTTTGTCATAACCAATTTCATACTGTGCGGAGCTGTGCTTGGAAGCTGGCTGCCGGGGATCTATCTGGCTGCCGTGATTCGAGGCATCGGATTTGGTGGAGGTGTCCTGGCCTGGAATCTCGGTCACCATGATTTCGCCTCCCCGGAATCCTCTTCCCAGTACATGGGGGTCCATGTCACGCTCACTGGAATCCGCGGATTGCTGGCACCGATCCTGGGTGTGTCCGCTTACGAAATCCTCATACGCAACGGAAGCGAGGCAGGTGGAGGTGTCTTTTTCATCGCCGCCCTGCTGGGCATCCTCGGGGCCACCGGGTTCATGCTCCTGGGTCGTCGTTTCCACCAACCCCCAGGCGGACTAGGCTCAGACCCAAGGTATTGAGGTCCGCCCATACAGACCTTCCTGGGCCCCTAGGCAGAGACATGGTTCAAATCCCTGCTTGGAAGCCTCCCAGAATGGCTCTGAATCGATTTGTATGTTCGATACAAGCCGGGAGATCGTTATACTGACCCGCTTGCCCGGGGCTCCCGGCCCTTCCCCGAGATCATCAGCGGATGCGATTCCGCGACTCGACCGGAAGGTGCCCAGTTCCAACCTGCGGACGCGACCCGCAGTGACCTGTCCCGGCCGTCGCACCCCATCACATCATGGTTGATTTCAATCTCATTGCCGAGCTGGGTGTCCAGCAGGATGACGCTGACACACTGATCCGAGCCCAACTGGGTGAGGCCGTCGCCGAAGGCGACATGTCCAGTGTGCTCAGTAGCGAAATGCAGCAATACAGCCGCGGGAAGATCCTCCAAGGCACCATCGTCGGCAAAGCCGGTGACGATGCCATCGTCGACGTCGGCCTCAAATCAGAAGGCTTGGTCAACAAGGGCGAGTTTGACGAATGGGAGAACCTCAAAGCCGGTGACGCTGTCGAAGTACTCCTGGAGGATCTCGAGGATTCATCCGGCATCATCAAGCTCTCCAAACGCAAAGCAGATCGAATTCGAGGCTGGGAACGAATTCTGGAAACCAAGGAAGAAGGCGACATCATCGAGGGTCGCTGCATGCGGAAGATCAAGGGTGGATTGCTGGTCGACATCGGCGTTCCCGTCTTCCTACCCGCCTCCCAGGTTGATGTCAGACGACCCAGCGACATCGGTGAATTCATCGGCAAGACGATCCGTGCAGAAGTCCTCAAGATCGACGAGGAACGACGCAACATCGTTATCAGCCGTCGCAAGCTCATCGAGCGTGAACGTTCAGAAGCCAAGAACAAGCTGATGAATTCCATCGAGGAAGGCGCCTTGGTTACCGGTACGGTGACCAACATTGCGGACTTCGGTGCCTTTATTGATCTTGGTGGTATCGACGGACTCCTGCATATCACTGACATGAGTTGGGGCCGGGTGAATCACCCCAGCGAAATCTGCAAGGTTGGTGAGCAGATTGAAATCAAGATCCTCAAGATCGACCGTGATCGAGAGAAGATCGCACTCGGACTGAAGCAGAAAGAAGCCTCCCCTTGGGAGGAAATCGAAGCCAAGTTCCCAGTCAACAGCCGTGTCAAGGGCTCGGTGGTCAGCCTGGTGTCCTACGGTGCCTTTATCGAGCTCGCCGAGGGCATAGAAGGTCTCGTCCACATCTCCGAGATGTCGTGGACACGACGTATCAACCATCCCAACGAGTTGGTCAATGTCGGAGACGAGATCGAGGTCGTTGTCCTTGATATCAACCAGGACAAGCACGAGATCTCATTGGGCATGAAGCAAACCGAGGTGAACCCGTGGGAGTTGGTGGCCGAACGCTATCCGCCCGGAACCATCATCGAAGGTCAGGTGCGCAACCTCACCAACTACGGCTCATTCATCGAGATCGAGCCAGGTATCGATGGTCTGCTTCACGTGTCCGACATGTCATGGACCGAAAAGATTTCGCATGCGAACGAGAAGTACAAGAAGGGTGATACGGTCGAGTGCATTGTGCTTGATATCGATCAGGACAAGCAGCGTGTTGGACTGGGCGTCAAGCAACTCACCGAGGACCCCTGGGTCACCGCGATTCCAGAAGCCTACAAGCCTGGCATGGTCGTTCACGGCAATGTGACCAAGATCACCAACTTCGGTGTCTTCGTACAACTTGAAACAGGCCTCGAAGGCTTGCTTCATATCTCTGAGCTCTCAGATGAGAAAGTCGATGACCCCCAAGATGTCGTCAAGCCTGGCGATCAGGTCGAAGTCAAGATCCTCCGAGTCGATACAGAAGAGCGGAAGATCGGTCTGAGCCTCAAGCGTGCCAAGTGGGGCGAATCAGACTCCAAGGAAGAGGGTGCCCCTGAGCAGCAAGATGTCAGTGATGACACCCCAGATGAGGATAAGCCTACGCGTGGTGGCATGGATGATCATGGTGCCTTGGGAACCGACAAGATCACGCTCTGAGCAGACTCATGAGTTCATAATCTCACGCCCGACGTACCCCGGTACGTCGGGCTTTTTTGTCTCCACCCCAGGTAGCCAGCACGTTGGCGGCTAGCACATGGCGATGAAGACAAGTGCCGACAAAACCAGCAGCCGCTTACGGTTGCTGTTCATCCGGATCAGATCTGAAATTGACACAGGCACTTCTTCCTATCCTCCAGATGCCAGGGCTTGAATTACCACCAGCATCTACCGTTAGGATGCTCCAATGCCAGCCCGTCGTCCACAAATTTCTAATTTCCTAGGAATAAGACGCTTCCGGCGAAGTCATTACCGGACAAATCTGTTCCGATTGGATGGATTATGTCGCGGATACCGCATCACGATTGTGGCGTTAATCGCCGTGATCGGTCTCTGCGGAACCTCTGCCCAGGCCGATTTGGACCTCGAAAACTGTGTCGGTGGTTGGTTGGAAGCCCGAACCTGGGTCAATGACATGGCCATCCCGGGCACACCCACTGAAGCCAGTTATATCTCCGAGGCTTCGGCTGTTTGCATCATCCTGCGTCATCGAGGACGGACCGTTGGATATGGCCTCACCCATACCGAAGAAGTCGGTGATAGAGGTCAGACCCTTATGCAAGCTGCTGCTGCACAAGCCATCGAAACCGCTTCCAAGGATGACATCATTTCCGGATTGCCCGAATCCATTCGGCGCGAAGCCGGCAAGCAACTCACCCTGGAGATGGAAATTGCCGGACCGCTCGAAGCCCTGATGGGTCGCACGTTCATGGCCGCTACTGAACGACTTCGACCAGGCATTGATGGCATGGCCATGCGGCATAATGATCGGTGGTGGTTCCAGTTTCCTTCACAACTCCGATTGACAAATGCCTCGGTCGGACCTGAACGCCTCTACTCATTGGCCTTGGCAAGCGAACTTTCTCCTCGACAGATTGAGACCTTGCGAGATCAGGGCGATGTCAGTCTCTACCGTTTCACGACCATCGACTTGGCACAAGCCACGCCAAGTAGCCCTCCCTTGATGCTCACATCCGGTGACATGGAGGTGGTCGAGTCCGAGGTCACCTCCGACGGTTTGGAGATGGCTCGAGATAACCTTGCTCGCCATGTCCTTTCCAGAATCTTCAAGACCGATGATGGGTACCGCCTCGTGGGCAGCTTCACGCCTCTGACCAGCAGCTTTGAACAGAAATCGCCCATGCAGCGTGACCGATACCTGACCGCACTGGCCCTGGCTCAATTTGCTACCACGCCTGGGGTTGATCCAGAACTGGCCAAGCAAGCCCGGACCGCAGCGGTCGGTCTATTGGAAACCACGCCGCCCGGAGAAGCTTCGCCATCTGGTGAAGGGCCCGTCGAAGCTGCAACCTGGTGCTTGGCAGCCGATCGACTCGGATTGGAAGACCAGAACGAGTATGTCCAAACAACACGTTCTTTCCTTCATGAAATAGCCAAGGCTGATGACAGTGAAGTCCGAAAGCACGCGCACGACGTTATTGTTGTTGCCGCAGCGTTATCGACGTCATCGCCTGAAGATCGCGCATTATCAATAACCACTGCTCGCCGGGCACGAGATGTTCTTCCATCTCATCAGCATGTGACCTTGCTGCCCTGGCTCGGCTGGATCGAACGGTCCAATCGATCCAATTCAAGCGGTGTCGAATCTGAATCGGACCTCGCATCCTTGAAATTAATCCGAGACCATATCCTTGACCTCCAGGTGCGTGCCATGGGAAACGCAGGGAACACCTTGGATGCTGGTGGCTTTCGCCTCAAACCAGGTACCCGTGGTGTCACATCACAATCTTTGCGACCTGCCGTGTTCCTGATCGAAACGATGAATGATCCGGCTTACGCCGATGTGGACCGCCGTGAGGAAATACAACAAAGCCAACGTCGCTTCTTGAGATATCTGCTCCAGTTGACCTGTCGTGATGATGTTGCCGGAAGTTGGCGACAACCGGACAGGATCCGGGGCGGCATTCGCCATGCAACATGGGATGCTCGAATGGAAGCCGTCGCGCAGGCGATGGGGTTGATCGCCCTGTGCAACGCCACGCAATAAGTAGAAGACTTCTCGACACGTCAGCGCGTGATCAAGGCTGCTGAGAAGTTCCGCCGATGACGTTCTGCTTCACCTGTTCGGAGAGTGGCTTCTGAACCATCACGGTGCGTCCCACGATGCTGATGGTCCGTGGCTTCATTTCATGGACGCCTGGAATCTCAAATGGAAATCCGTCGATCTGACGCTGGATGTAACCAGGCGCCCGAATGATCAAGCTGGAATCCTTGACATTGATTGAAGCTGCATCGCCTCCGTTGCGCTGCCAGGCTGTTGGCTCGATGTTGGTTTGAAGAATGAGAATAAGTTGCTGAATATTCTCTTCCTCCAACTGTTCCCAGTCCCAATTGCGAGGATGATCACCGCCACCACCACCACCGCCGCCACCACCAAATCCGCCGGCCCCACCGCTGCCTCCACCACCACCGAAACCTCCACCACCCGAAGTCCCACCGAGTTGTAGTTCGGGCGGCTCATCGTAATCCGGGATCGTCATCACCAAGTCACCAACGTCATAGATCCGGATCGTTCGGAACCTGGCTTCGTCCATGACGGAAGTTGGCCCGATATACACCATGCCCCATCGCAACTGCCAGGTACACGCAACTTGCTGCTGTGAGGCGCACTGGTCCAGGATGTGTTCAAGGACGTTGAGAGCAGGCATGTCAAGAAAGTTGAGCGTGATCTTGATCTCAGGATCAATTCCGTCCATCGATTTGCCATTCAACATGCTGATCTGGAAACGTGTCCCGACCTGTTCGGAAAGCCAATCGAGTGCTTCTTTGACAGGCATGTCGTGGAAGGCCACGTCTACATCCGTGTAGATGAGCTTGGTGAGCAACACGGCATCTTCAGGAATACGCTCCCCCTGGGTATGCCACCGGTCCTGAGCCTGGCTCCAGCGATCACCCAGGCGTTGGGCCAAGAGCGAACCGGACAGGCTCATCCAGCAGACCACCATGAAGATGAATGCCAGGATTGGGGTGGAACGACGGGCGAACATCAGCGCAACTCCTTGGTTGGATCCATGCCGAACAGCATTCCCCAGTATAGACCCAAGGTCTTCTCAGGCAGCATCACTCGTGCCGAAGTGCCTCAATGGGGTCTTGTCGACTGGCCAGCATGGCCGGGTAAATACCGAAAACCACTCCGGTCATCGAGGCCACCAGGAAGGAGACGATGATCGACCAACCGGTGATCTGGGCCTCGAAGGAAATATTGACATCGATCAGTCTTTGGATAGAGCCCAGTTCCAAGACCCAGGGAAGCACATGGGATACGGCGATCGACAAGGAGACGCCCAGCAGGATTCCAAGGATGCCCCCGACTGCCGACAGGGTGCCCGTTTCAACAAGAAACTGTGACACGATGTGTCGACGAGTTGCACCAAGCGCACGTCGTATTCCGATTTCACGTGTGCGCTCGATCACCGAGGCCAGCATGATGTTCATAATGCCAATACCACCCACGAGCAAGCTGATTGCCGCGATTGCCGTGAGCAGAATGTTCATTGCGAACGTAGTTCGCTTTACGTTCTCCAAGAGTTCCCACGGAACGATGATTCCAACATCGCCACGTTCTTCGTGGCCTACTGCGATCAGTCGACGAACTCGATCGGCTGTGGGAAGAACCTCCTCAGGAGTCTGGGTGGTCACATAGATTTCCAGGTAACGAACTTCCTCACGTGTAAAGGACCCGCTATTTCGGCGGTCAACGACATCACTAAATTCGATCTCTGCGGTCGAGAGTGGAATGTGGACATCGAGGTTGAGATCGCGTCCGACCAAAGCTCCACCGGCACCACCGGACAAGCCAATGGGTTTCAAAACGCCCACGACTGTCACGACCCGATCATCGATCCGTATCTGTTGACCGATCGGATTGTGAAGTGGAAAAAATTGGTCGGCAATACTGTTCCCAATAACAGCAACTCGACTTCGCTGATCTATGTCTGCTGGAACGAGGTAACGGCCGCCGGGCTGAACTGCGATATTGAGCGCATGCTTCAGTTCAGGAAGCGTTCCATAGGTCTGGCTCGTAACTCGCCGAGCTCCGAAGGACACCTCGGAACCTACGCTCTTTACGGGAACGATGGTCTCGGCATTCGAAATGAACGTCTTGATACGGGCCAAGTCGGCATCCTCCAACCCGTACTTCACTGCGAAGCTCCTGCGTTCGGTCCCGATGTTGCCCGATTCCGGTGGCCGCTGGGAACGAATGATGATGTTCCTGGCGCCCAGAGCCTGGATGTCCCGAATGGCGGCATTCTTGTTGCCTTCCCCGATCGCAACCATGAGAATCACGGCTGCGACACCCAGGATGATCCCGAGGCTCGTCAAGGTCGAGCGGAGCATGTGCAACCGCAGGTTCGTCAATCCCAAGCGGAGTGTTTCAAGCAGAAAATTCATGGGCAATCGATCTAAAGGCTCTCTGTCATAGTACGCCCCGACTGGATCGACCGTGTAGTCTGCCTGCCATGGACCCGATGCCGGATGATGCAGGCATGTTCCGCCTCCAGGAGGAGAAGGAGCTCGACGATGGATGGCATTTCCAGGTCATCCTTGACCTGGAGGAGGACTACTCAAGAGCCGTAGCCTTACGCCTGGGTTGGGCTGATTACAACCTGTGGTCCCCCTCTGGAACAGATCGTCCATCGGATGTTGCCCTGGCTGTGCTGAAGCTCTTCATCGAGGCCTTGGACCCTCGATCACTTCCGGTCAACCTGGATGCTGCCAGAATCCGTCGCGTAGTCCGGGATGCGGATACACGAGTGCCTTTGATGATCCAGCAGCACCCGCGACCATGACCGTGGGATCTATACTCCCAACATGACTTCCGCCAAGACCCGGGGAATCAGCCTGGCGAATAAGTGCCTGATCCTCTTCGGGTGCGCCTTAGCAGTCATCTTTATCCTGGCCCTGGCGGCCCCGTGGATACGCTCTGACCGAGTGGTGGCAGATTACCAACTTGAGGTTGCCCAGCAACTTGCTCGGACGGTGATCTACGATGACAACCGCGGAATCAGTCGACCGATCTCCATGAAGAACCTGGTGTCTCCCGACCTTTCTGGCACCAGCAACTCGGACGATCCAAACCTGGTGGTGGGTTACCTCGATTGGATCGACGTCGATTTAAACCAACCGCCAAGCGAGACGAGCACCCTGACCAGGGAGCAGAACATTGCGGCCGAGTTCAAGCAGGCCTTCACCGAACCAGATGTACAACCCTATCTCGTCCTACCCGATCGCATCATAGGACCGTCTGTCTACCTGTATGCCCAACCTATCCCGCGAGACCAGCCCATGTCGACCAGTGGTGTCTCCGGGCCAACCATGCGGACCGATGGACCGGTCACCCCCAAGGGCCTGGCGATCGTCCTTCGCAGCACTCAATTCGGTGAGGGACTCCTGAGTACCAGCCGAGTCCTCATCCTCATTGCGGGCCTGGTGGCCATCGTTGTCGCCATGATCGTCTTCCGTGTGATGCTGTCGAAACTAATCTTCACCCCCGTATCACGTCTGCAGACGGTGATCGAACAGGTCACCGAAGGGAACCTTGAGGCACGATCGAAAATCCGGACTGGCGATGAGTTGGAACTGTTATCCGGTGGCCTGGACGACATGCTCGATGAATTAACTGAGACACAAGATCGTCTGCAACGCATGAATGAAAACCTGGACTTGAAAGTTGCAGAACTTGCAGAAGCCAACGTTGGCTTGTGGGAATCTACCCGCTTCAAGACTGAATTCCTGGCCAATATTAGCCACGAGCTGCGGACACCTTTGAATTCGATCATTGGTTTTACTGAATTACTTCATGACCAAGCCCTCGATGAGGAAGATCCGGAATCACGTCGAGTCCGATACCTCACAAATATTCTGAATAGCAGTCGTTCCCTGCTTGAAATGATCAATGAGCTTCTCGACATGGCCAAGATCGAGGCAGGCCGTATGGAAGTCAACGTTGAACCCACCAGTCTTGGTGATGTCATCGAACTACTGATGCGGGCGATGAGCCCGCAAGCGGCTGCCCGTGGCATACGTATGGTTGCGGACGTTCCTGATGAACTGCCCGTGGTCGAGACTGATCCCGGCAAAGTCCAGCAAATCCTCTACAACCTGCTGTCCAATGCCGTGAAGTTCAGTCCAGATAACGGCACCATTCGAATCGTTGCGGAAGAACGCACAGTCGAGCGGGGCGATACACCTTCCCGCGTTGTACTCAGCGTGGCTGATGAAGGTCCTGGTATTCCTGCGGATATGCACGATGTCATCTTCGAGAAATTCCGTCAGGTCGATGCCAGTCACACACGAACCCATATGGGCACCGGTCTGGGACTGGCCATCTGCCGCGACTTGGCAGAGATGCTGCACGGTGAACTCTGGCTCAAATCAATTGAAGGTGCGGGCGCTACCTTCTTCCTCTCGCTGGATACGGTCTATCGAAGCCAGGTTCCGCGGTCACTCATGAGTGAAAGCTGACGGAAACAGATCGACCGGTCAGGATTCCTGTTCTGGTTTCTGCCATTCCCAATCCTTGCTCTTATGCAAGGCACCAGCAGCCTGTTTGACACATCGTTTACAAGCCCTGGCCTGCGGATTCATGAGAGAACACCACCAAGGTCCCTCTCGGGCCTCCAGGCACATCCTGCACGTCCAATCGTCCTCGCCAGGCAATCCGCCCTTCTCCATCATCAATACCCGCCAAGCCTTCTCCAGGCAATCGGCACAGAAGATGCTTCCATGGTGTCCCTCGATGGAGGGAATATCCAACGACCATGTTGGCCGCATGCAGAAATCACAAAGGATGTCATCCGGTTGGATGTTGTCAGGATCGTGCCCAGTTCTGTGCATGGTTCAACGCCTCACAAGCGAGATCGCATGGAATTCCCGCCCCTCCAGACGGTACTTCCGTTCAAAATTCGTACCAACCACTTCATCGTCTCCAGCGGAAACTGGAGGCTGGAACGGACGGGTGTCGAACAGATCCGTTGAACCCTCAATGTGCTGTTGGTACCACTCCCAGAGTCCATCATGGTCGGTAACAAGATGAACAAGACCACCGGGGTGCAGGATGCGATGAAAATGTCGCATTGACGCAGCTTGAACCAGACGTCTCTTGTGGTGGCGGCTCTTGGGCCACGGATCTAGAAAATACAGATGGAGAACCGTTGCCACGGAATCAGCACACCAGTACGTGAGGAACTCACTGCCATCTCCGTGGATCATCTTGGTATTGCGAAGATCGTGGCGTCTCATGCGATCCGCTGCAAACCGAAAGAAGGGTTTGGCCCATTCGATTCCAAGAAAATTTGTAGCAGGTTCTCGTGCAGCTTCCTGGACGAGAAACGTCCCTTTCCCTGACCCAACCTCAATTTCGAGTGGTCGCTGGGAATCCTCGAACAGGACCCTGGGGTCAACAGTCCCAGCGTCTCCATGTGCGATATCACTCATGGAAAGTCCCCAGCCCTCAATCTTGGCAGGATTGCGACGCGTCAAACCATGGCTCATGGCGTCGTCATCGCTTCAGACGCTTGAGTGGGTTGTGTCACGCTCAGAATCCAATCCGTTACAGCACGGAGGGCTCGAGGATCTACGGTAGCCCGAATAAATTGGTTGCCTTGCAGTTTGTCATCAACGGGTTGCAAACGGTGATTCACGTTTGCAATTTCAATGACCGTCACGTCGCCCCCTGTTCTTTGAACCGCTGCCTCGATATGAGGCAAGCTGAGATCTACAGGTGTGCCTCGATCTTCCGTACCGCCAACCGCTAAAACCGGGCACCGAAGCCGAGGCAAAATCTGCCGAGGATCGAACCGCAGAGATTGGCGGAAGGCCGGAGATGCGAACCGCTGCATGTCATGCTCGACGGCTTGATCAGAAATTGGTTTCGCGGTTCCCGTGGGAAGCTTGCTCCGGGCGACCAGATAACGCCTGACAACTTCTCGGATCTCTGTATCGCTTGCTTCAGGATCTGCTGCGACATCAAGCAGGATTCCATACGCAATCAAAACAGCTCGGGCGCGATTGGAATTGACCGGTGCATCTTTCAGTAGGCGACGCATGCTCTCTTTCGCCATATCAATCCCGGGTAACCCTGGTGTTGAAAGGAGCACCACGAAGGACACTTCACGGTACATACCCATGGCAACACGCATCGCTACCAAGCCACCGTCGCCCCATCCAAGCACACCAACCTTGGAACCGTCAATGCCTGGTTGTTGACCAAGCCATTCCGCAAGGAAACGCACATCAATCACTTGGTCCTTCGCGGTCAAGTCATCGATCGAAGTGCCCTCAGGCAGCCGGGTACTTCCGATACCTCGATCATCAAATCGAAGGGATGCGATACCACGTCGTGCCAACACGTCGGCCCACACGGCCTGATATCGATGACCATGGTCCCGATCATCCCGATCCCGCCCACCAGCACCAGAAACCAGCACGACTGCCGGATGATCACCCTCGCCACGAGGCTTCGTGATCGTGACGCCAATCTCATGCCCAATGGGATGAAGGGCGACATCCAACTGTGTTTCATAAGGCAATGGGCCACGGGGCTCTTGAGGTCGCCCGAGTACATTCGCCTGCCCCCCTTGCCATTGCTCCATGAGAAAGGTCGTTGTCGTACCTGCTTGCTCCCAAGAAGCCATCACCTCCTGAGGCGCATCATTCGCTTGAAGCGGTTGAGGAGATATCAACTTTAGTTGGATCGGTGACTGTGTGGGAATATCGATCTGGAGTGTGGCCCCCTCCTCTTCGACATTGACTGGATACGCCGAACAATGCCGAGAGGGCAGATCCACATCGCCAGACCAACCCTCAGGAGTTTTGACCAAATGCAGACGGACATGTTCAAAATCATGACCTGGAACAATGATGTCTCCAACCCATGTTCTTGAAGTTGGTATGTCGCTGACAGATTGGACGCGGTCTAGTTCAAAGGAACCGATGGTCGCTCGATCCTCCTTGATCTCTCCGCGATACGTATTCCCTGAGTCAACAAGTTCGCCTGTCCACTCTTGAATGACATCTCCGATATGTGGCTTGATGGTGACGGATGACCCATGGATTTGCGAATTCAAGACTGGTTGATGATTTCGGTTGTCAACAAGTTGGGTGATCCTAAGCACCCAGTCACCTTTGACGTCCTCGGCTTCAACCAGAGTTGCGACCGACGGCCCATCTTCCATGTGAGCCATCCCATACCATCGACCTTCAAATGAAGGGGTTTCTTGTACGCCTGCAACATCTGCTGTCCAAGCAATACAGGTGAGCAAGAGCACAAGAAAGTTCATGACTTCACCTCGGGACACCCGCTTGTTCTGACTGCCCTGTCCACGGCAATCAATCGGGCGTTGATGGTCGCTGGAAATCAATCTCCGGAGCATCGCTCCAGAGTGTCTCCAGATCGTAGTACTGTCGGCGGCCCGGTTCGAAGAGATGAACGATTAGATCGATGAAATCCACGACAATCCAGGTGTCAAGAGCGTCTCCAGTGACTCGAAATCGCTGGTAGCCATCGGCTTGGCCCAGATCCTCTAACTCGCCAGCAACCGAACGCATCTGTCGATCGCTGGTTCCCGAGGCAATCAAAATCATGTCACAAATCTGGCTGAGACCGCGAACGTCCAGCAATCGGACGCCCTCGCAGTGACGATCTGATACCAAGCGAGCTGCAGCCCGCGCGAATTCAATCGGAGAGATGGCTTCTGCAGCCTCGTTTGATGAAGAACCGCTGCCCGAAGAAGGTGATTCCATGGATCAACCGAGTCCCAAGGCTGCCTGAACTGTCGGACCAAAGTAGACCACGAGGCCTGCAAAGACGACCGACACAACAGCAATGAGCTTGATAAGGATGTTAAGCGAAGGACCAGACGTATCCTTGAAAGGATCGCCAACAGTATCCCCCGTCACGGAAGCTTTGTGTGCATCAGATCCCTTGCCACCATGGTGCCCTGCTTCGATGTACTTCTTGGCATTGTCCCAGGCGCCACCGGCATTGGCCATGTAAATGGCAACTGCAAAGCCACTGGTCAGGCCACCCACCAGAAGTCCCATGACACCACCAACGCCGAGAATCAGCCCCACGATGATGGGGGTTACGATTGCAAGCACCGATGGCACAACCATTTCTCGCTGAGCACCAGCCGTCGAAATGGATACGCATTCCTGGTAATCGGGGTAATCCACACCGTTCACATTGACCCTCGTTGGCCAATTCTTGGGATCGGAAACTTCCTCGTCACTCATACCGTCAGCCTTGAACTTGTCACGCATGATGCCGAACTGCCGGCGGCATTCGTTCATCATGCGGTACGCAGCACGGCCGACTGCATTCATAGTCATGGCACAGAAAACAAAGGCGAGCATGACACCCAGGAATAAGCCTCCGAGCACGCGCGGGTTCATGATTGAGATGTCATAGAACGCTGCTACATGCTTCAGCGATGCAATATCAGCTGGAACAAGATCGAAGTTGTAGGTTTCGCCATTGCCGGAGGCCTCGGCGTTATACACGCCATTGTGAGGATCCCAGATCGCCTTAGCATTGATATCCGAACCGACAGGACAAATGCCACCAACACCTGTCACCACGGCCCTGGAACCCAGCATCAACGCACCGCCTGCAGTCAACTTCTTGTTGAAATCTGCAACCAGGCGGAATTCGCCCTGGCCCATATTCCGAAGGTGGAGGTTCACCTCTTTATTAGGAACAGGTCGGTTCTGTTTGAAGGTGGAGACTTCATTGTGGTCGAAGTCTGGCCCACCCACGGATACCAGGGGTGTATCCCATTGGACGACGGAATGCTTCTTGACCAATGCCACGTTCACCACGATGGCATACGCCGCTAGCAATGCCATGGCGGTCAACGCTGCTGAGCCAATAGCGAATCCCTTACCCGTCGCAGCTGTGGTATTTCCAAGGGAATCCAACATGTCTGTACGTTCACGCACGAATGCAGGCTGGCCGGTCATCTCGGCATTACCACCTGCATTATCTGCAATCGGACCATAGGCATCTGTTGCCAAAGTGATGCCCAGCGTGCTGAGCATGCCGACGGCCGCAATGCCGACGCCGTAGAGGCCCAGCAGGAAATTCTCATTACCACCACTGAACCCGAAGGCCAGAAGAATGGCGGCCACGATCACGATCAGTGGCGCCCAGGTTGATTTCATTCCCTCGGCAATGCCCGCGATAATCACGGTGGCATGGCCGGTCTGTGTCTGCTCGGCAATGCGCTGCGTTGGAGCGTGCTCGTAAGAGGTGTAGTACTCCGTTGCGAATGCAATGATGAGTCCTGCAGAAAGTCCTGTAACAATTGCCAGAGTTGGCTGCCACCAGACGTAGTACTGTGCGATTTCAGGATCTCTCAGCAGCAACCAGAAGAGTACGCCGGCGCCCACGGCCACGAGCACCGAGGCGAACCATACGCCCATGTGCAGACCCTTGAGCAACTGGCTAAAGGAAGCGCCCTCTTTGGCCCGAACGACAAAGACACCAAGCAACGAACAGATGATGCCGAGCCCTGCCAACGCCATTGGAGCTGAGGCCAGCACATACCCCATCTTCTCGGAGACATCGCCAAATGCACCGGACAAGGCTGCCGTAGCGCCAAGTGCCATCGATGCCAGGATTGAACCGTAGTACGACTCGTACAGATCGGCACCCATGCCTGCAACATCACCCACGTTGTCGCCAACGTTGTCCGCAATGGCCGCCGGGTTTCGAGGATCATCTTCCGGGATTCCTGCTTCGACCTTGCCAACAAGATCGGCACCGACATCGGCAGCCTTGGTATAGATACCACCGCCAACGCGAGCAAAGAGCGCCTGCGTGGATGCACCCATGCCGTAGGTCAACATGATCGCTGTGATCTCTTCAAGACCGGAATTGGGGATCAACTCGTTCCAAAGGAAGAACCAGACGCTGACGTCGAGCAGTGCAAAGCCCACAACGACCAGGCCCATCACAGCACCTGAACGGAACGCAACTGTGAGGCCATCGTTGAGCGACTGCTTAGCTGCGAAGGTCGTCCGAGCGGAGGCATTCGTCGCCATCTTCATTCCGAACCATCCACACAGGCCAGAGAACAGGCCCGCAATTGGAACACCTGCCGCCGTCCAAAGTGGCTGAATATTCAGGAGTCCCAGGATGATAAGAATGGCAACCAGCACCACAAAGACGAGGAACACGACTTTGTATTGCCGAACCAGATATGCCATGGCACCTTTGCGCACAGCCTCAGCAATCCGGATCATGCCCTCATCGCCTTCGGATCGACGCATGACCGTCTGGCTGAAAATGAAAGCGAATAGAAGGGCCAGGATTGCACCGATAGGTGCAATGAACCAGACCCAGGCGTCATTCACGATTGGTTGAAAATCGGCAAGCATCATTCCTCTCACGCCTGCAACTCCTCTGTAGAGATCGCGCTGTTCTTGGTAACGCGGTGATCACTCAGTGTCATTCGGGGTCAACTGCGGGGATTCAGCAATCTCGAAGCACCGCCGGAAAGACCGGGCACGTGGGACACGCTAGGCTCGGCCCTTTCGTGGACCGCCACCTCCAGGTCGACCACGGGCCGGACCACCAGGACCACCCTGTGGACCACGCACTGGAGGGCCAGCTTGAAGCCGGGCCATCCTTGCAATGGACTTCCTCAAAGCTCGACGGCGACGCTCCGAGGGTTTCTCGAAGTATTGGCGACGCTTGACGTCCTTCGTGAGGCCCTCTTTTTCACAGAGCTTCTTGAAGCGACGGAGCATCTGATTGACGGACTCGCCGTGACGAGATTTGATCCGGATGGCCATGACTGTCGGTACTCGGGGTCTACCCTTGTGGAAAGCGGAGTATTAGAACCGATCCGGCTTCTGGCGGCAAGGGTTTAAGTTGTAAGGACAGGGCCCCGAGGGCCCTAAATCCACATTTGGACGCGATACTGGGGATCGGTCAATGAGGCTTCTTGTCGACACATTCAACGTCCTCCATGTCACGGGGGTCTTGCCACCTGGCCTTGCAGGTCCAGATGTGGCCGGTTTAGCCGCCCTGGTGGCCTCCAGCCGTTGGGCAGATGCCCATGTGGCTCTGGTGTGTGATGGAGCCCCCCCGGGCGGTAACCCCCAGAAAATGCCCTCTAAAACGAGGGTTATCTACTCGGGCAAGATTGAAGCTGATGAGGTCCTGGAGCGGCTGATCGCTGACTCCTCGGCCCCCAGTCGGCTTCTGGTGGTCTCCTCAGATCGAAGGGTCCGGCGTGCTGCCAGGCGAAGAGGAGCCAAGGATCTTGATGCCACCACATTCCTGCGTGTCCTCTTGGAAGACCGCCGCCAAGTTCGAGGGCAGCCAGGTGAGATTCACAGGCCTGCCACCTTGAGGCCCGGGGAGGTGGAAACCTGGCGCAGCGAGTTCGAGCTCGGGGCAGAATCATTTTCAGTCAGCGACGAGGACCTGCCCCCCCATCTACAGGAATCGCAAGACGCCGAACCCCCAGTCAGTCCAAAGGCTCCTCAGAGGGAAGCCAGCCCCGAATACGATCCCGCTTCCTTCCTGCCACCTGAGTTGCTTGAGGAAGCCCGCCGCCTGCTTGGCAGCAAACAACCCGCTCCTTCTTCAGAGCCCCCTGCTGACCAGCCACCTCCAAAGCCATCGTCACCCAAGCCTGCACAAGACATGCCAGCAGACATCATCCGCGAGGCTGAGGACATGCTTCATGATCCTCCACCTGAGCCGTAGATCACCTGAATACCAAGCGATAACCGATCCGAGGATCAATCAAGGCCAAAGCCGTTGGATCTGCCAAGTACCGTCGCCGTTGGCTGAATAGACGATTCGATCGTGCATGCGGTCCTCGCCGCCCTGCCAGAATTCGATCATTTCAAGCCGTACTCGATAGCCAATCCAATGTGGAGGTCGTGGGATCTCCTGGCCGTCATAGGTCGACTCTACTTCCTTGAGCCGTGCCTCCATGGTGTCTCGATCTGCACAGGAACGCGATTGGTCGCTGGCCCAGGCACCGAGTTGGCTGCCACGAGGGCGACTGGCGAAATACGCGTCAGCCTCTTCATCAGACACGACTTCGATGCTGCCCTCAATCCTAATTTGACGACTTAATTCATCCCAGAAGAAGAGGAGTGCAGCCCGAGGGCTGGCGTCCAACTCCACGCCCTTTTGGCTTTGACGATTGGTGAAAAAGACCGCACCACGTTCATCGAATCCCTTGAGGAGCACCATGCGGCAAGAAGGCTGGCCACGATCATCAACCGTGGCCAAGGCCATCGCATGCGTGTTCGGGACTTGGCACTGAGCCCGCGCCTCATCAAGCCAGGTCTGGCAAACTGCAACGGGATCGTGTGGTGGTGAATCGAAGTCCATGCGCGTTCAACTCGCCACTGGATGCCCCGGTGCTCCGGGGAGATCGAACGTTGCAGCAGACTGTTCCGCCCGAAAAGCCAACACTCGAGTCCGCAGTTCCGTATCCGACAATGCCAGGATCTCCGCAGCAAAGATTGCCGCATTCACGGCACCGGCTCCACCGACTGCCAGCGTCCCCACTGGGATTCCACGTGGCATCTGTGCCATCGAGAGGAGTGAATCCAGGCCTTCCGTCGACCACGCCTTCATCGGACAACCCAGGACCGGTAGGTGTGTCAGCGCCGCGGCTACACCTGCGAGGTGTGCGGCCCCACCAGCAGCACAGATCAGAATTTTCAGACCACGCTCTTCTGCTGTCGCACAATAGGCTTCCAATCGCTTGGGGGCCCGGTGCGCGGAAATCACATTGCACTCATGTAGAACAGCGAGGCTTTCCAGTGTTTTCGAGGTCTTTTCCATGACAGGCCAGTCGGAGGCGCTGCCCATGAGCACTCCCACGCGGGCCCCGTCAACAGTCACAATATCAGCCATGCATCAGTCTCCCGTAATGATCGAAGAGGGGAATCCTATCCCGAAGCTGGGGTACTTGGACAGTCGCCAGCCAGGGGACATAGCCCTGCAGTGACGGTACACTGGCCGATGCGGCATGCTTCTGGGCATGCACGGAGGGCCTTGAGATACGGTCTGGGCCAAGAATGACCCACGCATGGGGATTGGTGTAACGGTAGCACGGCTGACTCTGAATCAGTTAGTCAAGGTTCGAATCCTTGATCCCCAGTTCAAGACCCCCGAGTGGCTATGCCACCCGGGGGTCTGGTGTTTCAAAATCAGGCTGATCGCTGTACGCGTCAGTTAGCCATCGCGGCTTGATCGCGCTTCTTGGCTTGAACCTCTTGATCCATGGTTTGCATCATCTCAACAAATCCACCAAGGTCGAAGTCAAGGATCATCTGGCCGCCCTTGGACATTGCCGTACAGGTTGCATCCAGGCGAACCGGATCGCCAGCGGGTGCACCCGATGGCACCTCTGCCAACTCGGATTGAATCGCCGGAACTGAATGCAAGAAACCGAGGACCTCGCTGATCAATGTTCGGAAGTCCATGGTCACAACACACGTTGGTGAACCCTGGGCCTTCGAGACCAGTGCATCGAGAACGTTAGGCTTGCCAACGTCATTGTTCTTGAGGATCTGCTTGGCACGACCAATGACTTGGCCATCGCGTCCGCATACGATCGCCATGTTGTTTCCTTCGGTGAAGTAGCGGATCTGCATGCCGACTTCGCCTCCAAGTAAGGCGTCGACGACTGCACTGATCATGCCCATTTCCTTGGGTGGGATCATGCCTGCCAGACCCATCTTGGAGAACATCACTTCCATGTCGATCCGAATCGTGTAGCCAGTGCCTGCATCGACCAACTTGAGGTCTGAGACCTCGATACCGAGATCGGCCTCATTGATAGCCGTGAACATCTCTTCAACCTGTTTCATATAGGCTTCTTTGTTCTTCAGCTTGAACAACTGCAGACACCACAAGCCCTTGCTGCCGAGGCCGTAGGACACGCCAACCGAACCTTCCATATTGGTCATCATCTTCTGGGCATGGCTCATGATGATGTTCATGGCATCCCCGAAACCAGGAGGCATGCCCGCGTCATAGTTCTCCTGCCAGGCCATCATCATTTCCAGTGCACTGTGACTCATGACCATGGCCAAGGGACTGCTATTGACCAGCACGTCAGAGTATCTCCCCAGGTCGGCAGACCCTATTGCCTTGAGCTTCGGATCGGTGGGGATCCAGCGAACGGTTGTCGAGAGCTGGGGCCCATCAAAGGTCATCGCGAAGTCCCAGGACTTAAACATCTCCAGGAACATCTTGAGTTGGGCAGCAGACCGTGCCGCCTGAGCCCGCGCCATTTCAGCAGCTGGATCAGCCGGTTGCCCTGGAGCCGCGCCCATCGCGCCACCCATCTGCGACATCATCATGTGGATCATGGGGCCATACTGCTTGTAGAACAGGGCCTGATCGAAGGCGATGGAAATCTCGCCAGCAGGAATGTTCTGCAGCAACCCGGCACCCGCATCGATAGCAGGCCCTTCCGGTCCGTTGGTAATGGCGACCAGGGGAGTGCCTGCAATGGAAGACATGCGCATCGCTGGCTCGAGTGGCTTGATACCAGTGTGATCGCCTTGCACACCAATGATGATTGTCATGGAAGGCTCAGTACCAGCTCCTGGGGAGATCGCCAACGCCGCTGGAGCGGACAGGTCCAGTTGAACCTGCTTGCTGGGATCATCACTTCTGAACAGCATCATGCCACCCATCATCGGCATCATCTTGAGTTGCATCGCTGCCTGTGGATCAATGCTGCCTGCTGTCTTGCTCAACGCCTCCATAAGCTTTTCAGCTGATGGCGTATAGACCAGAAGAAAGGCATCCGCAGGGACATGCTGACGGATATTGTCTGGAATCGTGATAGAGCTCGGGGCCGCTGAGACGGGTGAGATAATCCCGAGAATGGCGATCAACATCACCCCAAGAGACGTTCGAACGACAGACATGATGGTGCTCCTTCTAGTGTTCTTCCAAGCGACCACGGCTCCCGACATCCAGGGGCAGTTTGCTCCCAGCCGATGGCGCAAGGAGAAAGTCTATCGTGATCAAGTAGGCAGCACCACCAGAGCCCTGTGGGGGGCTCCCTGAGTGCTTCTTCAGCCAGTATTGCCTAGCCTGACAAGCCTCTGATCAGGAATGCAATTGATCGGGGGGCCGCCAGTGGCTGGCTGAAAGGTGGCCTCGATATTGACCACCTTGGCGGGCATCGGCCCTTGTTGAATCTTTCGGACATCCAACTGGAACCGATAACCTGGAAAACCAAACATCGTCGGCCCCTCAGCCGCTTGCGTCTGGTCCTGATTGAATTGCCACTTCATCTTCAGCGTTCCCGGCTTGTCATCATTCTTGAGTGGAACGGCTTCGAACTCGAAGGTTCCGGGAACGATCACCGGCTCAGGTCTTGGCTCACTGAAGAGGACGACTGACACATTGATGAGATCGGCCTGGCCATCTCCCTCGATATCCTCGGCCTTAGGCGCAACGATGAGCGCCATCCGGTTCGGTCGCACGTCCCGAAGGACCTTCATGATCTTCGGTTCGGGCCTCGGAGGCGTATACCGCCGACGTGATGTTCTGCTGGCATCCTCGCAGCTGATTGTCAATGCACAGGAGGCAATCAACAGGACCAGCAGAATCCGACTCATTCATCGCCCCGATCAGATTCGGGTTCCGGCGTGTCCTCCGGGCGAACACCTTCATACTTCTCTAACTCGATGAAATCCTTCAGCTCGAGCTCATCGCCGTTCTTGTCAAAGATGCCTTCCCCGTCGAATCGACCCTTTCGAATCTGATCTTGAAGGGGTTCAGGAACGGATATCAGATCAACCTGCTGATTGGTCAAATCAGTGATGCGTTTATGGTCAGCCGGGCTTCTGATTACGTGCGGAGTCAGGACAATGACCAATTCCGTCCGACGCAGATTTTCAGTCTCACCTCGGAAGAGGAAGCCGATCAAGGGCAGGTCGCCCAAGAACGGGATGGACTGCTCGTTGTACTCATACTCCTCGAGAATCAGTCCGCCCAGGATGATGGTCTGCCCGTCATAGACCGTGACCGTGGTATCAGCAGTACGTTGCTGGATTCGAGGGGTGGTCACACCGACTGCGGGCTCGTCCCGTTGATCAGTCACGCGAGATAGGGTTGGGGTGACATCCAGTCGAACAAATCCGTCAGGATTGATCGATGGAGTGACATCCAGAATCACACCCGTCTCCTTGGCTTCAAGTGGAACGCTGACAAGACCCGTGTCATACGTCTGTGAAGCAGTTGGGAGGTAGATCGTCTCACCAACGTTGATTGTTGCCTGCTCGTTGTTGGCCGCGATGATCGACGGGTTACTGAGGATGTTGAGCCGATTCTGCTTTTCGAGTGCACGCAACATGATGTTGAAGTCACTGGAAGCAATGGAAAGAGTCGGTGCACCCATGGCCATGGTTCCTGCAACCAGGTCATACAGGCCTCCAAGACGGACGGTCCCGATGTCGCCGGAAGCGTCAACACTGATGCCCCAGTCGAAACCACCTTCAAGAGTCACTTCTGCCAACATCAACTGGATCAGAACCTGGGGAGGATCGACATCGAGTTGCCGGATGACATCCTCGATACGCTCCATGTACCGCGGGCTGGTGGATACCAGCACCGTGTTTGATTTCTGATCACCACGGATCGTTATCTCGCGCTCAAGCAATCGTGCGGCTGATCCGATCTGGTCGCCACCGAGCGTCTGGACGAGTTTGCGTTGCTCCTCGGCGACGAACTCGCCCAGGACACTCGCCACGTTCTCGGCAGTGGCATTCCTCAACTGGTAGACAAAGGTCTCCCGTTCGTTGGCTTCCAGTTCATCCAGTTCATTCACAACGTTCTCAACAAGGTCCAGGTAGGCGGGACTTCCCGAGACCAGCAAGCTGTTCGTCCTGCTGTCGACCGTGATCGCCAACTGCTGACGAGGATCTGGGACCGCGGTCAGTTCCGTACCGCCCACGATGTCCTCTGAACCAGGAATGGTTGCAATCCCCTCCATCCCAGGAACGTTGATGCCCGAACTATCCCGAGGTTTCAGGACCAGAAGGTCCTCGCCCTCATCAAGTCGGAACAGATCGATCAAGACTTCACGCATTGCCAATGCGTCAGCATTCTTCAGTTTGAAGATCCGGATGTTCTTGGAACCTTCTGACGAATCGTCCAGGTCTCGGATCATGCGACCAATCAGCTCGATGGACTCCCGTGGCGCTCGCACGATGACGGTATTCGTACGAATGTCGGGCGTCAGACTGATTGATTCCCGAAGCGCGGCGCTCACCTGGAACTCCGTCTCTCCCATGGCATCTTCGATCTCGCGCACGTAACGCAGCACGGTGGTCTGCTGAGTACTTCGACTGCGAGAACCAATACCACGACCGGACAGGACTTCCTCGATAAGCCTGACTGTCTCCAGTGCATTGGCAGATTTCAGCGGGAAGTGCCGGATCTCGATGACATGCGCCGGCTTGGCGCCGTCGAGGCGTGCTACGAGCATACGTAAGGCCGCAATATCTGTGCGTGGTGCACTGATAATGATCGAATTCAGTCGTGGCTCTGACGATACGCGAACCGTACCGGAGCCTCGGTTCCGATTGGCTTCCTCAACATAGAGTTCATTGAGCACATCAACCAGTTCCTCCGCAGAGCTGGAACGAAGCGCGAGGACCTCGAACTCACGACCCGCAGTGCTCTCGGCCTCAGCTTCCACAAGCAAGGTCACCATCTCCTGGACAATGACCAGGTTTTCCCGGCTGGCCGCCACGATCAGACTGTTGCTTGCAATCTCAGCCGTTACCGAAACACGGTCAGACGGTGTCGCCGCTTCACCCAGAGACTGCTGTCGATCTCGCATCAATTGCTGTAGGCGTGGTGCCAGGCGATCTGCATTGGAACCAGAGGCAACTGGAATCACGTGCAAGTCGACCGCCTGGGCAATCGGTGTTGCCATCAGTTGTTCAACAAGCTTCTGGATCGCTGCGAGATCCTCTGGATCAGCCGAAATCAGGAGGCTGCTCGTACGTGGATCGGTCATCACAAGTGGCTGACGACGATTCTTGAGATGGCTGGGTAAATCCGCGTACCGGCGTTCCATGATCGAGTTGATTGCAGACGCTAAGCGATCGGGATTGGAGTCACCAACACCGACGACATCGACCAGGGCGTTGTCAAGAACATTGGCCTCATCCATTTGCTCCACAAGCATCTGAATAACGTCGTAAGACTCATTCCCGGCTGCGATCACAAGCGTGTTGGTTCGGTCATCAGGGATGATCGTTGCTCGCTGAAGATCCGCAGTCTCTGGCTCGACCAAACGTAGACGCTCCACCCGGGCATCCATCAGTCGCTGGACGACATCCGCCAAACGTGCCGCTGAAGCATGCGTCACCGGTAAACGGCGAATCTCCTGGAGATCGGGATTCATTTCTGAATCCAGTGCCTGCAGGAGGCTCTCGACAACAGCGAAACTGCGTGCACTGGTCGTCACGACCAGAGCATTCGTCCGTTCGTCGGCTTGGATGACGACTCGGTCCTCTTTACGGATAGCCCCGGTGGACACCTGCTCCCGGAAGAGAAGGTTGATCGTGGAGGACAAGCGAGCTGCAGACGCATGTTCGACGGGATATATCCGAACGGTTGAAGCAGGTGAAGCAGCTTCAACGTCGAGCAGAGCAATCAGTTCAGAAACCAGGTCGAGATTGACAGGCGGCCCAACAAGCATCAAGGCCCGCATTTGTGATTGCGGTTCGATGATCAAGCGTTGCATGGGTTGAAAGACCTCGGACTCGATGACCCGAGACGATTCCATGCGGGCCATGCGTAGTCGACCGACCTGCCGTTGCAAAGGGCCTGCCTGTGGAAGATCCGTAGCCCCCTCAACAAGCACGCGGTTCAAGGTCATCGCCAGTTCATCCGCATCGGCCCATGTCAGGGACACGAGACGAGGCTCGATCCAACCAGATTGAAGATCTGAGTCAAGCCGCGAAGAGATCACTTCGACAGCAGCAACCGAATCTTCCTTGCCTGCGATCACGACCGTATTGGTCCGCTCATCAACCGCAATAGCTACTTGATCCAAGAGCGCCCGGCCAAGTGAGCCCGCGGGGACACCAAAGAGTTCTGCGCCGGGAACTCCACCCAAGGCCTTGCCCTGGTCAAACAAGCTCCTGATGATGCGTGCAAATTCATTGGCCGCAATATTCTCCAGAGGGAACATGCGGACGATCACAGCTTCGGTCACCGGCAACTGATCAAGCATGGCGACAAGCTCAACCACAGCGGCGACGTTGGCATCACTTGAACTCACGAGGAGCGCATTGCGTGTCTCGTGGGGAATGATCCGAATTGGCTGAGTGAGATCCAGTCCAAAGTCTGGCTGATTGACACCGTCCTGGTGAACCGCCAAACGACGGATCTGCTCCTGGACTGCCCGGGCCATCGGCGTATCCACTTGCTGGGAAGCTGGAGAGAGGACTTCCTCAAGCAGCGCAGCGATGGCAGTGGACTTGGCGTTCTTGAGCAGGACGACCTGCATCGTGGCCGTGGCGAGTTTCGGTTCAGCATCCAGGGCCTTGAAAATACCGGTCACGGTTTTTTCATCCGCCGGTGATGCCACAACAACAACAGCACGGCGTCCCTGGAGTGGTGATACCCGGATGGGTTCACCAAGCAAGCGTGTCAGGGAACCTTCCGGCTGAGGTCTATCCAACCCGATGGTCTTGATCACGCGAATTGCCTCGGCAGGATCCACGTGCTGTAACTCGATGATGAAAATGCCAAGCCCCGAAGCTGGTGCCAGATCATCGAGTTGGGCCACGGTGCTCTTGATCTCATCGACCAGGTCTTCTGTTGCCGCTACGACGAGACTGTTGGTAGCCGAATCAACCTCGACCTGCAAAGGCGCATTCAGTGTCTTGGCCCGAGTGGCATAGGTCTTTCGAATGGCATCCGCAACACGGGCTGCAGGTGCATCCTTGAGGCGAATCACATACACACCCATGCCACCGTCATCACCGTGTTCCTCTAAGGCCTTGGCCAACGCCTTGATTTGGATGAAGTCCTCCTCGGGTGCGCGAACGATGAGTGTGGAGGATTCAACATCACCAACGATCCGAAGCGTGACACGTCCTTCACGAGCTGGGGTGTCATAGAGCTTGCGAACCGACTCAGCCAGTCTTTCTGGGTTGGCGGTACGAACCGGGATGAGACGAGCCGGTGGAAGACTGGCATGATCGGATACATCCAGTTGAGCCACGATGGTTTCAATCTTGATCAGCGTTTTGCGCGTCGCCGAAACCACAACCGCGTTGGTCAGAGGCTCGGCTGAAGCCCGAACCCAGTCTTCTGCCTGAACCAATACCGTTGGAGCCTCGATGTCCTGACGGGCCCCGTCACGATTTCCTGAACCGCTCCGGCTGGACTCCGGGCTGCTCTTGCCACTTCGACGAACCTGCTGCTGGAAGGCATCGTTGATCGCCCGAGCCACTGAAACAGCATCCGCATAGGTCAGCGGAATGACCTTGAGCTGAAGCGAGGCATCGTATTGCTCAGCATCCAGTTCCTGGATCAACGCCTGCAAGGCCTCCCACTCCTGCTCTTCAGCGGAAATCACCAGGCTGTTGCTGGCGGGGTCCGCGACAATTCTGACGTTGAGCTTCGAAGGCGTATCTGCATCCAGTGCATACGGTCCATAGAACACTGTCAACGCCTCACGCACCTTTTCTGCTTCCGCAAATTTCAGCGGCATGAAGCGTGTGCTTCGGTTGGCCGTGGACGGCTGATCGAATTCCTTGATGATGATCTCGATCTGCTTGAGCTGATCAGGCGTCGCCGAGACGATCAATTGGTTCTCGATCCGGTTGTAGGAGACCCGTGGGCTTGGATCCCCCATCGTCGGAAGGATGTCGAAGAGATTCCAACGAACATCTTCGGCCAAGGCATGCTCAAGCTGGAAGATCCGGTATTCCACCTGAATGGCTGCTGGTTCTTCATCAAGTTGACGGACGAGGGTTTCAATGACAGTCAATGATTCTGGTGGCGCTGTAACGATCAGACTGTTCGATCGATCGTCGGCAACGACACGGCCTCGCACTTCGACAGCAGGCTTGTCCTTGTCAATACGGACCGAGACACCATGCGCCTCACCAGTCGCATCCAGTTGCAGAGTCTCCCTGAGAATCCCGACGACCTCACGTGCCTTAGCGCCTTTCAATGCAAACGTCTGAATCATGGCCTGGTCTTCAGCCAGTTCCATATCCAGTTCTTCGATGATGCTGGCGATCTCCTCGTGCTTGCTGGGAAGGGCCGCAACGATCAAGGCGCCTCGTGAGTCATCCACGATGATTTGAACATCCTGTTCTGTTGGTGGCTGCCACCAACGTCGCCGCGTGTTGCCGTGCAGATCTGTGACGACATTCTCAAGCATCTTGACTGAGACGTTGTCCGCTCGGTAGACCTTCATCGTGCGCTGGTTGTCAGGCGTCTTCTCCGAATCCATGACATCGACGATGCGTTCAACCATAGCCACAGAATCTTCTGTGCCTGACACCACCAGAGCATTGAGCCTGGTGTCTGGATAGATCGCCATCCGGCCCTGCAATTCCCGTCGCGTCCGGGCCTCGAACCACCAGGATCCCGACGCGCCTCGCTCCAATTGGTTCACCATCTCCTGGACGCTCTGGAAGATTTCAGTAGCACGAGCGTTCTCAAGGGGAATGGCCCTGATGTCCAATGACTCGGCTGCCTGCGGGCTATCAAACTGCTTGGCGAGTTTTTCGACCTGGGCAAAGTCCTCGTCAGAAGCCGACACCAGAAGTAATCGTGTTGCTGGATTTCCAATAATCGTGACACGCCGTGATTCTGCGCCGCCTTTGCGTCCTCGGCTTCGACTCATGCCGGCTCGGTCGTCATAGAGTTTTTGCATCGCCGACGCTACCTGCACCGCATCTGCTCGCTCAAGCGTAATGGTGCGGACCTCGAAGGCATTCGTCGGATCTCGATCGATTTCGGAAAGCACCTCATTAATTTCCTTCATGGTGCCTTCGTCTGCTCGGACCAAGAGGGTTCCCGAGGCGTCGTCTGCGACGATAATGGTGGAAAGTCGTCGTGCAGGATTGGGACCGAACACGATGTCTTCCAGAAGGCCCGCCGCCTTGCTCGGCGTCGCTGTCTGCAATGTGATCGATCGGAGCGGCAAAGCCGCATCCTCGACAGGCTGATCAAGTTGCTTCACCAATCGCTCTACCTCAGCCAGGTGCTGAGGCGATGCCGTCACGAGGAGCATGTTGGTCCGCTGATCATGCCCGAATTCAGGCTCGAGCAATTGCTGGCCGTCGCGTGTTCGGCGCAAGTCGCGGTGGCGGGATTTAAATACCGTCCGAAGGGTGGCACGAAGATCGTCTGCATTGGCATGTTGAACCTTGAACAGCTTCAAGGTGGCGACCTGCGACACGGGCGCCTGGTCGATCAGCTCAATGAAACTGTCGATAAATTCAATCGCGCCGCTCGGCGCCATCACGATCAAGGCATTTGAACTGCCATCCCCCACGACCGAGACCAGGTCCGGACGGAACACGGCCTGAACAGCCGTTTCGTCCCCGAGAGTACGTAACGCCAATGAACGCATGCGCGAAGCCTGGCGACCGCGGTTCCGGGGATCGCCCTGAAGCAAGCCTTTCACACTGCGGGCTGCTTGGTCTACCGGAATTGAGTTGAGCTGATAGGCCTTGACGACCGTTGTACCGCGAGCACTTCCACTGGCAAGCGCGCCAACAAGTTCACCAATGACTTGGAAATCAGGATCCGTACAAACCACGACCAGCGCGTTATCGCGTTCGTCAGCGATAATCGATGTTCGGCGAATCAGGTCACCACGCTTACCCCCACTGGGCGTCAGTTGCTGCATGGTCTGCCGCAGCATTTGGGCCAGCGCAGTCGCGTCTGCAGATCCCCCCAATTCGATCCGACGAACCGTTCCTGGTGCCGCAGGCATTTGCTCGACAAGTTGGAGTAGGACGGCACGGGCCCGCTCCACGGCGCGTTCAGATCCGACGATGACCAAGCTGTTGGTAGCTGGATCGACGGCCAGCGACACATCTGGCAGTGAAGAAGTTGGAGACACCGTGCTCGTGTCATAGCTATAGGTGCCCAGTGCCATGGCCAATAGGGAAGCAAGGGGGACCGAAGTGCCGCCCCGTCCCTGGTCACCTGATGATTTCTTGGGAGCGGCTGGAGGCGCTAGAAGATCCTCAAGCTTGATGACTTCAACGCGACTACCACTGCCACGATCAAGCATCCTGCGCAATGACTGGGCGACGTCTGCTGCATCACCCCGGGTAGGATCGATCGGGATGAGATGAAGCTGTCGGCTTGTACCGAGCGTTGCATCATCAACCTCGCGCACAACCTCTTCGATTCGGGCAAGCTGATCTTCATCACCTCGCACCAGAAGCGTGTTGCTTGAGGTATCCACCCGGACCGTGGGCGGTTCCGTTGTACCTGACTCCGAGAACAAGGCTTCCAAGCTCGATGCCAGTTCCCTCGCATCGGCATTGCGAACGTGCATCACCTGGACCCGTCGTCGAGCGGCTGCATGGATCTTGCCTGGATCGACATCGAGTTGCTTGACCATCTGCTCCGCAACGGCCAGAACATGTGGTGTCGCCACGACCACAACGGCATTCAGTCGAAGATCCGCTTGGACTCGAACTTGTGATTTCTCAGGAATCGGTTGTCCGCGGCGTGAGCTGTACCAAGCCTCAGCAATGGAGACCTCTGCCTTGAGCAACTCCTCCACGATCGGGGCAACACTTCCAGCGCGAGCGTGCTCGAGGTACACCGTTCGAACCTGGGGCTGGTCCGAAGCCAAGCCATCATCCAAGCGGGCCACCACGGTACGGAGTTCCTCGATCTGCTCGGGCGTCCCGGTGACGATGATCGAGTTACCAGACGGCTGCGCCTTCACGCTTGCCTGGGGTTCACCGGGACGCAAACGACTGCTCACATTGATCGATTCCTGCAGGGTCGAAGCCACGGATCCGGCATCTGCCTTGCTCAAGGTCAGGACCTGCACATCAATCGAGCGTGCTGCGGCTGGTGTGTCTAACTGAGTAATGAGGCTCTCGGCCACAGACATCAGGGCCGTCGGTGCGGAGATGATCAGAGTATTTGTCTTCTCGTCGGAAGACACGTTCAGGAGGGTCTCAACAGCGAAGGCGCCGCCAGGTAGTTCCTCTCGCATTCGCACCAACAGAACACCCCGCAGCGTTTCGGCGAGCCGATCTGCATCGGCATGCTGCAACTTGAAGAAGCGAAGGGTTGTTGCCGGAATAGCCGGGCGAACATCGAGCTCCTTGAGCACCTGCTCTACCCGACCGAAGACGGGTGCAGGGCCGGATACGATCAACGTATGAGAACTTGGTTCCGTGGCGATTGTGATCGTGCCACGACGGTCTGTGGTGTCTTCGTGCAGTGAGCCCGAGTCGGCTAATTGTCGCAAGGTTGTTGCCAGTGCAGAGAGGTCCGTGTGCGTGGGCTGGTACGTCCGAACCTCGGTTTCCTCAACAACCTTCTGACGATCCAACTGATCAACGAGTTGTTGGAAGCTGGCCATGCGTGCCACGGGCGCTTCGACGATCAACGAATTCGTCTGGATATCCGCCCGAACCACGACTTCGCGAGGCGCCTGCAAATGCGGCATCGGAGCCCCTCGGCGATCTCTCGGCATCGGAGGCTCAGGGAACATCTCATCGATGGTCCTCGCCAATTCTTCCGCACGAGCAATGCGCAAGGGGAAGATGCGAATCTCTCGACCATCGCGATCAATCCGATCAACCGTATTGAGGCTCGTCACGATCGACTCGAGTTCCTCTACCAGTTCAGGGTGGGCAGAAACGAACAACGAGTTGGTGTTCGGATCAGCCGTAATCTGCACTGGGCGAGAAGCGCGATCCTGGACGCTCCGCGTGTCGTATTGCTGCGACAACGATTGAGCCAGTCCCGCCGCATCCGCTACCTGGAGTTGAAGAATTCGCAACGGCGCGCGTTCGCCAGCGGATGAGACATCCAGCGACTGTACGAGCGACAGGATCATCTGTTGCTGATCCGTAGTGCCTCCCACCACCAAGGCATTGGTTCGATCGATGACATCGATCGTCGGGGGATTGGAGGAGCCGGCACGCAGGAGACCGTTCTCCCCTGTGGTGAATTGGCGAAGGTATTCGGAAACATCCCTGGCCGAGGCATGCTTCAGGGGCAGCACCTTGAGGTCCGAACGAGGCTCCAATTGGCGGAAGGTGGCAATCGCCTGCTCATAGCGTGCAACAGATTCCTGCGTACCACTCAACAGTAGCCGACCGGATTGTGCATCGGCCTCGATATCCGGCATGACAATCGGGTCATCTCCAGCCAGACGTTCCCACGCGCTTCGCGCACGTGCCATGACCATGGCCAGATCCTTCACTTCCGACACATCGATGACTCGGACCTGGTAATCAGCTGGATCTTCGCGATCGAGTTTCTCCAGGAGATCCTCGATCACCTGGAATTGAGCCGGTGCCGCCGAGATGAGCAACATATCCAAGGAATCGATCGCTTCGACCTTTGGAGGCGTCTCGTTCAGTGCATCCGGATCGGCCAAGATCTGGGCCGACATGGTTCGAAGTGGCTCCACGATCAGAGATGGATGAATATTCGCCACCTCGTAACGACGGGTCTCTTGGCGTGGAGCAGCATGTTCTGAAACGAGTGTGGCCATCTCGATCCAGCCCTCAACCTCGCGTCTGGGACCAATCAAGGTGATGACGCGGCCGTCATCGGATGCCACCAGGGAGAGACGGCTCTCCTCGCGTAATCGCTCAGCATGGAGTTGGTTGGCTTCCTTGATGACCGAGTCCAAGGACACGGAATTGGGCAATGCCAGCCGGATCTTCCGTACTTCCTGCTCGACTCCGTCCGCTCGATCCAGCACAGGGATGATCCTGGCTACCGCCGAAACGTCCTCTTCCGGACCCGCCATCAGCAGGCTTTGGCCATCTGGCCCACTCACCAACTTGACCAGGGTCTTTTGCCGTTGGTTGAGTAAGCCCTGGAGGGCCTCGATGACAGCATCTGGGTCGCCCTGTGCCAGCGAGACCGCCTCGATGACCAGCCCACCTGAGGATGTGGTCGCCACACCCCCATCCAGGGCTTGCAACATGCGAGCCCCTTCATCAACCAATGCCCGCTCCCCGATGAGGGTCACCGAGGGTTCGTCACTGCGTGGCATGGCGAGAGGCCGACGTTCCGCTGGTAAACGTTTGAACAAATCATTGAGTTTCTTGCGTGCATCCTCTGGAGACAACGTCGAGAGCGCAAAGGTACGGACCAGCCGACCATCACCTTCAGCAACATCCAGAACAGCAACTAGTTCGCGTAGCTTCTCCAAGCTTGGTCGTGGACCCTTGCCGATGATGGAGTTGGTCCGTGCATCAGCAGCAATGTTCAGACCGGAAAGTGAATCTTCTTCAACCTTCTGTAGCTTGCCCTTCTTGTCGGGCATGTACTTGATGACCTTTGTCGTCAAGAGTCCCTTGAGTGGTTCCATCAAATCGATAGCCGAAGCGTTCTTGACTACGAAGACTTCAACCAACGCATCGGGCGCCTGCTGATCGAGTTCAGCAATGATTTTGAGGAGACGTCGAACCTGCGAAGCCGTCTCGGTTATGACAACCGAGTTCTGTCCCGCCATAGCGGTGACCGATCCGTATTCAGCAACCAGTTCGGCAAGCCGCTTGGCCAAGGGTTCCGCTGATGCAGATTCGAGTGGTCGTACCACCGTGACGATTTTCTCTGGCGTGATGTCAGAGGGGACCTCGCCAATGAAGGTTGGGACATTCTCCCGCTGCATCTCCGTGAGCTTCTGAAGATAGAGCATCTCATCTTCGATGCGAAGCGTCACGCCCCGCGATTGAAGGATGATGTTCAGGACCCGAAGCCCGTCATCGAGGTCATAAGTCTCCGGCGACAAGAAGTCCAATGTGCCACCAGGCATGTCCGTCTCACGGATAACCGGCTTACCGGTCGCGCGCGAAAAGTAGTCGATCACCTGATCGAATGAAGCACCTTTAAAATTGAATCGAAGTGAGACAGCCTCGGGTGGTGTCTCGGCAGGATCAACTTGATCAGCAACCGCGTGGCTCCCCGCGAGGAGCACAACAGCAGCAAGAATGACTCCACTCCCCGCTGCGCGACGCCAGATGCCGCTCATGACACACCCTCCATGCAGGTCCTTAGGTCCTCCTGACCTGCTTGGCAGTCTACTTGTGAACGGTCGGCGTGTCGTGCAACAACTGACCAACCTGGATTGAAACTACAGAATCGCCGTTTCTGAACGAAGCCAAATCCCCCTTGATCCCCTCCAGGACCAGTTGGCCATGCCGTTGGCCAACCAGAAGCCGCCGTGTCCGGCCTGACTTTGTGTTGCGAATCCAGGCCTCGGCCTGGTCGCCGATCCCAGCAACCCCGGTTAATTGCCAGCCGGCTGGTTCCCGATTGGTCGGGGTGGCGGGCTTGCCCGATGGCTTGGGAGCCGGCACCGTCGGAATCACAAAGGGGCTCCGAGACACCAAGTCTGCCATGCCAACTAAGCGGTCTTTCGTCCAAGTACTTTCCGGTTCGACCGTCGGCACCTGACCAGGAATGAAGAGCGTCCGAAGCCTCACCGTAACCTGCAGTCGTGTCCCATCCCCCGATGCGCGAAGTCGTACTTGGTCAATTTTCTTAATCCAAGGCGCTGCCTTCAGGCGATCGAGCAACTCGATGACGCCAGACCAGTTCGTCGTCCCTGAGATGGTGCCCTCCACCTCAACGAAATCAACTTCCTCACGCAAGCTGCGGCGACTAGCCCCCTTAAAATCTGATCGACCTGGCGACAACAATGCCACACTGCGTCCCGTCCCCACCGACATCCCCTTGAGACCAACAGTCTCTCCAAGGCGGTTCAGCCGGCTACGAAGTCGATGATCCACTTCCTCCAATGAGCCCCCGAGTGTTCGTGCGACGTACTCGTCAATGCCATCGTGAACAACCCCAGCATTCGATAAGGCCTCGCGGTACTCACTGATGCGATTTTCGAGCTTGGCTGCCTGCGCTCGTAACGTACCAACGGGTGTCAGCCAAAAGGAATGGATGATTGTCCACAGCAACCATAAGAGGACCACCACTCCGAGACCACTCAATAACCAACGTGATCGTGTTGACATCAGGAACCACCTTCTGATGCATCGTTGGTCACGGTTGGATCTGTCGTATTCGTACGCAGGCGATAGGTGAATCCATACGGCAGTCGTTGACCTCCACCGGTGTCGTTACCTGCAGAAGATGTCGTGTAGGTCATCGTCTCAACGAGTTTCTCGCGGAGCGCATCTGCCATGGCCCGATCACTCGACTCGCCATTGATGGTGAGCCCCATGGCCCACTCGGCAGACCACTCCTCGGACCTACGATCCCGGGTCACACCATCGAAAGCCAGGTTGCCCGTGATCTCATCAAGCACCAGGTTCTCAGGCGCTGGCCTCAGGTCGTCCAGATGCTGGAGATGGGCGATCCAATCCACGCCTACCGAGTCCCAGTAGTCCAGATGTCCCAATCGGAAACGGTCCCGGTGATAACGCAAGAAATCAGGCCCCAGGCTCCCCTGGCGTGCCTGAAGGCTGTCGATCCTGGCCGTCAGATTCCCCGCCGTCACATTCCCAATAGTCCAGATGGCAAGAACCAGGAGGACCAGGGCTGCCACCCCAATCATGATCAACTTGCGGCGACCTGCCAGTGGATCCGGGGCACGTCGAGGTGAAGCGAAATCAATCATCTCCTGGCCGGTGGCATGTGCCAGAAGCAGTCCGGCCAGGGACCAATGTCGTTCCAAAGACTGCTTCTTGGATTCGATCCGGGGCTGAGACTCCATCGGTTCAATGGGCGTCTTTAAAAGGGCTCCGACACGAGCAGCGACCTGCTCGACAACCCCGCCAGGACCAAGGACAACACCGACATCAACACCGGCCTGATCATCATCCATCTGCCGGCTGAGCCATGTCCGCTGTGCTTCGCGAACTGCAGCAGCGACGATGGCATTCTCATCCACCTCCACCAAGCGAGCCGCCCGGCTGAACTGCACATGTCGGTCACGAGTGAACGTGAACTCAATGCCATCTCCAGGAATAAGGTCAATCGCCACGACTTCTGTACCAGGTCCGGCAATTGAATCGATGACCGCCGCTGCACCAAAGGTCCGCAGCGACACTCCCTGCATGACGAGTCCTGCTGCCGTCATCATGCGACGAGCGCGTTCCAAAGTCTCACCTGGCAGTGCCGCAGCTAACACGGTCGTAGTGGTCTGAGTGTGCTGGAGCACGACGTAGTCAATAATCGCATCCTCGTGATCGAAGGGCAGGTCCCGCTCCATGGCCAGTCGTGTCATGTCAGGAAGCTCGTCCAACGCAGGCGTGGGGTGAACCATGCGCTTGAGAACGACGTCTTCCCGGGGCAATGCAACGATGCATCGGCTTTTCTGGAAACCCGCTTGGCTGAGTTGAGTCCCGATCCACTGCCCGACCGACTGGGGTTCGCTTCGATCCAGGTGCTCAGGAATGTCCCCGACAAGGGTCCGTACAACCCGAATGCCATGCCTCGTCGGAACCGCCGCAACGGCACGAAGCCGAGAGGTTCCCAGTTCAACAGCAATGGCACCAGCGCTCACGCTCGTTCCTCCGTGGCGGGCGAATCGCGGCCGATCAATCCTAGCAGGTCACTCGATCCGGCCGCGTAGTCCCAACGGGCTTCCACTTCAATTCCCTGCCAGGTCTCAGGTATCGAACGAGTATGACAGGACATACGCCAGATGGACATCAGGGCAACCAGCGACCGACTCGATGCGAGTTTTTCTCTTCGGACGATGCTGGGTCTGCCAGAACATCGGGGGCCTGATCCTGAGATTCCTCCTCATCAAGCTCGGGATTGTCATCCATTGATGCCCAGGCATCCAAATCATTAGTTTCATCTGGAAAGAGGTCCGGTTCCTCTACTGGACCTACCAGCGTGCCTTCCATCTCCACATCAACATTCTCTAAAGGCTGGCGGTCAAGATCCCGTTCCACTTCGAGGGCTGCTGCCAGGCGAGAAGCCGTCTGGAGCATCGTGATTTCTCTCAGGTAGCCCAATCTTGGACGTGGATCAGCCAGATCGATCACGGCTTCATAGACAACGGCATGCTCGATGGGGCCATCCGGATCATCAGCCGCCACGGTTCCGGCAGCAACACGGACGCGCCAGGTCCAGGACCGAACCGTCACGAGATCGGCAATGGCCTCAAAGGCCTCGGGTGACAACACATCACGAAGCACTGGCCAAGCAATACTGGCACGTTCCTGCTCGTCCAGCGATTCACGCTCGGACACCAAGCGGTCTGCCAGGGATCGGTCGATGCCAGGCAGTGTTTCCATCGTATCCGCAGAGGCTGTGTTGAGATCCAATCGTCCTGCAACGTGCACATCAGACCGAGTCGTCAAGGCATCGAGTGGATCCACCCACTCGCGGGTTGGCACCTGGAAATCTCGCAACACACGCACGATCTTGGCATCTTCATCGAATGATGTCTCCTGGAAGATCTGTTCCAAGGCCTGAGCCGCACCTTCACCGAAACGCTCGGTCACACGGCGTGCAAGTTCATCAGACCAGGGCACGTTGAGATCGATGCGCCGGCGACCACTCCGTTGGAGGTTGGGTTCGAATCCATACACGGTTAAGACATCAACCAGTCCGCGCGATCCAGCAACCTGGAGCCGTTGTTCCACCCGTTCAGCCAAATCCCCTTCTAAGCCCAACGCCTGATCCATTGACTCCTCCTCGGAAAGATCACCGAAAAGATCCTGGGCCTCGATACCTTCGATGGCCAACAGGTCATGAATGCTGTGGAATCGTTGGTCGGAACGTGATTGCCTGGCCTCCACGACAGCCTGGGCTTGGCCCACATCCATCATGGGCAGGCTCGAGAGCTGCTCGACCGTGGCGTGGTTGATATCCAAACGTCCTGCTTCGCCCACCAGTCGTTCCCCGCCAGATCCGAAGGGCAACAATCGAACCACACCTTCGCGATCACCATCATCCCAAAGTGAATATTGCGAATCGACAACTGGGGCTTGCCCGGCAAGTAGTTCTTGACGTTGATCGACAAGCACATCTGCAAGTAATCGCAACCCCGACAGGCCCAGTGAACGATGTTGGGTACGTGCCATCGTGACTTCGGCGGAACGAACATCTGATTGCGCAAGGAACAGGAGACTGGTAGCTACCCAAAGCCCACTGATCCCAGCAATCAAGACAGCAACAATGACGAACCCACCGCGACGATTGGAAGAGGTCATAATGGCTCCTCCACGCCAGTTGCATCAGGCTGGGCATCCGGCACCAGGATCACCCGAATGCGGTCCGGAACAGAGTCCTCAGCCGCCAACGGCAAGGCATCCTCGCGAGCAGTTACCGACGCATCGAAAGCAGGCTCGTCGTCCTCTTCTGCTGGCCGCCCATACCAACAAGCGACTTCAACCGCGACTGGAAGACCGCCCCAATCCAAGCTGTTCCAAGAGTCCTGCCAAGCCTGGCCATCAAAATAACGCAGGCGAAAATCGGACAGTGTTCCTGGCAGCATCGCCGGGCGATCATCCTCCCCTAAGGGTGAGCGGTTCATCGCAACCTGGCCGGTCGAGGGCGTAAATCGGACGACCAAGCGATGGAGGTCCCCGACCATCGTCGCCGGATCATCCGTCCATGAGGGGGCAACGCCGCGGCTAAATACGGTAATGGAGGAAGCATCCCCCTGGATGCCAGGTTCACCATCACTGGTACCGGCCACTGCGCTGATGAGATCTTGTTCAAGTCGATCAATGACAAGCGTGACTGATCGGCGGGCATCGGCTGCTTCCAGCACTTGTTTCCTCGATGACAATTGTGACCATGCAAAGCTGGTCACAGATCCCAGCAAGACCAACCCGAGGGTGATAGCAATCAGGACCTCGAGGAGTGTCATCCCTCGACACTTCACGGTGATGGCTCCAGTTCTTCGTTGTCTTCTGGTTGCGGCACGTCCTCGACTGGTTCGTTCATTGGAAGATCACGCATCAGTTCGTCCTCTTCCCAAGTGCCAGCATCTGACTCCCGAAGCGTCACCAGTTCACGAAGCACAAATCGAGCCGGTGAAGAAGACTTCGTGTCCTCTTCGACCGTCAACGTTACGACCGTCAAACTCGGGCGAAGGGAGGGCCGTGTTTGCACTTCCACACGCCAGCGTCCTGGGGTCACCAATCGATCATCATCGGAATCTTCGCCAAAGACACTTCCCTCCCGCAGGTCTGCCAAAGACAGTGCGCCAGCTTGGAGTTGTGACATGGCGCTTCGTGCAATGTCTGCGGCAACCAGCCTCCGTTCCGTTCGATCCATCGCCGAAACTACATCTGAAGTCGCTCGGACACAGAAACCGGCGGCCGCCACAAAGATTGCGATCGACACAAGCACTTCCAGCAGCAGACCACCACGTCTCATGGTTCACTTCCTTCAGCCGCAGATGCATCGGTTGGTTGGGTGAAGGTTGAATCCGTATCCGGCCCCTGGAAGATCTCTTCTTCTGGCTCATCCTCGGTTGAGCTGGCCATGGTGCGGCGATTCAAGATGGGTAGCCCCGTCCGGCGATCGATCCAGAGGGCCGCTGTCCTGCCATCCTCATCAAGGATCCAGCGTGGCCCTCGTTCGATAACCGATCCATCAGGTAAATACACGGCAATTCGGAGCGTTTGGAGCGTTACCTCATCGTCAGGAATGCCCGGGACCGGTTCATCCAGGCCAGGTTCGGAATCCAGGCACGTCACGCCGCCAGGCAATTCAAGAACCTCAATCGCCTCCTGCAATTCCTCGCTTGGACCTGCCAACTCTGGATCAAGCCCATCACCTGTGAAAACATCTTCCTCCATGACACCAGGTGAAACAGGCTGCACCAAGTCTGGGTCGAAGACACGCGTTTGCATCCGTCCCTGCGTCCAGATCACTTCAACAGGGAGACGCCGCTCCATCGATTCAAGTCGTGCCGAGAGCAAGTGACCACTGATGCGGTCCATCGTGTTTTCAAATCGTCGTTCTGCCAGGGTGGCCGTCGAGAGTGGAATTACAAGCGCTGCCGCCACGATCAGGAGTGAAACGACAATGAGGATTTCAATCAGAGTGAACGCCCGGATACGGTCCCGCGTCCGATCCAAGGCCTGCCGTCTGCGACTAGCGCCCGCCGATGTCACCGGGACCTGAGAACTCGGAATCGGTTTCGAAGTCGCCGTCCGTGTTCTTCTTTCTGTCGTGGTTCGTAATGTCGTCATCCGTATCCTGCTCCCCATCGGGCCCGAAGCATACGAGGTCGTAGACGCTCTCATCTTCAGTATCGAGCAGTTGAGTGGGACGTTGATAGACGATCTCGTTGCCCCAATAATCTTTGGGGGGATCATCGAGGTATGGCCCTGCCCACCGCGTGGCATCATCTTCCTCTTCAAGGGCTGACTTGTCCCATAGAACAGTCAAGCCTTCGTCTTCCGTGGGATAGTCTCCCATGTTGGCGCGGTACACCTTCAGCGCACTGTCGATCCGATCCAATTGGGCGCGTTGCAGATCAACCGTCGCCTTGTCCCCGATTCCGAGGAAATTGACAGCGATCAAAGCACCGAGTGCCAAAAGGATCGTGATCACGATCAGAAGTTCAATGAGCGTCAAGGCTCGCCGCGTTCCGCATCGCAGTCTATTCATCAGCATGGGAATACTCTTCATCTACAGCCAGGCTCCGCCGTTGGTCCACTCCATCGGATGACGGTCCCGCTTCGTGGATATCCTACCTCGACTCGCCACCAGCGGGCCTGCCATGTCTTCAACCACCCTGAACAGAGGCTGTCAACCGCATCATCGGCACCACCAGGGCCACGAAGATAAAGACAACCATGCCCGCCATAGCCAGGAGCAGCAGCGGCTCCATGATCCGGAGCATCATTCCAAGCGTGCGCTCGACCCGGCGTTCTGCAGTGTCCGCCACGGTCACGAGTACTTCTGGCAAGTTGTTGGCCGTCTCGCCAACCGAGATCATCTCGATGATGTCCTCTCCGAAGAGTCCACTTGCCCCCAGGGGAGCCGCCAATGGCTCACCACCCTTCACAGCACTCGTCGCCTCGACAATGGCATCCTCCAACAAGGGGTTGCCGGCAGCCTCGCGACTAATCTCCATGGCAGCGAGCATGGGCACCCCATTGTCCAGCAGCGTGCCCAGGATTCGTGAAAACCGTGCGACTGCCAGATCACGTCGGAGCCGGCCCATCAGTGGCAAGCGAAGTTCCACAGCAGCCCAACGACGACCAAATCCTGAATGCTCACGCATCCACCAGAGTCCAAGACATATCGCTGCGAGGATGAAGAGACCCGGGACCCACCATGCTGCCGCCAGATCAGATAGACCGAGCAACAGCCGTGTCGCCACTGGCAGTTCAATCTTCGCATAGAGGTCTCGAAACTTTGGAACCAATCCAATGAGCGCATAGCCCACGACACCCAGACCAACCACCAAGAGCAGAACCGGATAGATCAGGCTGCCTAATACACGGGAACGCATTTCTGCCTGGTGTTCCATGAACCGACCGATTCTGTCCAGTACAGATTGCAGGAAACCACCACGCTCGCCAGCATGAATCATGGCAACCTGAACTGTGGAAAAGACCGATGGGTGCTTGGCCACAGCATCACCCAGTCGCATGCCATCAGCGATGTCGTCACTGACAGAACGCAACACCTCAGCTAAACGCGGATTCGTTCGGGTTCGACCCAGCAGGTTCAGCGCACGCAGCAAGGGCACACCTGCACGGAGAAGATCTGAAAGTTGTCGAAACAATGTGGCGAGACGCCCACTTCCAATGCGTCGAGCCAACACTCGCCGAGAACGTACTTCTTGTAATCGCACCGGAACCAATTGCCGGGCTTCAAGATCTGCCAGTACCGCTTCACGGCTGGCGGCCTGAAGTTGTCCAGTGATACGTTGGCCCTCGGTGGACCGAGCGATGTAGGACCAGTTGGCCATTACCTACAGCGTACAGGCTGTCAGTCCTCGTCCCCTCGAAGCTTCGCCAACACGCTGAAATCCTCCAGGGTCGTCATGTCACCAGATGATTCATTGCCGGCAGCCACGTCCCGCAAGAGGCGTCGCATGATCTTCCCGGAGCGTGTCTTCGGAAGCGAATCGGTGAATCGGATCATGTCCGGCTTGGCGATCGGGCCGATCTCATGGGCCACGTGTTCCCGAAGACGTTTTCGCAGGTCATCATCCGGGGTATAACTTGAGCCCAACGTGCAAAACGCTGCAATGCCAGTGCCCTTGATCTCATGAGGCATGCCAACCACGGCGGCTTCGACAACAGCATCATGACTGACCAAGGCGGATTCAACTTCCATAGTGCCGAGCCTGTGACCCGAGACATTGATCACGTCATCCATGCGGCCCATGATCCAGAAGTAGCCTCGTTCATCACGACGGGCGCTATCCCCGGCAAAGTACATTCCCTCGACAGCCGAAAAATACGTGTCGATGAATCTCTGACGATCTCCGTATATGCCGCGCAGCATGCTCGGCCATGGCTTTCGGATGACGAGCAAGCCGCCGTGATCGGTTGGGCATTCCTGACCATCTGAGTTCACGACAGCCGCATCAATGCCAAGGAAAGGCAGGGTGCAGGAACCCGGCACCGTTGGTGTAGCCGCAGGCAACGGCGTGATCATGTGACCACCGGTTTCCGTCTGCCACCACGTATCAATGATTGGACACTTCTCGTGACCGATGGTCCGGTGATACCACATCCAGGCTTCAGGATTGATGGGCTCACCCACGGTCCCAAGTACCCGCAAGCTTGAGAGGTCGTGTCGGCGAGGGTATTCATCACCCCACTTCATAAAGGCTCGAATAGCCGTCGGTGCGGTATAGAAGTGCGTGATCTTGTGTCGAGCGATGATGTCCCAGAACCGATCGGGCTCTGGATGATTGGGAGCGCCTTCATACATGAGTGTTGGCACATGGTTTTGCAGAATGCCATAGATGATGTACGAGTGACCTGTAATCCAACCGACATCTGCTGTGCACCAGAAAACATGATCATTTCCTGGTCGGAGATTAAAGCTGTACCGGCTGGTCAGATACGTGTGCACCAGGTAACCGCCCGTGGTATGCATAATCCCCTTGGGCTTGCCAGTCGAACCGGATGTGTACAGCAGGAACAGCATGTCCTCGCTGTCCATCACTTCGCAATCGCATTCCTCAGACTGATCCGCAACAAGATCTGACCAAAAGTGATCACGACCCACATGCATGTTGATCTCGTTGTGACATCTCTGCACAACGACGACGTTCTTGACGTATTCGGTCATGGTGGTGGCTTCATCCACGTTGGCCTTGAGAGGCACCACCGATCCTCGACGCCAGGCACCATCACAGGTGATCACATATTCACTCTTGGCATCTTCAACACGATCGGCAATGGCTGTCGCCGAGAAGCCGCCGAAGATGACCGAGTGTGGCGCTCCGATCCTCGCACAGGCCAGAACAGCAATCGTGAGCTCTGGCACCATGCCCATATAGATGGTCACGATGTCGCCACGTTTCACGCCAAGTGACTTGAGGCCATTGGCAAACCGACAGACCTCTGCATGCAGCTCCCGGTACGTAAAAGTACGAACCTCAGGCCCGTCGCTCTCGAGTGGTTCGCCCTCCCAGATCAAGGCCGGCTCATCACCATGCCCCAGGCGAATCAAGCGATCCAAGCAGTTGTGACACGCGTTGGTCTTCGCATTCACAAACCATTTGGCATCCGGAGGTGACCAGTCCAGGACCGTTGTCCATGGTTCGAACCAATCCAGTTCATTCGCAATCGCTGACCAGAAGTTCTCTGGATCTTCGATCGATGCCGAGTGCAATTCATGGTACGCCTCCAGGGAGTCGACCCAGGCACCACCGCATCGACTTGCAAAGTCGGCAGGTGGATCAAATACCCGCTGCTCACTCAGGACGGACTTGAAGTTGTCATGATCACTCATGCTGATGGACCTCCAGGACGGATCACCTTATCGCGCCCTGGCCAAGCCGTCTTCGTCATCGCCCTTTCCGACGTCCACGCTTCCCACCACCTTTTTGTCCGCTGCGAGGCCCCCGACGAGGCCGAGGGGCCGTCTGGGCCATGCGATGAGGTCGATCCTTGAGCATGAGTTCCATAGATCGCTCGGCTGGATCGACTCGTAACAGTTGAACCGTAACGGGGTCTCCAATGCAGAGCACCGCCCCACTCCTTGAAGAGACCAGTTGACCGGTGCCTTCGATCTGCACCCACCGATCGGGTCTGTTCCCAGGTGTACCCATGGCATCCCAGGTGATCAGCCCCTCGGCCAAGTACCGATCCAGCATGATCCAAACACCACTGGAACTGAACCCCGTGATGACACCTGGCACCTCGTCCCCAAGTACCTCTGCCTCCAGATGCTGGAGCACGAGGAATTGTCTCAAGTGCCGTTCTGCCTCTTCGGAATTCTGTTCGGTATCGGTGCAGTGACGACCAAGTGTCACGAGTTCTCCCACGTCAAGGATGCGATTATCGTCGCGAAGCCGATCAATGAGTTCGCCTCGACGGCGACCGCCGGTCTTAGCCCGGCCATTATCCGTCGACTCGAGGAATGCCTGCAACGCGCGATGGACAGCCAAGTCCGGGTAGCGACGGATCGGACTTGTGAAATGCGCATAAGCCGTCGAAGCGAGCGCGAAGTGGCCGATGGACGCCGGACTGTACTCAGCGCGTGTGAGTGTTCGAAGTACCGCGAAATGCACCGCACGTGCCGCTGGCGTACCCGCCGTTTCCTGGAGCAGCCTCTGCAGATCGGTCCGTGTCACAGTGTTTGACAATCGATAGCCAAGGGTGATCGCAATCGTGCGAAGCTCTTCCACATCATCAAGTTCAGGTTCTGGATGAATGCGCCTGAGAAGCGGTAGATCAAGGCCATCGAATAGTCTGGCAACCGCTTCATTGGCCTCGACCATGAACATCTCGATGAGCGTGTGCGTGAAGGCATCATCCTCGGGCTGGACATCGACAACATGGCCTTCGTCGTCAAAGATCAATTCGGCTTCTGGAAGGTCCAGCACAATCATCCCATCTCGTATTCGACGCTTGCGTAAGGCCCCGGCGAGTCGGTTCGCTTCATGCAGCGCATCTTTGACCTCGGGCTGGCACATCGTCTCGGAACGCATGTGCTTGCGTGCTTCTTGTTCATCACCCTCGATGATCGCCTGGGCCTCAAGATAGGTCAGTCGCTTGCGAGAACAGATGACCGTCGAAGCAAACCGTTGGCCAATCACCTTGCCACGATGGTCGAAAGAAATAAAGGCACTTTTGCAGAATCGGTTGACGCCCTCTTGTAGTGAACACACGCCGTTTGAAAGCACCTCGGGCAGCATTGGAATAACAAGCCGTGGCAGATAGACGCTATTGCCACGTGTGAGTGCTTCCTCGTCCATCGCTTCGCCCGTGAGGACGAAACTGGAGACATCTGCAATATGAACACCAAGCGTCCATTCCCGGGAGTCCTTGTCCCACGTGACGGAGATGGCATCATCAAAGTCACGAGCATCGGGCGGATCGATTGTGAAGATCACCGACTCGGTCAGATCCTCACGGTCTTTCGGAATAGTGTCCCGGCAGGCATCGAAGCGACTCGCCGCTTGCCGCGCCGCTTCCGTGACAGTCGAAGAAAAGGTCGTGGAGAGTCCAAATGATGCAATCACCGCAGCAGTTTCGACATCAGGACGACCAGCCTTACCCAGGACCTCAGTGACAGCCGCTTCACCGAGCATGTCGCCTTCGGGGCTCGCCACGAGTTCGAAGACCACCTTGTCTCCCTCGCGAATCGAACGTGCATGTGGGTCCCGGATGATGAGCTGTCCTTGCAACGCTCTCCCATCAGGATCGATCAACCAGTTCCTGCCACGCTTCCGAACCGTACCCGCGAAAGACGTCTGCTTGCGTTCCAAGACTTCTTCGACCCGACCACTCGGACCTCGACCCTTGAATCCCTTACGCCGTGAGACACTCACGAGAACTCGATCGCCTGAAATAGCGCCTCCAAGTGCACCTTGCGCGATGTAGATATCCCCCTCTCGACAAGGCGTATCGGGTGTGACGAAGCCAAACCCTTTCCGAGCCAGTCGAAGCTTGCCTTCGCAGGTATCGCCCAGTTGCGGCAAACGCCATCGACCGTCAGGCCCTTTCTCGATGCGTTCACTCGACTCCAAGATGCCCAAGGCCTCATCCAATACAGACCGATCACCTCGGTCAATGCCGAGTCGTTCAGCAAGCTCACGTGAGGTCAGCGCAGCTCGATCAGCTCGGCTGAGGAGATCGGGAATCCGGTTGGTGTATCGAAGCGGCATGGGGTATGCGCGGCAACCATAGCCGGGCGTGGTAGCCAGTGCGAATCAGTCCTCTGAAGTCGGCTTCTTGGATTCCGGCTTGGGCGGAGGTGAGGCAGCCTTATCCTTGGGAGCCTCAGCGGCAGATGACTTATCAGAGCTACTGTCCTGAGAAGATTTGGGGGCATCCGCCTTGCTGTCCTTCTTGTAGGACTCGCTCCGATAGTCGGTCTCGTAGAAACCACTACCCTTGAACAGAACACCTGAACCAGTACCAATCAATCGCTTCAAGGTGAGCTTGCCGCACTCCGGGCACTTCCGCTTGACCGGGGCACTCATTGATTGGAACAGCTCGAAGGCATGGTCACAGGATTCGCATTTGTAGTCGTAAGTAGGCACGAGAAATTGCGTCAGGGTGCGACCGCGACCTTGGCAGGCCGAAGGACCCGATCCCCCATCTTGTAGCCCGACTGCATGACCTGGACAATGTGATCACTTTCGATGCCATCCGCCGCCTGCTTCAACATCGCTTCGTGTCGAACAGGATCGAATTCATCACCCGGAGCAGGATCGATACGCTCGACACCATGCTCCACCAGCATCTTGAGGAGTTCATCCCCGGCAATCCGAACACCCTCGGCAAGTTGGTTGGTGGTGACGGCCTCAAGGTCTTGGGCCAAAGCCATGTCCACTTGATCGAGGACTGGAAGGATGTCTCGCATGATGGCAGCCCGTGCTGCCAGCTCGATGCGCCGTTCGTTCTCAACGGCCCGTCGCTGGTTATTACTCACTTCCGCGAGTGCACGAAGGCGATCTTCCTTGGCACGGTCTCTCTCGACGAGCAATTGCCTGATCGCTTCACCAACGTCACCTTCAACGGTATCCGCCAAAGCCATGAGTGCCTCATCGGACATGGGTTCGACAGCTTCGTCCACAGGCATGGTGTCATGCTGAGCGTCATCTTCACAAGGGGTTCCGGTTGTCTCTTCGTTCGTCATCGTTCTGCCCTGCATTCCAACTCCAACAGATTCATCTTCCCGTCACAGCATCCTTGATGCGATTCCAGAAGGAAGGGTTCGTTGCATTGACCTTAATGTCCTCAGTCTCGGCGTACTGCGAGAGAAGTTCCCGTTGCGACTCATCCAGCTTTTGAGGCACGATAACCTGTAGAACCGCGATCAAATCACCCCGCCTGGACGATCGCAGGCCTGGAAGCCCTCGGCCATCCAGTCGGAACAACGCCCCATGCTGTGTGCCTGCCGGCACTTCAATCTCTGCATCAGATTCACTCTCATCAAGCACTGGTACCTGGATCATGGCACCAAGGGCAAGTTGCGCGAACGATACCGGAACAGCGACAATCAGATCATCGCCGTCTCGTTCGAATTGTTCATGTGTTTCAACACGACAAACAACATGCAGATCGCCACGCCCCGCTGAGCCTGAAGGATCTGCTTGCAAAGGGGGTGGCTCACCCTCTCCGGATAGTCGCACAGCTTGTCCATCATGAATGCCTGCCGGAACACGAACCGATAGTCGGCGTTCGATACTGACTCGCCCCTGCCCACGACAATCACCACAGGTATCTGTAACGATTTTGCCGCGACCCTGGCAGGCTGGGCAATTCGTCACCATTCGAAACATACCGCCGAGTCCTGCCTGTTCAACCTGTCCGCCTCCGCCACAGGTCTTGCAGGTTTCGGGCGTGCTGCCAGGACGTGCTCCGGTTCCCTCGCAGGTAGAACAAACATCAACTCGTGAAAAAACGACCTCAGTCTCGGTCCCTTCCAGGACCTCCTCGAGCGTCAGGATGACCTCAGTCTCAAGGTCATATCCACGGACAGCCTGGCGACCACGACGTCGACCGCCAGAAAAGTTGCCGCCGAAAATGTCGTCGAACATCGAGAAGATGTCCTCGACATGCATGGTTCGGAAATCATGTCCTGGTCGCGAACGGAGACCATCGCGGCCGAAGCGGTCATAGGCGCGACGACGTTCAGCATCTGAGAGGACTTCGTAGGCCTCAGCCGCTTCCTTGAAAGATGCTTCTGCTTCGGCATCACCCGGATTGCGATCCGGGTGGTACTTCATCGCGAGGCGGCGATACGCTCGCTTCACCTCGTCACCAGACGCCGTCCGTTCGACGTTCAGGATCTCGTAATAGCACCGAGTCGTAGCCATGAAAGAGGCCTCTACGGGGCCGTCAAACTCCGCGGCATCAGCACACGGCGTCGTTAACGGGCTCCGTTTCGTCGGCCAGTTCCGTGATCGCGACATTTGAAGTCAGCATCAATCCTGAAACGGAGGCGGCGTTGAGCAACGCTGCTCGAACAACCTTCGCAGGATCAAGAATGCCAGCCTTGTACAGCATTTCGTATTGGCCGGTACTGGCGTTGTAACCGAAATCGCTCTCGCCTTCGTTGACCTTCTCGGCAACCACATCACCATCGACACCACTGTTGTGTGCGATGTGCCAAATCGGCGATGTCAGCGCATCGGCAACGACGTCGTATCCGAGCTTCTCATCACCATGGCCACGGCTGCGTGCTTTCCGGATCGTTTCTATGGAACGGAGGTAGGCGACGCCACCGCCAGGCACATAGCCTTCGGCTGCAGCTGCACGTGTCGCTGCCAGTGCATCCTCCACGCGGTCTTTGCGTTCCTTCATGTCAGGCTCGGTGGCACCGCCAACGGTAATCACAGCGACTCCACCAGTGAGCTTGGCCAACCGCTCTTGTAACTTTTCACGATCGTAGTCACTTGTCGACTTCTCGATCTGTGTCTTGATTTGGTTTGCTCGGCGTTCAACATCCGCTTTCTTGCCACTGCCCTTGAGAACAGTGGTCGAGTCCTTGGTGATGGTGACACGCTTCGCCTTACCCAACTCATTCAGTTCGATGTCTTCAAGGTTTCGGCCGATGTCTTCCGAAAGAAACTCGCCTGCGGTGAGGACCGCGATATCACCAAGCATGGCTTTCCGCCGTTCACCAAATCCAGGCGCCTTGACTGCGCACACCTGGATGACTCCGCGTAGTCGATTGACAACTAACGCTGCGAGGGCTTCGTTCTCAACATCTTCGGAAATAATCAGGAGCGGTTTACCCGCTGTTGCCACCTTGTTCAGGAGTGGCAAGAGATCGGCCAGGTTCGAAATCTTCTTCTCATGAATGAGAATCAGGCAATCTTCAAGCACGCATTCGGCGGTCTTCGGATCGGTCATGAAGTAAGGACTCAGGAAGCCCTTGTCGAATGCCATACCTTCGACATAGTCCAAGGTGGTGTCACTCGTCTTACCTTCTTCGATCTCGACAACACCATCAGCACCAACTGTATTGATCGCTTCGGAGATCAAGGAGGCAATCTCCTTGTCATGGTTCGACGAAACGAGGGCAACCTTTTGAAGGTCTTCCTTACCCTTGCAAGTCCGGGCCATCTCGTCGATAGCCTCGCCTGCTGACACGGCAGCAGCGTTGATACCCCGCTGCATCGCAACGGCATTGGCTCCGGCAGTCAAATATCGCAAGCCTGCCCGGTAGATCGCCTCAGCGAGCACGGTCGCAGTCGTTGTGCCATCGCCAGCCAGATCCGCCGTCTTCTTGGCAACCTGGTGGACCATTTGGGCACCCATGTTCTCGAATGGTGAAGGGAGTTCAATCTCTTTCGAGACCGAAACGCCATCCTTAGAAACGGCGGGCCCTCCGAATGACTTCTGCATGACGACGTTCCGGCCACCAGGCCCCATCGTCACCGACACAGCGCGGCTGATCTTCTCAATTCCCGCCATGAATTCTTGCCGGGCTTCTGAGTCGAATTTCATCTGCTTGCTGGACATGTGACTTCCTTCCGTACCTCATCGTGATCAAACATGATCACCATTCAGACAGTTCACTCGATGACGCCGAGCAACTCCGATTCGCGAACAATCAGGTGTGTCTTGTTCTTGATTTCAACCTCAGTCCCGGCGTACTTGCTGTACACCACGGTGTCGCCCTTCTTCACGGCTGGCTTAATGCGTTCGCCGTTATCGAGCAGTTTGCCGGGCCCGGTCGCGACAACCTTGCCTTGCATTGGTTTTTCCTTCGCTGATTCGGGGAGGTAGATACCCGACTCCGTGCGAGATTCCGCCTCGATGGGCTGGACCAGCACACGATCTTCAAGTGGCTTGACTGACATTCGAATGTCTCCGTTCTACTTCCGTTTGAGTTTCAGTCCTGGGTATCACGACGAGGCGGGCGGTTCAAAAGCCCATGCCGCCCATGCCGCCCATGCCGCCCATGCCACCCATGCCACCCATCGGATCCATGCCACCCATGCCGTGGTCGTGATGATCGTGGCCGCCTGCTTCTTCTTCCTCCACAGGAGCGTCGACGATTGTGCAGTCGGT
>JAYZAT010000157.1:0-34346 GCA_036339555.1 Planctomycetota bacterium
AGAGTGTCTCGGTCATCGGGCTTGGGGATATGGGATCAGGCCTCGCGAGAACTTTGATCGAAGCCGGATACCGGGTGTCGGTCTGGAATCGATCTCGTGACAAGGTCGATGCCATCGCCACTCTTGGGGGGATTGCCTGCAACAATCCGAAGGAGGCCATCCAGGCCAATACACATGTCGTGGTCTGCGTATCGGATTACTCGGTCTGGAATCGCATCATTGAGGATCAAGATCTGCATCTTGAATTCAAGAGCAAATGCATCATTCAGCTCACGGGTGGAACGTTTGATGAAGTGCAGGAGCATGCGGCCTTCATTGAATCGAATGGCGGACGCATCGCCGATGGTGCCATCATGTGTTTCCCCCGCCAACTGGGGACAGCCGATGCCTCCCTGCTCATGTCAGGTGCCCCCGCCGTACTTGATGACTGTGCGGGTCTGTTTGAAACGCTTGCTCCAGACTGGACCAATCTCGGCGAGGACGTGAGAAAACCGTCGATCCTGAGCCGGGCGCTTGTTGCCGGGATCCTCACTTCATTTGTCGGTTTCATGAATGGAATGGCTGTGTGTCGGGCGTCTGGAATTTCACTCGATGTCTATAAGGAACTTGCCAACAAAGCCAACGCCTTTGTGCCCGCCTAACAAAATCGACTGGTTGACGCTGTACGTACAGGTCGTACCGAGGAGACCCAGGCATCCATCAACACCTGGGCCGGTGCGCACCAGACCATCCATTCCGTTGCAGAAGCGTTGGGAACCAATCTCGTGCTCCAGGATGCAGTGAAGATGGTCTTTGAAGAGGCCGAGAAGCGAGGGCTGGGAAAGAAGGATCTCGCGGCACTGACCGAGGTCTTTGCCCCTGGTTCGTGACCTGTTCCTGTCTATACACCACAAAGCACCTCCGTATTCACGGGGTGTTGTTTTCTACACGCGTCCAAGCCGTTCCAAGGCCGCCTCGATTGTCTCGATGCGTTTGCAGAAGCCAAATCGCATGAGCGTGGCCCCATCCCGGGGGTCCGCGTAGAAGCTGCTGGGAGGAATGGCCGCGACGCCGGCGTGCTCGATGAGCCACTTGCAGGCGGCGATGTCATCGGGCTGTCCCAGGTGGGAATGGTCGCACAGCACGAAGTAGGTTCCCTGGGGGCGATAGACACCGAAGCCGGCTTTCTCAAGACCGTCACACAGCAGATCACGACGTTCCAGGTAAGTGTCATGAAGCTCGGTGTAATAGGCCTCGCGGTTCTGCAGGGCAACGGCAGCGGCATGCTGGAAGGGATGCGCGATATCAAAGGTCAGGAACTGGTGGGCCGACCGGATGCCGGCCGTGAGGTGAGGTGGCGCGATCGTCCAGCCGATCTTCCACCCGGTCACCGAGAACGTCTTGCCCAGGCTGTTCATGGTGACGGTCCGCTCAAACATGCCAGGCAAGGACGCGATTGAAATATGACGGCCTTCATAGACCATGCGGTGATAGACCTCGTCGGAGAGCACGATCAGGTCTCGTCGCCGACACACATCTGCCAGGGACTCAAGTTCTTCATGGGTGAAGACGCGTCCGGTGGGATTATGTGGCGTGTTGAGCATGATGGCCTTGGTCTTGTCCGTGCAGGCCGCGTCAATGGCAGCAGCATTCAGCTCAAAGTTGGGCGGCTGGAGCGTGACGGATCGTGGAACTGCGCCGGCAATCGCCAAGCAAGGTCGATAGGAGTCGTAGACGGGGTCCATCACGATCACCTCATCGCCTGGATCCAGGAGTCCGATGAGTGAAGCGGCAATCGCCTCGGTACAGCCACAGGTAATGGTGATGTCATGCTCGGGATCAACGGCAATCGAGGTCGTGGCCTGGAAGTCCTCGGCAATGGCCTCGGTCAAGACCGGTGCACCGCCCATGGGCGGATACTGGTTGTGACCGGAATTGATGGCGTCTCGGGCCGCCTCTCGAATGAACTCGGGAGCATCAAAGTCCGGGCAGCCTTGGCCGAGATTGACGGCTCCGGATTCCAGGGCCAATCGGTTGATCTCACTGAAGACCGTCTCCCCGAAGGGATGCAGCCGGGTGGCAATCCTGGCAGCCTGCTGGATGGACTCGGAACGGTGGCTCATGATCCTCCTGGTGCGGTCTTGATCCGCTGCCTGCTAGTGTACGTCCCATGACACTCCCACTTGAAGGACGTCGCGCGATCGTCTGCGGTTCCACGCAGGGTATCGGTCGTGCCTGTGCAGAACGCCTGGCGGCCGATGGATCGCACGTGACCTTGCTGGCTCGCAGCCCGGAAGCCCTCTCGGATGTCCGCGATACCCTGCCGGTGCCAGTTGAGCAACGTCATGCCTGGATCGCCGGGGACTTCAATGATTGGGACGGTGCGGCTCGAAGTGTCCGCGAGTTCCTGGAGGATCGTGGCGAGGTCGACATCCTCGTGAACAACAGCGGTGGTCCCCCGCCCGGTACCGCCCTGGATGCGAACCCGGTGGACTTCCTGGAAGCAATGAAGCCGCACCTGGCTTTATCCCAAGCCCTGGTGCAGGCCGTCGTGCCCGGTATGAAAAAGAATAAGCATGGTCGCATCATCAACATCATCTCCACTTCGGTCATGATGCCGATCCGTGGCCTGGGTGTTTCCAACGTGGTACGAGGTGCTATGGGCAATTGGTCCAGGACTCTGGCCGATGAACTGGCCGGCGATGGCATTACCGTCAATAACGTGCTGCCGGGCTTCACCGAGACCGGACGACTCAAAGGCATTTTCGAGCGCAAGGCGGAGAAGGCCGGGACGACACCCGAGAAGATCCGCCAGCAAATCATCAACACCATCCCGGCCCATCGCATCGGTCAACCTTCCGAGTTGGCGGCTCTGGTGTCATTCCTGGCCTCCGACGATGCCGGCTACATCTGTGGTGTGAGCATTCCCGTCGATGGTGGTCGCCTGGCGGCCATGTGATCGGAGCGGACATGGTTGAGGTTCTCAATCTCATCAACGGCCAGCACGTCCCTGCCGATTCGTGGTTGGACTTGGTTGCTCCAGCTACGGGTGAAACCTATGGACGGCTGCCTGCGACAGCCACCGCCCTGCCAGCGGTGATGGTGGCCCATGATGCCGGTCCGTCATGGCGGAACACCTCCGTGCGGGAACGGAGCCGCTTGATGCATGCCCTGGCCGACGCGATTGAGTCGGACCTGGTTGCCTTCGCGGAGGCGGAGAGTATCGATACCGGCAAACCCATTGGACTCGCTCGTACGGTCGACATTCCACGGGCGGTTGCCAACCTTCGTTGGTTTGCCGACTCGGTCCTCGAGTTTGGCAGCGAGCACTACACCACGGGCAGCCGGGCCATGAACGAAGTCCAGCATGTGCCAGTTGGTGTGATCGGGGCCATCTCGCCTTGGAACCTGCCCCTCTATCTATTTACCTGGAAGATTGCGCCAGCCCTGGCGACAGGCAACACGGTGGTTGCCAAGCCCTCCGAGTTGGCCCCTGTGACCGCGTGGCGATTGGGTCAATTGGCCGTCGAGGTTGGATTCCCACCTGGTGTCCTCAACATCGTGCATGGCCGAGGCGCGGAGGTTGGAGAATCGATCGTTCGGGATGAGCGGGTCGGTGCCATCACTTTCACCGGCGGCACCGTGACCGGTCGACGAATCGCGGAAACCGCAGCCAGTCAATTTAAGAAGGTCTCACTGGAGATGGGTGGCAAAAACCCCACCATCATCTTCCCGGATGCGGACCTTGAGTCGGCGATTGCCACAGCATCAACTGCAGCCTTTGCCAATCAGGGTGAGATCTGCCTGTGTGGCGAACGCCTGCTGGTACATCAAGATATTCACGACGAGGTCGTGGCGGGCTTGTGCGCCAAAGCTTCTGAATTGGTCATCGGTGACCCCTTGGAATCCGAAACGCAGTTTGGCGCCTTAATTTCCGGGGAGCATCGCGACCGTGTTGAATCGATGATCAGTCGTGCCCAGGAAGAAGGCGGCTTGGTCGTTCAGGGCGGTAATCGCCCCAGAGATCTGCCGGATCGATGTCGTGATGGCTTCTTCCTGGAGCCCACCATCATTACTGGCCTGGACATGAGGGCCACGACCAATCGCGAGGAGATCTTCGGGCCGGTTGTGTCGGTGATGCCCTTTTCCAACGAAGCGCAGGCCGTCGAGATGGCCAACGATTCTGACTTTGGTCTCTCGGCTGCGATCTTTACTGGGGATGAGAGACGGGCGGCCCGTGTGGCCCCCGCCATTGAAGCAGGCACGGTCTGGGTGACTTGCGGGTTGGTGCGTGATTTCCGAGTGCCCTTCGGCGGTATCAAGCAAAGTGGCCTGGGACGTGAAGGTGGAGACGACGCCTTGCGATTCTGCACCGAGGCCAGGACCATCTGCACCGCGACGGGTCAAGCCAGTGGCGATGCAACCAAGGGAGCCGTTCCGACATGAGCCGTGATACCCATTCAAGCCAGCGTGCCCCGGAGCCGGTCGGTGCTTACCCGCATGCCAAGCGTGCTGGCGACTTCCTCTATCTCTCCGGTGTTGGTCCACGCCAGCGTGGCTCCAAGGAGATCCCGGGCGTCACATTGGATTCCAATGGTCGCGTGATCGCTCACGACATCGAGGCCCAGTGCCGATCCTGCTTTGACAACGTCAAGGCGATTCTGGAAGACGCGGGTGCCTCATGGAACGACATCGTTGATGTGTTGGTCTTCCTGACCGATATGGACGGCGACTTCAAGCGGTACAACGCGGTCTATGCCGAATACTTCGCGGGCGATGACAAACCCAATCCAACGCGAACCACCATCGAGATCAACTGCCTGCCGACGCCGATTGCGGTTGAGGTGAAGGTGGTGGCTTATTTAGGGGAGGCTTCTTCATGAAAATCGCCTTCATCGGAACCGGTGTCATGGGTGGCCCCATGGCCATCAACCTCTTGAAGAATGGTCATGAGGTTCGAGTCAATACACGTACGCGGGCCAAGGCTGAAGAAGTCTTGTCAGCGGGCGGCACGTGGGCCGATTCCCCCGCCGAGGCTGCTGATGGCGCCGACGCAGCAATCGGAATTGTTGGACTGCCCGCCGAAGTCGAGAAGATCTTCCTTGGTGATCAAGGATTGTTGGCGGCCAACCAGGTGCCGGGTGTTGTGATTGATATGGCCACCAGTCCCCCATCATTGGCCCGGCAGATCGACAAGGTGGCCCGTGAACGTGGCGCCGGTTTCCTTGATGCTCCAGTCAGTGGCGGCGATGTCGGTGCCATCAAGGGAACGTTGTCAATCATGGTTGGTGGCGAGCAGAAGGATTTTGACACCATGCTGCCTGCCTTTGAAGCCATGGGCGCCACCGTTGTGCACCAGGGCCCCGCAGGCAGTGGACAACGCACCAAACTCGCTAACCAAATCCTCGTGGCAGTTCACACCATGGCTACAGCAGAGGCCTTGTTGTTCGCCAAGCGAGCCGGATTGGACGGAGCCACGGTGATCAAGTCCATTGGGTCTGGAGCGGCAGGTTCATGGGCCATCAATCAGCTGGGCCCCCGCATGCTTCAAGAGGACTACGACCCGGGCTTCATGATTCATCATCTCGTCAAAGACCTGCGTATCGCAACTGGTGAGATAGATGAGTTGGGCTTGGAGTTACCGAGCCTGAAGCAGGCGCTTGAGTACTTCGAATTGGCAGTCGAAAAGGATATGGGGCACCTGGGCACTCAGGCGCTTATCCTGGTCCTCCACGAAATGAATCACCAGACACCTTAAGCCGGTGCCGATCTCGGTGGCGTTGCAACTCAACCTGGGAACATCAGCGAGTGCGGGCTGTGCCTAGTTGAGTGTCAAGGCAAGGATCAACAGCACAACGCAGGCAAGCACGAACAGGACGCCCACGATCAGTGCCGTGCGACCCAGCTTCTGGTCTGGGTTCTTCATGCTCATGATTTGAGAATACCACGAGGTGAAGGCCAACTCATGAGTCCACGGAGCTATCCACCATCATCCGCCTCCAAGGGCCGCAGGATGGCCCTGACAGGCGATCCATCGAATCCAATGAGCTTGAGTGGCAGCGCTATCAGTTCGTACCGCCCTTCTGGCACGTCGGTGAGCTGAAGCGTTTCCAGAATCCTGACGCCTTGCGCGTAGCATTGTTTATGACTGGCGAGGTCCTTGGAATTGCATAAGTCAACACTGGGTGTATCGACACCAAGGGTGATCATGCCGCGATCCGCCAGGTATTCGATCAAGGCTGGTTCAGGGGCTGCGAAGTCTTCATTGAAATGAGTCGGATCCGGATAGGTGCCAGTTGAGAGCAGGATGCGTGGGGCATCGATGACGACATCATCAGGCAAGGAATCAATCCCATAACGTTCTCCTCGTTGTGCCGATACGCGAATGACACGACAAGGGCCAAGGTAATGCTCCAATGGCTGTTCACCCACGCCATCACCATCGATGGCATAGTGATTGGGCCCATCAGCATGAGAGCCCAGATGGACTGAGGCATGCAGGGTTGACAAGGTGACGCTGTCGCCATTGACCAGTTGCATGAGCATCTCGCGACTTGGCGCGGTGTCACCAGGCCAGACGGCGAGCGATGATGTAATTGGAGGGCTGAGGTCGTACATATCAACTCTTACTATCGAATCCCTTCGGAATGGTAACCGTGAAGGCGAAGAGCATGGCTGCGGCGAAACAACCAGCTGCCATCCAGAAACCTGCCAGGTAGCCCCAGCCCAGGTGAATCATGTACCCCATCGCAAAGGCAGCAGCAGCCATGCTGATGTTGAACACAATGGTAAGTCGTCCCCACCATTTGATGTGGCCGCCTGGTCCGGCCAGGATCAGCACGCGATGTGTGACGACCGAGGCATAGCCCATTTGAGCGATACCCAGCACAAACCCTGATGCAACGGCAATCCAGACGCTGGTCGTGAATACCACCATCAGAGGCGCAGCAAGACCGATAGCCATGCACATCACAAGGGAGAGGTACCGGCCAATCAGGCGGGCAACAAGGCCACCCATGAGCGGACCACCAAGCATGACGCCAACGCCATAGATGGCATAGACCATCATGCTGAAGCTGATGGGCTGCTTGAGGACGACGTGGATGTAGGCCCCCAGATAAATCGAGTGTGGCACGATGGCTGCGGCGGCAAACATGTACGCCAGAGCGAGCAGGCACAACCGGCCGCGATACACCCTGGCTTCCGACGTTGTGACTGATGAGCCCTCGGTGGCTATTCGGCTCTTGAGCCCCGGCCACGCGATGATCAGGCAAACCAATGTCAGGACGGCGGTGTACAGCCAGCCCCATGTAGCGTTGTCGCCAGCGACGAGCGGGAGCGTGAGACTGAGGATGATGACACCAAGGCCACTGCCGGCGAAGACTGTGCTGATAAGTTTGCCACGCTGGCGACCTGTGACGCCTTCGGCAACCAGGGCGGGCGCGAGGATCATGCCGCCAGCAGCAGTCAGTCCTGCGAAAAATCGACAACCAGCTAACCACCAGGGCCCGAAGTCAATGGCAGAGAGTCCGACGCTAATCAAGCCGATCAGAAGCGCTACTCGGCAGACCACGCCACCGGTGAATCGCCTTGATAACCCAGCGCATACGAAAGCCCCGATGAAGTTGCCGATGAAGTTGATCGTGCCGATGTACCCCACCTGAGAACTGGACAGCCAGCCGTGGTCGATCATCGCCGGAACCAAGGGCGAATAGGCGTACCGAACCAAGCCAATGGAGGCCAGCATGCCCAGTGTGCAGGCAAGAACTCGATACCAGGTTCGTTCACTCAATGTTGTCATAGAGAGGTGGCGGGTTAGCCATGCACTCATGAGATCTCATCAGTTGCCAGCAGGAGTCGGGGATGTCGCCATGGAGTCAGATGATTTCGGAACTTTCGTACAGGACGCAAACAGAATAGCGAATACGAAAGAAATGGCCCCGACCCAGAAGACTGATGAATATCCCCAGCCGACAAACAGAAGGATGCCCATGAGAACTGAACCTACGACTTCACCGATACAAGTGAAGAGGGTCATGATCCCCCACCATCGAATTCGGAGCGCTGGGCCAACGATTCGCATGGCACGATCTGCCAACAATGAAGTGGCAGCAGAGTTTGATACACCTACGAGAAGGCCTGACAGTACGGCCAGCCAGAGGCTGGTTGTCGTGACGATCAACAGCATCCCCACCAGGCCGACAAGCATGGAGAAGATGATGCTGAGATATCGCCCAATCCAATTACTAATCAGTCCGTCGAATAGAGGACTGCCAATCATGTTTCCCAGTCCATACAAGGCAAAGATCATGGCGCTGAAAGTAATCGACTTATGGAATGCCAGATAGATATAGGCGGACAGGTAGATGTACATCGGTGCAATGGCTGGACCGAAGAAGAAGTATGAGGCTGTCAGAATGAGCATTCGTTTTCGATGTGGTGTTGGGCCTGGCTTGACAGGTCGGATTTGCGAAGGGATTCCGCGTGTGCGTAAACCAGGCCAGGCAATGACAACACAAAGAGCCGTCAGGCCAGCGGTATAGAGCCATCCAATGGCTGGTGCAGTCGTCAGTGAGAGCACTGGTAACGGCAGTGTGAGGCTGATGAGAATGGTGCCAATGCCTGCCCCGGCAAATGTCACCCCAAGCACTCGACTATGCAGTGAAACTGGAAGGCCCTGGATAACCAGGACGGGTGCCAGCACACTGCCACCAACGGCGGACAGTCCTGCAAGCAATCGACATGCGCCCAGCCAATAGGGCCCAAAATCGATGGCAGCAAGAAGAAGACTCAGGAGTCCAAAGACTAATGCGCCGCGGCATACCCAGCCGCCAGTGAATCTTCGGGCCAATGGCGCACAGGCAATCGAGCCCAGTATCCAGCCCAGGGATGTTATGCCATTGATGTAGGCTGCTTGGGAACCGTCCAGCCAATGGCTTCCAAGCATTGCTGGAAGTAGTGGCGCAAAGACATTCCCAATGAGTCCTGCCGAGGCAACCATAGCGAGCGTACAAGCCAGGACTCGATACCAGGTTCGTTCGCTGAGTGGCGTCATAATTGCGAGCGACATCATGTGGGTGATGGTTGAGTAGATTCTTCAGAAGAATACTGTGATGTATTATCGCCCTGATTCGATGTGCCCTTGGGAAGTGTGATGAAGAATGCGATGAGTAATCACTGCTAGAACCTGTGGCGGATTGCCCACAAATCTGGAAAGACAGGTTCAAACAAGGTGCGTTCCAAGTAGGGAACACCAGGCGAGCCGCCTGTTCCATGCTTGTTGCCAATGGTTCGACGTACGAGTTGCACGTGGCGGTAGCGCCATTCCTGCAGACCCTCATCGATATCCAGCATGAGCTCAAAGAGGTTCGCCATTTCTGGCGCTGTCCGAGAAAGCTCAACAAGGAGATCCTGCACGGCCTCGTTGGGCTCGGCACGCTGGCGCACATCGCGATCAAGGACTTCAGCTGGAACTGTAGCGCCCTTGGATGCCAGGAAGGCAATGAAATCATCAACAAGGGAAGGCTCATCCAGGCGTTTCAATGCCTCGGCCCGGCCAGCCATGCCTTCGGGCATGTACTTGAGGACTTCCTCTCGTTTGAGTCCAAGTCGAAACTCCAATTCACGGAATTGCATTGACTGGAATCCTGAAGCGGAGTCGAGACGCTCACGGAACGACTCGAAAGATTCTGGTGTCATCGTTTCCAGGACGTCCACTTGACCCACCAGGGTCTTGAGTATCATCCGGACGCGCTTCAGCAAGTGATACACGCCCCAGAGATCGCCGGCCCGAAATTTGATGCCTGCCAGATCGAGTTCATGAAGCATCTGCTTGAACCAAAGTTCGTGGACCTGGTGGATAATGATAAAGAGCGTTTCATCATGTTCAGCTGGCGATGAACGCGGCTGCTGAAGTGATAGGAGTGCCTCCAGATGGAGGTAATTGGCATAGGTCAATTGATCGGTTTTCGTCGCCATGCGGAGAGCGTAGCGGGTCTTAGAGCAGCGTGCCGATGAAGAAGGCGAACACCAGGGCAGCCAATGCGAGTATGGCGGTCAGTAACGACCGGGTAGCTCGTCGTCGATGGGCCTGGCGAGTGAGTATGTCCCGGTACGGCGTCGTCGAAAAAGAGACGAGGTTGTAGACAGGCTGGATCTTGTGAGGCATGAGCCGGTGGAGCCATTTCTCGAGATGCTGAGCCAATCGGAACCAGCGAGAGGACACTTTGTCACGCATGACGAGGAAATTTTGCATGCTCAGTTGTGCAATGGCATCTCCATTCGGCTTTTGCTCATGACTGAATGCAACGATCGATTTGTAGACATCATCACAGTTTGCTTGGATATGTTGCTGAAGTACGAGGCAGTCTTGGAAAGCCGCATTCATGCCCTGGCCGAAGAAAGGCACAACGGCATGAGCGGCATCGCCGATGAGGACAGCATGTCCACCACAGTGCCAATGGTCGCAAGAGATGGTGACCAATGGCCCGATGGGGTTCTCGCGACAATCCTGTTCCAAGGTAGGCATGAGATCGACGGCATCTGGGTAGATGTTTCGAAGGTAGGCAACAACGTCATCTGCTTGTGAAAGGGATTCAAAGCTGGTGCCCCGTCCATCACGCGGCCAGAACAGCGTGCAGGTAAAGCTGCGATCTGCATTGGGTAGTGCAATCATCATCGAGGCGCCACGTGGCCAGATGTGCAGAGCATCGGATGCGAGGGCATAGTCGCCATTTGGCGTTGGCGGGATAACCAATTCTTTGTATCCATGCGAGATAAACGTCTGGCTAAAGCCGAATCCAGGTCCCAGTGGGTAACACTGCATCGCGTTGCGGACGGTGGAAAAAGCGCCATCGGCCCCGACGATGAGATCGGCCTTGACCGGTACTGGTTCGGCGTCATCCGCATTCTGGACTTTGGCAACTCCACTTGCAAAGTCCACGTCGACGATAGGTTGTTCGAAGTGGAGATCGACGTTGTCCAGATTTCCAGCAGCCTTGAGCAGCAGGATATTCAGGTCACCCCGCGAAACTGAATTGATCGCATCACCCGGAGCGACGCTGTACGGGTGGAATGAGGTGTGCCCTACGGCATCATGCATGATTCGACCACGCATAGGGACGGCAGACGCCATGACTTCATCACGAAGTCCAATAGTCTCAAGGGCAGTCAGCCCTCGGGTGGAGAGGGCTAAATTGATCGATCGGCCTCCCAGGAAGCCATGGCTTCGAGGATCTGCACGGCGTTCGTACACGGACACGCGATGCCCATCACGGGCGAGCAGATTCGCCAACAAACTCCCCGCCAGGCCGGCGCCAGCAATGACAATATCCAGGGATCGACTCATTGGGTCGATGTTCCGAAGCGGTCACCCATGAGCATGGCAAATCGCCAGCAGTCATGGAAGGTGTTGTACATCGGCGTTGGCGCAACCCGGACAACGTTGGGAGGCCGGAAGTCAGCGACAACATCGGCTGCTTCAATGGTGGCGAATGCTTCCGTGGCATCACCTTCGATCACAATCGAGAGTTGGCATCCATGGTCAGCGTCACTCGAAGGCGTAATGATCTTGTACCGGCGGCCCGGTCGGGATTCGAGCATGGCTCGCAAGTAGCCAGTGAGGCGGAGCGATCGTTCGCGGAGCGCATCCATCCCGACACGATCAAAGAGTTCCAAGGAAGCCCTCAAGGGTGCCATCGCGAGGATGGGTGGATTGCTTAATTGCCAAGCATCGACATCAGCTACAGGTACGAACTGATCTTCCAGGTGCATACGGAAACGGGTCTCTGGATCATTGCCCCACCAACCAGCAAGTCGAGGAAGGTCTCGGTTCTTGGCATGACGTTCATGAACGTAGGCACCAGCGATGGCGCCAGGAGAGGCATTGAGATACTTGTAGGAGCACCAGGCACCGAAGTCGACGTCCCAGTCATGGAGATTCAGGATGATGTTGCCCGCGGCATGAGCAAGATCGAAGCCTACTTGAGCGCCGACCCGATGGCCTGCATCCGTGATGGCTGCCATGTCCAGGATCTGGCCAGTGAGGAAGTTCACGCCTCCAATCATGATCGTGGCTAATTCATTGCCATGCTGCTCGATGGTCTCGATGATGTCAGCTGTGTTCAGACAATCTTCTCCATCGCGGGGTTCGCAGGTGACGATCACCTCATCCGGATCCAGTCCACGGGCCGTTACATGACTCTGTAGGCAATAGATATCAGACGGGAAGGCTGGCGATTCCATGAGAATCTTTCGTCGCTGTCCTTCGGGACGATAGAAGGTCGTGAGCAGCAGGTGAAGATTGACCGTCAGCGAATTCATCATCACCACTTCGCCGGGTTGTGCACCAACCAGTCGGGCCCCGGTTTCACGAAACAGTTCGTGATAAGGCAGCCAAGGGGCTGGTCCCTCCCGGTGGCCGTGGACCCCACGCCTGGCCCACTCGTCCATGACCTCTTGGACGTAGAGACCGGCTCGGTGAGGTGGGAGCCCCAGGGAGTTGCCACAGAAGTAGAGGACGGGCTCCCCTGTGCTTCCCAGCGGTATGGAGAATTCCTCTCTCAAAGAGGAAAGAGGATCTGATTCGTCCAGTTGGTGAGCCGAAGCTTCATCCGGCTCGAGTCCATGCAGCACTGTCATGAACAGGCCTCGTTGGTTTCATCTGCGAGGCTAAAGGCGGTTGCCTTCAGGCCCAGGAATTCAAGGGCTGTTCCGGAGAGCAGTCGGCGGGTCATCGTGTCATCGAAGTTACAGGATTCGATCAAGGCACCTGGATGATGTTCACCCAGTGGGAAGGGGTAGTCGCTGCCCAGAGCGATCCGTTCAACGCCCATGGTGTCGATGAGGAGCCGCAAGGCACCCTCGTCATGAACCAGGGAGTCTACGTAACAGTTTCGAAGCAATTCACGCGGCGATACTGAAGAGTCCACGGCACACAGGTCTGGACGAACATCCCAGCCATGCTGAATACGTCCAATGGTGAATGGGGTCGCTCCTCCGCCATGTGCAAAGGCAATCCGGAGGCCGGGGAGTCGTTCTAACACCCCACCCATCATCAAGGCGCACATGGCAGTTGCTGTTTCTGCCGGCATTCCAACTAACCAAGGCAACCAGTACTTCGGGTGACGGTCTTTACCCAGCATCTGCCAGGGGTGAACAAAGACGGCTGCATTCAAAGCGAGCGCGGCTTCCAGGACAGACACAACCCCAGGGTCATCCAAGTTGGCGCCATTGATATTGGATCCAATTTGAACGCCGGGCATGCCGAGTTCCTGGACGCATCGTTCCAGTTCCCGGATGGCTAAGTCAGGGGACTGCATTGGAATCGTGCCCAGCCCGATGAAACGACCAGGATGAGTCTGGACCACGCCTGCGATGTGATCATTGAGCAACTGAGAAAGATCCAGGGCATGAGCCGGTTGAGCCCAATAGGAGAACATCACCGGGACGGTCGAGAGGACCTGGACCTGGATACCGGCACGGTCACAATCCTGCATTCGGACCACTGGATCCCAGCAATCTGACTCGATTTCTCGAAAGAATTGATCCCCAATCATCATGCGGGCGCAGCAGGGACGATGGTGCTCCAGGCTGACCCAGCCCTCGCAGCCATACCGTTCGGCGAGGTCTGGCCATCGCTCGGGAAGGATGTGAGTATGAAGGTCGATCTTGAGCACAGAATCGATTCTATCGAGCCCATCCAGGTTGCTCTGGAAGGCACTCAGGAGCAGCCAGTGGACCTTGGTTCTAGGGTCGCTGGGCCCGCTGTATATCTGCTAGTCATAGGCCAAAATCAGGCCCCAAGGTGCTGGCAACCCTGTCAGAGGCGATTTGAAGGCCCAACGCGCGGTACACTTCCCGCCCCTTGGGACAGGTGACCGAGCGGCTGAAGGTACCGGTTTGCTAAACCGGCGTAGGGTGCAAACTCTACCGCGGGTTCGAATCCCGCCCTGTCCGCTTCCCAGACCGCCCGCATAATCATGCGGGCGGTTGTTCTTGGGAGGCAATTTCATGCCTGTGATCAAGGTCCAAAATGAAGCATGGCTCAAAAAACCCTTTATTTTCAGGCAAAACCGGCTTGCATGAATTGCCACTTCATCGGTACCTTTCCGGCATCACCGGTGGATTGTCCGCTGGTCTGGTTGCTCCGACACCTGCGAGAACGCCAGCAGGTCTCGCGAGGAGGAAAGGATTCTCACCCTATGGCCAAGAAGAAGACCCGAAAAAAGACCACGAAGAGGCGATCAACTACCGAGATCAAGCCCCGCACTAAGAGCGAGATCTACGGTTGCATTGCCGAGGAAACTGGCCTGAGTCGCAAAGAGGTCGCCGCCGTGTTCGAGTCGATGTCCGACATCATCCGCAAGGATATTGGTCGACGTGGACCAGGCACCTTCACCGTTCCAGGACTCTTGAAGATTCGCAAGCACCGCAAGCCAGCGACCAAGCGTCGCTTCGGCACGAACCCGTTCACGGGTGAAGAGCAATGGTTTGCAGCGAAGCCAGCCAAGAATGTCGTGAAGTTCACGGCACTCAAAGGCCTGAAGGAAATGGTCTGACGGATCAGCCCTTTTCCAGGACATGACTTCCCATGTCACGGAGCCGCCCATTCGGGCGGCTCCGTTTCTTTTTGTTCCCGCCAGCGTGGTAATCTTCGGGCATGCCATTGCCTCCCAATCGCGGCCATGTCAGCACTGAGCAGCGTCATGCTTCCAGTGCCATCGACCAGTGCACGACTGCGGACATGTTGCATTTGATTCTCGATGACCAAGAGGATGCGGTACTGGCTGTTCGCAAGGCCATTGATGCGATTGATGCCTTCATCGAGGCACTTGTGCCACGTGTCTCCTCGGGCGGGCGCTTGTTCTATCTCGGAGCTGGTACAAGTGGACGCCTCGGCGTCTTGGATGCCTCCGAGTGCCCCCCCACCATCAATGCTCAACCCGGGCAGGTCGTGGGGATTATTGCCGGTGGCGATGAAGCCCTACGACGATCATCGGAAGCCCGCGAGGATGATCTTGATGGCGCTCATGGCGAGTTGAAGGCCCATGGCGTTGGCTCGTTGGACACCGTGCTGGGAATCGCAGCAGGCGGTACAACCCCGTGGGTGTTAGGTGGCGTATTAGAAGCGGCTCGATTGGGTGCCATGACGGGTCTATTGACCTGTGCCCAACTGCCCCCCTCGACCAAACCCGACCATCACATTCTGCTGGATACGGGCGCGGAACTGCTGACCGGTTCCACGCGTTTGAAAGCCGGCACTGCAACCAAAATCACACTGAATGCGATCACGACGTCGCTCTTCGTACATCTGGGCAAGGTCTATGAAAACCTGATGGTCGATCTCAGGGCCACGAATGCCAAGTTACATGATCGTTGCCTGAGGATCTTGTGCGAACTATGCCCGAGCCTGGAGCGATCGGCAGCCGATGTCCTACTCCAACAGGCTGACGGGGAACTCAAGGTGGCGATCGTGATGGCTCGGTTGGGTGTCGATGCCCGAGAAGCAAACGCACGTCTCGTAGATGTTGACGGTCATCTTCGGGCGGTGTTGAGCTAAGCACATCATCTTTATCTAGAAGATGATTCGCAGCCACAAGATATCCAGGACAACCAGTGCACACAGGATCCAGAGGCATCCCCAGAAGATCTGCTTGATCTTGGCAGAGGATTCTGGGGACGCATTGCTTCCTGAAGGGCTCGATCCTGTGGAGGCCGCTGGAAGTCGCTCGTTGATCTGTTCTTGATCAGGCATAGCCTGGGTCCCATGGTGACGGTCAGATATTGACGATTTGTCTTGTCACCAATGACATCGACAGGGCTTGACTGGTTTGATTATTTGAAATTTGAGGAATTTGGATGACAGAGTTGTTTGCTGCATTCAGAGAAACCTGGAGCCACGCACTCCCTGAATGACTGAAGGAGCACAATTCATGGCATTTGATGTGAAGTCCGTTAAGAAGCAGACCGGAGCTGTTCTCGTGCTGAGCCAGGTTCTCAGGCCCTTAGGTTTCGTCGCAGTGGTCTTGGGAATTGTTGGCATCATGATTGGCCTTTACCTCGGTTTCTACGGCTTAAACAACAACCTGGAGATGTTTAATTTTGAACATGTCCTGACCGGTACGAGCCTGCTCTTCTGGGGACTCATTCTGCTCGCAGCAGCGTCGTTGCTGAAAGCCAGTCGATCGGTTGCCGTGAACTGCGCCCGAATAGCTGAGAAATAAACGACCTGATGCTTCAGGGGACCAGGGCACTATCACAGTCCCTCAACGCTCCTCAAGCACCACACACAACGCGGATCGCCAGATCGGCACTTCCATCTCGCAGCGGAAGCCATAGGGCTCGATAAATGACCGGCGGTCGATTTTGGCATTGACCACCTGCCTGATACGACCTCAAATAAACACTGAGCGACCTTGAGTCGCCTTGATGGGGATGGAATTCCATGGGATCTGCCTGTATCTCTACTCTGGCTGCCCTGGCCATATCTGCTTCTGCCGTCGACGAAACTCATACGGTGCTGGCGTGTTTTTCTACCTTGGCTCCCTCATCTTCTTCGGCGAAGAGGTTGCGAAGGGAAATATCAAATAACGCAATCGGCACGATTTCGCAGCAACTTTCTGACAGTCGATTGTGTCATGCTCAATGACTGCCATGCCCCGGATAGGCAGGGCGTCGTGGCCAAACATCAAATCAAGCGAAGTACCAGAGGGCAAACAGGCCCATGACCAAAGCGAACATCAGCAAGAGAACGATAAGTACGCCCGATTTAACTCCATCTGAATTCAATTTCGTAGCGATTACAAGAGTCACAATCAATAGCGGCAAGGCGAAGGTCAAGCATATGCCTCCTAAAAGAAGATGCGGCAGGCCGTCAAACATGTAAGCGAAGCCAGTTGGATGATTTCCGGCTTCGTTTGTGCCCAGGTAAATGAAAACCACTGCTGCTGAAAAGACAATCCAAAATGTGGCGAGCAGGAACCAGCTCGCAAATATTTTGGACCTCTTCTTTGGGTCTGGCGCCACAGTCATCTTCAGGACAGTCTATGGTTCATGTACGTACCGAGGCCTGCTCGCCTACGCGGGCAGCCGCTTGGTAGTCAATCATGCGTTGCTCGATGACCGACATATCAAGGTCACGCAGGCCGTCCAGCGCAAAGGCGCCCAGGGTAAAACTGGCGCTGACGGTTCCCCAGGCGATCGCAGTCTGGAGCTCCGGAAAATCCCAACGACTTCGTGCGGCCAACCAGCCCATCATGCCTCCGGCAAAAGAATCACCGCAGCCGGTTGGGTCAACGACTTGAGCTGCGTCTGCTGGGTATGCGGGCAGAACGGCAAGCTCATCACCGCTCGCCAAGACGGCACCGTGCTCACCCTTCTTGACCACGACCACGGAGGGCCCCAGTTTCATGATGGCTCGGGCCGCATCGATGGGGTTGCGAATACCGGTAAGCAGTAAAGCTTCAGAGTCATTGATCACAACACCGTCAATGACGCTCAGAAGATTGAGGAGTTCGTCCTTGGCGGTATTGATCCAGAGATCCATGGTGTCCGCCACGGTAAATCGGCGTTCCGGGAGGTGCTCCAGGAAGCCCAGTTGAACCGAGGGGTGGGTGTTGGCGAGAAAGACGACCTGGCTGTCCCGAAAAGCCTCAGGAATGGCCGGTGGTGCTTCAGCAAGTACACCAATGTCCGTAAAGAGAGTCTCACGATCATTGAGGTTCTCGAGGTACCGACCCCCCCATCGGAAAGTCTTGGATCCGACCCGTGTTTCAAGACCGGCCATGTCGATGCCAGAGAAGCTCGACAACAGGTCCCGGTGCCCTTCAGGCCAGTCATCTCCGACGGCTGCAACTAAGCGAGTGGATGTGTAGCTGGAAGCAGCTGCTGCAAAATAAGCGCAGGATCCGCCAGGAACTTCCTCAACAGAGCCTGTTGGGGTGTGGACGGTGTCGATTCCAATTGTGCCAGTGACGATGAGTGACATGGCGGCAGTCTACAGTCTCCTGGACACAGGAGGTAGACTTACAGAAATGGGCACCCCAGACTTTGGCTGCTTTCAACTTTTCTTCCTTGGTGCCCCCTCACAACGGGATGACATTCAGGCCTTCTGAGGATCTGATCCCGTTCGGAATCATCTCATGTTGATCAATGAACAAAATGTGGCCTACAGACGCAGGCTCGTAAAAGTCTGCCAGAAGATGCACATAAATCACTTCGTTCGTGGAACATCCGGCAATGTATCGGTCCGTATTCCAGATGGTGTCCTCGTCACACCGTCGGGAATTCGCTATGAAGAGATGAAGCCCAGCGATATTGTGCATCTGGATATGGAAGGCAACATTTGCTGCAATGAATGGATTGCAGAATCAAAGACCACGCCGACCAGCGAGTGGCATCTCCACTTAGCGATCTTGACTGCCCGGCCAGACGTGAATGCAGTGATCCATTCCCACCCTCGATTCGCCACGACGATCGCCGTTTTGGAACAAGAGATTCCTGCGATCCATTACATGCTGGGAATTGTCAATGGCAACAAAGTCCCCTGTGCCCCCTACCGCACCTTTGGTACCAAGGAACTCTCTGATGTCGTCGTCGAGACCATGGGTGATCGGCGAGCGTGTCTTCTAGCACATCATGGGATGGTCGTTGCAGCCTCAGATCTTTGGCAGGCATTTGATATGACTATTCAGGTGGAAGCAATGGCCGAGCTCTATTGGCGATCATGTGCCATCGGGGATCCAAAGAGCCTCGATGATGAGGAAATGAATCGAGTCCGCGCCAAGTTTAAGACTATGAATTACGGGCCTCAGTAGCCCTTCTCAGTTCCTGGCTGCGTTTTCACTCTTTTCAGATCAATGCAGGCCGCCACTCCCACTAGAGTGGTTGGTATCAATTCGGGAGGAGTGGTGCAATGGGGATATCTCTGTGTTTGCTCGTAATGGCCTGTGGAATGGCGGATGTCAATCGCGCCGATATGTTCATTCGCGTAGGCGATGTTGATGGTGTTGGTTTTATGACAGGAACTGCACCAGGTAACGGCGAAGCAGATTGGCCATTCAACTCCTGGAATACATCACTCGACGGAAGTTGTTCCAACTATCAACTCATCAATGCCGACGGCGACCCCATCAACGTCGATGGAGTCGAGATCCTCCACAGCGGTGATTTTCTCCCTGATCTTGACTGCACAGGGACCACGTATTACATGGGTTGCGTTGCCGGCAGTGATGAGTTTGACAATCGCTCAACTGATGATTGGGGCAACTGGCTGGTGGAAGAGTACGGCTTTCAGAACATCGGTAGTGGCGGCTCGCAGTACACCGATGTCACCATCGGGCCCCATGGCAACGCCTGGTACTGGTATGACTGCCCGGACGGCGGCACCGTGGATTCAATCTGCGGAGTCAATCCCATCTTCCACTTCGATTTCCAGGTCCTCAAGACGGACATCGATGAAGGACAACCACTGTATGTCAGCTTCGTCATTGGCGACTATGACGTCTTCCCTGGGGAGGTCCGTTACCACGATCGATACGGAAAGATGCATCTTGCCAACCTCTCGACGCTCGACAACGGCAGGGCTGAAGATGGAGAGCTCCAGGCGGTCACGGCTGAGCTGCCCTGGTCCGTAGCCATGGCCGATGCCGGGACCAATTTTTACCACGGTCTCGTCGACGTGGAGGTCCACCTTCCCTCGGAACCCTTCATCGCGGTGGATTATGCCGAGATCGGCACGACGCCACTGGTCGCTCCTGTGGGCTGCTGTGCCTATGTGATTTTCGAAACGCCAGGTGTTAAGCAAATGACGCCGTCGGAGTGCGAGGCGCTCAATGGCACGTTTTACGGGATCGGCTCCAACTGTGTTGACGAGGGTGTGGCCGGTGCCTGCTGTTACTACGATGATTTCTGGGCCGTCACCTGCGACATCATGACGCAGGAACATTGTGACCTGAGGGGTCCGTATGCCATCTTTCACGACAACACGAACTGTGAAAACGTTTCCTGTGACTTGTACTCCCCCCGTGGCGCATGCTGCGTATCGCCCGAGGGCGCCTGTTACGAGGGAACAACGTTTCAGCAGTGCCAGGCCCATGCAGGGGCAGGCGACTACGTGCAGTGGTACCAGGGCCAGTCCTGCCAGATGATCCAGTGTGATCCAGGCCCACCCCCTGGTGCCTGCTGCTACCTCAATGACAATGGCGTCTTTGCGTGTATCCAGGTTCCGGTGACGGACTGCCTGGCCTTGCAGTCAAGCACCTTCCATGGTCCAGGCGTGTCTTGTATAGGGCTGACATGCACACCCCCTGTCGGCGGATGCTGCATCGAGGGCGCCTGTGTCATGGTCACACGCGATGAATGTGATGCCCAAGGCACCCTGTTCTTCGGGGAAGGTCAGCCGTGCAATTTCGAGAAATGCATTTCATGCGAAGGTGATGACGACGGCGACGGCGAAGTGAATATCAAGGATCTGTTGAGGGTCATTGGCAACTGGGGATCCTGTATCGGCTGAGGATGGTTCACCTCAGGCCGTCACACGAGCCGTCATCGACTCAAAGAGTCGATCAAGTGTCGTCTCATTTTCGATGTTCATGATGAGCGTGCGCAGATCATTGCAGGTGGCCTCGCCGACAACAGCTGTGCCCAGTGCGTTGAACTTGACTGCGATTTCATCCTCTGTCATCGGATCCCGAGGATCACCCTTGGGAACATCGACTCGTTCTGTATGAGCAGTACCGTCCTGCAAGGTGATCGTCACCTGGCTTGGCTGGAACTTGGGGAAGAGCGACTCAAACTCGTCATTGGGAACGACCTTGATCTTGTCCATGACCGGGATCAGCCCTGGATCATCAATGCGCTCCTGCTTGAACTGCAGGGGTGTGACCATGCCATCGACCAGACCAACGGCCAGGGAGTACGGAAGCGAGTGATCGGCCGTCTCCTTGCTGGTGGGTCGATACTTGGCCGGGTCGCCAAGAATGTCTGCGGCCCTGGCGATGACCTCAACCTTGATCTCGGTGATCTGGTCGGGATCCAGGTCATGGGCTTTCACGATCTTCATCATGGCCGTCAGCGGTGCGTGGCTCAGGGCTTCAATGGGGAAGGACTTCATGCCACAGTCGAGGATCTTCCAATGGCACTTGGGGCAATGTGGCAGGCCATCAGTCAGCATATCCAGGTGGAACTTTCCACCGAACTTCTCGAAGCAGTGGACCAGGCCTTCCTTCCCATCGATGACGTGCTCGGGACCGCTGTAGCCGCGAGCAGCCAGCAAGGCAGCCTCGACTCCACAGCGGGTCGCCATGGGGTCGACGGTGTTCTTCATATTGGTCAGCTTGCCTGCGGTCACGGCACCCAGGCACATGGACGGCGAGGCACTGATGCCGATGGCTTGCTGAATTTGATCGGCACTGAGGCCCAGCATGCGGCCCGCAACGACAGGTGAAGCGATGCAGGTAATGGTGGCATGATGCCAACCGTACTCGCGAACACCGGGATCACCGAATTCAGCGAGTCGCATCTCGATTTCGTGACCAATGCAGGTTCCCAGGATGAGATCCTTACCGGAGAGTCCATTCATCTCGCAGATCGACAAGGCAGCGGGAATGATGTCAGAGGGATGGGCGGGGTCGGCCTTCCAATAGATGTCGTTGTAGTCCATGGCCCGAATGCAGAGGGCATTGAGCATGGCGGCCGTCACAGGATCGGTCTTGAATCCAGAACCGAAGATGGTGCAGGTATCTGCCCCACCCATGGCCCGTGCATGGTCCAGGAACATCTCAACGTCATGTTGCAGGGAGCCGCCCAAGGCGCAACCAAAGGAATCGTAGAGATACAACTTGGCACACTGGATTGCCTCAGGACTCAGGTCCTCATAGGTGAGCTTGGAGGCCCACTCGGCAAGTTGCCAGGAAACGAAGTCAGTGTTCTTCTTGGACGTGTCGTGACCACCCATGTCGATTGTTCCTTCTGGTATCAGGCGTTGACTGTGCTGAGCTTGCGTGCGACTTCCTCGGCAACAGCAGTGGTCGAATCACCCTTGCCGCGGCCCTTGACGTCATAGGTGCCAATTTTGCCTTCTTCGATGACCTCGGCAACAGCGTTCTCCAGTCGAGTCCCAGCCTCGGTTTCTCCGAGCCAGTCAAGCATCATCTTGGCCGTCAGGAACATGGCCATCGGGTTGACGACGTCCTTGCCGTAATACTTGGGAGCACTGCCATGGGTGGGCTCGAAGACGGCATAGTCGTCCCCGATGTTGGCCGCACAGGCAAAGCCCAGACCGCCGACCAGTCCGGCGCAGAGGTCGGAAATGATGTCGCCGAACATGTTTTCAGCCACCAGCACGTCGTAATCAAATGGGTTCTTGATCAGCCACATGCACATGGCATCGATGTTGGCTTCCCAGGCGTCGATACCAGGATATTCCTTGGCAATCTCGCGAAATGCACGGGTCATCAGGCCACCGGTCTCGCGAAGCACGTTGGGCTTCTCAACCAGAGTCACTGACTTGCGATTGAACTTCTTGGCGTAGTCGAAGGACTGCCTGATGATGCTCTCACAACCCTGCTTGGACATGATGCGAGTAGACAGGGCGACATTCTCAAGGCCCTTCTCCTTCCACTTGACCATCTTTGGGTTGTCGCAAAGCGCGTCGTAGATCTTCTCCGGCAGCGGGAACCACTCGACGCCGCCATAACTGCCCTCGGTGTTCTCACGGAAAACCACCAGGTCGATCTCTTCCTTGTAGTTCAGTGGGTTGCCGGGATAGGCCTTGCATGGACGGAGGTTGGTGTGAAGGTTGAACATCTGTCGGAGCTTGACGATCGGGCTGAAGTAGACCAGGCCCTTATCCTTGAGTTCAGGGAGTAACTCCTCATGGGCTTCATCGCGAGGCTTGCTGGTGATCGCCCCGAAGAGCGCGCAGTCAGTGTCCTTCAGGATGTCGATCGTTCGCTGGGGAAGCGGATCGCCTTCCTTGCACCAGAATTCCCAGCCGATGTCGGCAGGGATGTACTCCGCGTCGAAATTCATCGCATCCAGGACGATCCTGGTCGCATCCATAACTTCGTTTCCGACACCATCTCCGGGCATCCACGCAATCTTGTATTTGGCCATTTTGGGAGCTCCTGCAAAGGCTTGAGCTCCGGATTCTAGCAATAGTTGGGATTGGCTCAAGCCTCCCCCTGGAAGAGGGGTCAGCTTCCCCAGTGATTGATCACGAATAGGAGGTCGTTCACATCAATCTCCCCATCACCATCGTGGTCATATCGACATGGCCCATTGCATTGCTCGCCCCACAGCCGGATGATCGAGAGCAGATCGTCGATGTTGACCGTGAGGTCATCGTTCACGTCGCCCCTCACGCCACGGTGCAGCATGAAGTTGGCGACATTAGTTTGCCTCACATGCGTCCCCGGGACTTGGCAGCTTTTGTAGGACAGGCAGTCCGGGGAGCCTGGCATGACCCAGTACGGGTCCAGGCACTCTGCAGGCCAATTCACATCACCGCAATGGTTCTTGTAGTAATAGCCCTGGGTTGCCTCATGGTCGGTCGTCACCAGGCAACGGAAGGAAAACTGATTGTTCATAGCGAAGGGAGTGCTGTCGAGGTAATCCGAGAGCATGACGTTGCCCGATCCATTGTCATTGGCCGGCGTGGTACTGAAGAGTCGCCAAGCGGGGCGAAGTCCCCAGGCATTGCCCACCGGATAGCCTTGGCTGGTGGTGGCGTTGGCATGTCCTCCAACCACGTAGAGGGTGCGATCTTCCGGGCAAAGCGGGGCCGTGACGGGATCTGCCAGGCATGGTGCCGCGTCAGTGCTGTCGTCGCTGCCCCACACCCAGGTATTGGCAAGCGAGGTGAGGTAGCAACCACCGCCGCCGGAGTTGTAACCGTCGAGGGCTGTATTCTCCAGTGTCATCACGCCCTTGATTGAGTTATTGGAGTTGTTCGGGTGGGACTTCCAGCGATGCATGCTGCGAAGAAAACGGCCGGCATAGGGAACCCATCCTCGCGTTGGTATCAGGTTCAGCTCATCGCCGGTAGACGGGATCACAGACATGTCCCAGTACCCCCAGTAACTATCGCAGAGGGAGGCCGACTCGCCTCCCCAGTCGGGGGTGGGGTGGCCGGGAGTTGCATTCGGTGGCCAGGCTCCGGATGGGTTGTATCGGTAGATGTCATCCAGTTCAGAGATGCCGATCCTTGTGAAGTCGATTGGCGTGTTCATGATCGTGGGGACCTTGTCACCCGGATACCAATCGCCGAAAGCATTGTTGTTCGAACCATGTTCGCCGACAAAATCGACCGCCATGCTGAGGCGACCGGGATAATGTTTATCGCTCACCTTGTCGATTGCCGCAGGAACATTTTGATAGGTCCCAAAGGCGACACGGTCGGCATACTTATACATGCAGTTCAAGATGGTGAAATCATCAATCACCGTACTCTGGTACGTACCATCAGTCGTTTGCCCGTCCCCGTCTCCTGACAGGGTGCAGCAGTCGCAGGACCAATCCTCGACCTGACCAGCGCCACGGTTGACTTCCGCAGAGCCGAATGGTGAGTGGAACATGCTGTAGCCAGGGGTAGAAGCGTTGTTGTTGAATGCAGAGGAGTCGGTGGAGGTGTCCTTGATTGCGAAACGAGGGCTGACCCATCGATAAGCCTCTTGGGCCCAGACGCTCAGGGTCAGCTTGATGCCTGTTCCATTGTTCCAGTCCTCATCGGATACGTTGTTGTTATGAGCTTCGATCTTAGCCTTGGCCGCTCGAAGCGTTCGCCAGAAAGAATCAGCCACGCTGGCGGGGACCTGCCAGTAGCCAACAACCTGTTCGTTTGGTTGGGAAGCATTGCTGTTGCCCACAACATGATCCCGGCATTCCGGCCTCATGTTTTCGGAGCCTGGAAGGTAGCAGCCATACTGGGCGAACACATTCGTGCCTATGGTGACATTGGCATTTGCAATCGGCTGCACCTTGGACAATTGGAACAACTCGAGGTCCAGGTACACATCGAGCACTGGTTTCGGGCCGAAGTTGAGGTTGCCACCTTTGATCTTGTCCTGACACCAGGAGGTGAAGTCGATGATCCGGTTCGTGTAATTGATGACCATGTCATAATCATCAACCATCGAGTGGGTGGCATTGAAAGGCCAATGCTTGCTCCATACGCCCAGCTCGGTATACCCACAGTCGCATGGCGCAACGAGGTCGTCTCCATCACAGGCATCATTGATGTCACTCGGGCAGTCGGGATTGCCCATTTCGGTCAATCCACCAAAGCTGGTTCCGTCGGAGTCAACGTGCGTCGACAGCCATCTGCCCCATCGAAGTGATCGCTCGCAACTGCACATCAGTGATACCGGGATCTGTGTTCCATTGCTGTTTTTGAGGCCCTCGATGAAGGCGGCATGGGCCGTGTAGGAGTCTTCCCGGAAGGCCGCGACGTCATTCGCGTAGCACGTGGTGTTGAGATTGATAGGCAGCGTTGGATCATCCCAGGGCTTGCATTCCGGAAAATCAGGGGCGAGGGTCTCTGCAATGATGAAAACGCTTCCGCCCATGATCATGGCGTTGCTCGGGATGGCACTGTCATTGTTGGCGGCCATCTGCGCGACGGCGCTGTAGGCATCAACTCCGTTCTTGCAGAGGATGTTGGGCCCCCATTTGTAGTCCCCCTCTGCATCGAAACAGTTGGCGTTGAGGTCCGAGGAATCGGGGGCGCACCAGACAGGTTGGTCGAACCAGATGAACATGCCAGCTGGCGGCATGTCATCCGCCAGGGATGTACTGCCGTACAAGCAAGCGGCGGTTGTGATTGCAGAAACAGCGCCACGACGCAGAATGCTCAATAGGGATGCCATCTACTTTCCCGTCCCCCACCTGTGTTGGTGGAAACCCATCCAACTCCCCCGGCCTGGAATAAGCCCCTCCGGCCAATTCTTTCAGGCAACCTGAGTTTCCAAGGCAGGCATCCCTGCGTCAAGAGTATTCCGCCAATACGTCGTCTGCCTTGAGTCATCCAAGGCGTGCGCGAACGACGTTTTCAGCCCCTCCAGCCAGAATGATCTCCTGGGGCACCACGCCCAGTGGGGTGAACTCGAAGGCCTTGTCCGCCAGCGAGATGGTGGCCTGTTCAAAATCAATCACGCACTGCCCCATCGGAATCGTGAGGTCGCCTCCTGGCGGGTGCGTCACACTCAGATGCGATACGAGCCCGGGACAAGTCAGGCAGAGAAATCCGTTATTGATCGCATTACGAACATAAGTCTGACTAAAAGACGCGGCAATGACGGCCTGGATACCACGAAGCTTCAAACAGGTGGCGGCTTGTTCACGACTTGAACCAGTGCCAAAGTTCAAGCCCGCAACAATGATGTCTCCTGATTCAGACAACCCAGCGAAGGAGGGGTCATAGTTCTCCATGGCGGCCGCTTTCATGTCCTCTTCCGTGACATCATCTCGATAAGTCATCTTGCCACTGTAAATACCGTCCGTGTTCAGATTGTCGACAGGCAGCCAAAGGATGCGACCTTCAAGTCGAGATGGGAAGCCATCTAGAATCGCGGTTGTGCCCTCAGCCGCCGGCCGTGGTCCATGCACAGTCGTGCTGGTCCGAGGCTGTTGAGACTCAAAGGTCTCAGGTGAGCAGATGTATCCCGCGATCGCCGAGGCGGCCACAACAGCAGGGCTGCCCAGATAGGCCTTGGCATCGCGCGATCCCATGCGACCCTTGAAGTTCCGGTTGGTGGCACTGATGCCAACCTCGCCAGGTTCCAGAGTACCTGCCCCGAGTCCAATACAAGTACCACACCCGGGCGGGAGAAAGTGAGCACCGGCCTTGGCCAAGGTGTCCCAGTGCCCCTGGGATTCAGCTTGTGCTTGGACGTTACCGCTGGCAGCAGCCACGTAGAAATCAACGCCTTCTGCCACCTGTTTGCCTTCGACTACTGAAGCAGCTTCTGCAAGATCCTCCAGCCGGGCGTTCACGCAACTCAGGAGATACGCCTTGTTGACCTTGACTCGCTCCTGCTCAATTTCAGGAAGCGCGTGCATCACCTTGACGTGGTCCGGACCAGACACGTGGGGTATGACGCTGTTGAGATCAAGTTCCAATTCAACCGCGTAATGACAGCCAGATTCGGCTTGAGGTCGGTGCTGATACCACCGTTCAACATCTTCGGGGGTGTATCGGGGTGTGTTTCGACTGGCCAACCACTCGGCGCGGCTATGCAACCACTGCCGAAGTGTTTCATCGAATGGGAACACGCCCGCCAAGGCCCCCCACTCGGTGGTCATGTTTGCAATACTCATGCGCTGATCCATGCTCAGACAATCAAGGCCTTCGCCTTGGAATTCAACGGCCATGTTGAGCACTTCGTCATTGTTAAACGCGCCACAAAGGGCAATGATGACATCCTTACCGACTACACCCTTGCGGAGTGCCCCACTTAAAGTCACGCGAGCAACTTGGGGTACTTGCCACCAGGTTTCACCGGTTGCCCAGATCGCAGCCGCATCAGTGCGGACAACCGGTGTTCCCAAGGCGGCAAGAGCGCCATAAAGATTAGAGTGGGAATCTGAACCGACCACCATGCTGCCAGGTGTGACGTAGCCATACTCAACCATGACTTGGTGACTGATGCCAGTTCCTGCGGGATAAAAATCAACACCTTGTTCGTTGGCAAAGGACTCGATCTTGGCATACTTGCCCAGGTTTTCCGGGGAGTGATTTTGGATGTCATGATCGATGGCAAAGACCGGCTGTGTGGGGTCGTGAATCTTGCCAGCACCGATGGACTCAAATTTCTTCATGACTGCAGACGTGTTGTCATGCGTCATGATGTGCTTGGGACGAATACGGACAAAGTCACCAGCCAGTGCGTTGGTGCCGGTATCAAGTCCCACGGCATGGGCCGTGGCAATCTGCTCAATGAGTGAACATGTCATGCGGGCAGGACAACGAACCGTGGGATGACGGAGTTGCCGACTTCAGACTTTCCAATGGCGGCTACTGCCCTTGTACCAGGCTCGCAGAAGCCACACCGATAGGAAAGCTGGCCAGATCAGGTGGAGTGAGGCATTGACCAGGTAGATCGGCGAGTTGATGCCGGTCACCGGGTGATCAGGGGACTCATTCAGAAGGTTCCATGACAACCAGGTCGCGTAGATGAACCAAAATGAAGTAATCAGCCCCCAGATGGCACCAACCGGCACGCTCCATCGTGCCTGGCTGGCCAGCGCAATGCCGATGAGCAGGCCAGAGAGCGACAGGCCGATGCGGATGTATCCAACCCATATGAGGAAATCAGGAGTCGGCATCAGGTCGATCAGTTTCTGGGCTGCCTCCCCCGTCTCGACACCGGAGAGGTTCAGGATGCCGATGGTCATGGCGTGAATCACATCGCCGACCGCCAAGCCAAAGCGTTGATGCTCGAGTTGCATGGCGATGTTCTTGAGTTCCTGACCGACTGCCACCGTGGTCCACCCATAGGACATGCCGAAGATGCCAAGGAGGATCATGGCGGTTCCAAGAACCCCAGCCCAGTATCCCGGCGTTCGTTTACGCTTGGACATACACAATCCAATTCAGTGTCAAAGGAGTTCTGTTTTCTTCCAGGCTTTGGCCTTGCCCTTATACCAGGCAGGGACGAGCCAGCAAGCCAAGAAGACAGGCCAGACTAGGTGAAAGAAGGCGTCTGTCGCGAAGATTGGGGTATTGCCCCCCTTGAGCGGATGGCCAATGGATTCCTTCAGGACTTCCCAGGCCTTCCATGTTGCCAGGAAGAACCAGACAATCGAGAGCAAGGCCCACAAGGCGGCCGCAGGCACGGTCCATGCTTTACGAAGAACCATGAAGACGCCAATCACAATGGCTGCAATCGAAATGCCCATCCGAATGAAGCCCATGATTTGTAGAAAATATGGAGTTGGCATGACTGCAAGCAGTTTCTTAGCAGTATCAGCCGTCTCGACTCCCGACAAGTTCATAACGCCAACCGTCAGGGAATGAACAATGCCGCCTAAAGCAATACCAAATCGGTGATCGTGAAGCGTGATCGCTAACGCATGGAGTTCATTGCCGATGGAGACTGTGGTCCAGCCGAAGGCAAGTCCTAAGACACCCATGAAGAACATGGAAGTTCCCAGGACCCCAGTCCAGTATCCAGTTGGCTTTGCTTGTGTCATGAATTTTGGCCGGCACGTCTGCCAAGATATTTTGCGATATCGAAATCAACGAAGTCCGCATGGTGGAAGATGATGGATTCAATGCTCCGCTCCACCTTGTCACCTTCATGTGAATGAGTCGCGATCATGTGCATGGCTTCCGGAGGAATACCATGCTTATAGGCCATGGCGACACCACTGAATGGGTGCCGCAGAGCCTCGCCAAAGGTGCCCTTGATCACATTGCCCTTGGCATCCTTATCGAATTCCAATGGCTTTCCACAGTCCGCCAGAAGCGCGCCGGCAATCAGGATGTCGCGGTTGATCGGAATCTCGCAGGTGAATGCAGATTCCAACACATCTGCAATCGCAATGCACTGGCGTACGCATGAGTTCAGGTGATCGATGAAGGTCATATCGATGTCGCCGGCCAACAAGGTGAATTTGACTGCCCGAAGCTCATCAAAGGTCCAGCCCTTCCCTCCGCAACCTGTCGTGATGGCCTCATTCCAAACAGCAGCCACACGATCACGAAGATCAGAGTCTTGGATATCAGCGAGATTGGGAAACAACTCGGTAATGTTTGCAGTGGTGTATGTCATGAAAGCTCTTCCATGGCCACGACCATGAGGCGATCCATTTCAATACGGACTTGCTGGGCAGAGGTCTCGACGCCATGTTCCTTGAGTGATGCTTCCACCATGCGCAGTACATCATCGTCACCGGGTTCCTCGAAATCGGATTGAATGACCTTCTTAGCGAACGCTTCCGCCTCATCACCTTCCATGCCCATCAGGCCCGCGGCCCAAAGTCCGAGTCGATGGTTGCGCCGAGCTGTAGCCTTGAACTGGAGTTCCTGTTCGTAGGCAAACTTGGCTTCCAGTCCCTTTTCGCGTTCTTCAAATCCACTCATGTCAATCTTCCTTCGGTTCTTGTGTGCCTTCTAGGAGGCCTGACGATGGTTGCGTGATCACGCTGGCCGAGGGTCTGATGCCAGGAGACTCCACTCAAGGCCATCAAGGTACTGCCCTTCCTTGCAATACGCACCTCGACTCATTCCCTCGAGGGTGAATCCGTTCCGATCCAGCAGCTTCTTAGAGGCCTCGTTCTCGGGGTACGTCGCCGCATACAGGCGATGGAGGCCCATCGGCCCAAAGGCATGTTCGATCAGTCCCTGAAGCATTTCGCTGGCGTAGCCCTGGCCCCGGTAGTCGGCATCCAGCAGGTAACCCAGGCCACCCTTGCGATGCCGCCAATTGATGCCGAGGCCAATTTCACCGATGACCTCCCCGCTTGAATTGCCCAAGCAAGCCAGCAGAGTCAGGCCCTGGCATTCAGTGATCCGCTGGCATCCGCTTCGAACACGATCTCTGGCAAAGTCCAGATCAGGATGCTGGGGAATGCTGGCCAAGCCTTCGTAGACTCCGGGTGAGCAAAAGAGGCGGTGCATGGTCTCAACATCATCAAGGGTCAGGGGTCTCAGGCAAAGGCGATCGCTAGATCGCGGCAACTGATCAAGGCCAAGTGATTCAGTCGGTTCTGGTGTAGATGGTGGCCAGTTGTCCTTGAGTGCCGAGTAGTACACGATGTCAACTGGATCACCGTTCAAGAGCATCCGCTTGGGCATCAGGCCTTCCCGTTGCATGCCACTCTTCAGCATCACTCGACCGGAGGCGGGGTTGGTCACGCTGTGGTGTGCTTGGATTCGCACTATCTCAGTGTTCGAGAACGCCCAATCGAACAACGCTCGGGCTGCCTCGGGCATGTAGCCCTTCCCCCAGAAGGGAACTCCAAGCCAATAACCTAATTCGACGCAGTGAGGCCCTCCTGCCTTGCCAATGCTGATGGCCCCCATCAACACTCCATTCTCAGAATTCGTCACGGCCCAGACCAGGTCCTTGCCATCCTTTGCCAACTCGTCATGGGTGCTGATCCAGGTCTCGGCTTCACCATCCGGGTAGGGATGAGGAATGAGCGGTATCTGTCGACCGACGCGTTCGTCACCGGCCAGTTTCTGCACGGTGGACGCGTCATCAAGACGAAACGGACGTAACTGGAGGCGATCAGTCGTGATGGACGGACGGGCACTCATGAACCAAGAGATCGAGGTGGTGGGCCGTCGTATTCGTGGGACCCGGGAACAACCTTGCGCATGGGCTTCATCCGCACTTGCTCCTCGCGAACATGGGCGATCAGGCCTGGCACACGGGCGATCATGAACAGGCCATTCATGACCTCTGGTTCAAAATCCAAGTCGGCCAATACAGCCCCGATGGCACCGTCAACATTAATGGGCAAGGGTTTGCCACGTTGCGCAAACACAGACTCAACGGCCTGGGCTGCCTCGCAGTGTTGACCAAAGGCCCCTGCTTCCCGGGCGAGGTTAAGTAGTCGATCCGTTCGGGGGTCGGCGGTGTGGACGCGGTGGCCGAATCCACTCATCCGACGGCCGGCTGCTTTCCACTCGTCCAACTTGGCCGTGGCGGCATCTTCAAGAGAGATGCCTGCCTCATGTGCATATGAAGAAATCACCCCGAGTTGCCGGGCACAATTGGTGATGGCCCCGCCATGGTGATCATTGATGGACATGATGCCAGCAGCCACTGATGCGCTCAGGGTGGCACCCGTCGATGCCACAGTACGAGCTGCCAGAACAGAAGGCGGCGTGGCCCCATGGTCAATGGAGGACACAACGATCGCTTCCATCAATCTTCCTGTGCCCTCATTGGGCATCTCGCCACGCAGGATCAGGTAGACGGCCTGTCCGAACGAGATGTTGCCCATGAGCTCCGCGATGTCGTAACCGCGCACACGGACGCTATTGGGTTTGATTTCGGTCACAGCGGTGGGCCAGGACTCGGGCATAGCGGATCACTCCCGTTTCAACTGGATGTTTTCGTGGCAAACACGGACAAGGCCGCTTCGGGCAAATCGCCAAATCCATCAACAACGATCGCTCCGGCACCAGTCAACGCCTTGACCTTGCCGGCATGGGTTCCACGATCACCTTCAATGATCGCACCCGCATGACTGAATCGAGTCCCTTCCTTGGCAGCCTTACCTCCGATGTAAGCAACCACCGGCTTCGTGATATCACCAGACATCATGAGGTCGGCGAGTCGTTCTTCCATAGAACCACCGATCTCGCCAAAGAGCACGATCGCATCTGTCTCAGGATCATCCTGGAACTTCAAAGCAACTTCGGGAAAAGTCAGGCCCAGGACGGAATCTCCACCGACGTGACAAATCGTGGAGATGCCCAGTCCGGCCCGGCTCAGGTAATAGCCGCAAGAAGACGACATGCCACCACTGCGTGAGATCACACCAACGGTTCGTCCCTGGATGGGTTCATTGAACCATTGCTTGGCGGACTCGGCTCGACCGCCGATCATCCCCAGGACCGCACGGCCAGGAGAAATCACGCCGAGGGTGTTGGGGCCAATGAATTCTGCATCGTGTGCGGCAGCACATTCGGCAATACGCATGGCATCCCACAGGGGCACTCGATCCGGGACCAGCATGACCAGTTTGACGCCCGCCTCGATCGCTTCGATAGCGGCATTCTTCACCAACTTAGCGGGCACAAATACGACGGAGACGTCAACGCCTCCAGTTGCCTCGATAACTTCTGAAACAGTGTCGTGAACTGGAATGCCTTCAACTTCCTGGCCGCCTTTTCCTGGGGTACATCCGCCGACAACATTGGTGCCGAATTCACGCATCAGTCGAGTGCGAGCACGGCCTTCACGACCCGTGATGCCCTGCACGATGACTTTCTTGGTTTCGTCGATGATGATCGCCATGTCAGGCATCTCCTCCGGCAGCAGCCGAGTGATCTAAACCTTCGATGGGAAGATCGACGAATAGCACTGGTCGACCGGCACGGAGGCATTCGATCTCACAGGCAATGAATTCCGAATCGGCCTTCGCAACCTCTTCTTCGTCAACAGCCAGGACAGGATGTCCATCGCCATCGTCATGCAGGAGTCCGCTGGACCACTCCGCCATGCGTGCCGTCAACTCGGCGTCACAAGCATCGGTATGGATCCAGACATGCCCCCCCTCGATGGGAAAAGCGTCGGCTTCATCACCAACCCAATCCGGGACCAATCGCGCTAAGTCTGTAGATGTCCCTGTGTCAGTCTTCGCTTCAAGGAGCGAAGTGAATCGTTCCGCACAGAATGCTGGAGTATCGTCCTTCCGGTATCCCTCGACGGTAGTCGGGAGGTCACGACAGGCATCCTCAAGGATTTCCACGGCCCGATCTTCGGCGTTGCCGCCCAGGCGAATGACTGTCGGAAGCGAGAGTCCGACTTCATTGAATGCCTTGGCCAGCCCATAGGCAGAGTGGAACTGTTCCTGGGAAGCGACTCCGGAACCCGATCCAAAGTAACCACGCAGACCCTTCTGAGCGAGGATGATTCGAGCGGCACGATAGACCTTGGCAGCAGATGGATTGCCAGAGGTATCACAGAAATTGGCCAACGTGAATCCCTCGTTGGTGACGGCATCCATCGACATCATGGAGCCCCCGCCGCCCGCACCATGAAAACCAATCAGGCCACGACTCGCCTCGTGTCCTTCGATGGGCAACTGGGCAAAGTAGAAGGTGCCCCGATGATCTTCCTGTTCGACGCGATAGGCAATGCGTTCCAGACGTGTGGCCGGGTGATCCAGCTCTCGGGCAATTTCGATTTCAAGTTCCGGATGACGAAAGACCGCGTAATCATCGATCGTGATGCGGCAGTCTGCTGCCATCACTCGACCATCTTCGAGCACCACGAGTGGGTTGACCTCCAGAGAACGAGCCTCCACGTCACGAGCTGTCTCAATGATTTGCCCGATGGCAACCACGATGGCCTCGTGGTGCTCCTGGGGAATGGTTGAATCCAGGAGCACGCGACGAATGGCTTGTGGATGAATCCCATCACTCACGGATACCGGAATCTTGGCGACGCCAGCGGCTCGATCCTCGATTCCTGAGCCGCCTGCGCAGTCCAGCAACAACAACGGGGCTCGAGCGGCATCGTCAATCGTGAGCGATACGAAGAGCTCGTGGGCAATCGGAACGCAGGATTCAACCAGGACTTCCTGTACGGGAAAGTGACCAAATTGCATGCCCAACATGACCGAAGCTGCCGCCTCGGCTTCTTCAACGGTATCCGCGAACTGGACGCCACCAAGGGACTTTCGCCCCG
>JAYZAT010000158.1:0-22021 GCA_036339555.1 Planctomycetota bacterium
CCACCACCTCGTTCCTCATCAGTATCGACAGTGCCATCCTGATCGAAGTCGAACCAAGGCGCTTCGCCATTGGTAATCGTAAAACCATCGATGGTGGTTGCATCCGTCTCTTCATTGATGCATGCAATACCACGACGAGCATTCTCGCCGTCGATGATCGTGACCTCCGCACCATCGCTGGAACGAAGCGTGACCGCCTTGCCTTTCATGTCAACGACATGGCCATCCTGGGTCGAGGTATAGGTCCCGGGCCCCACGACGATTTCATCACCATCATTGGAGGCATCGACGGCCTCTTGGATACTGGGATAATCCCCAGGCACGTTGATCGTGGCCCCGAACAGGTTTCCGGACAACAGACCGCAGACAGCAACAACTGACAACACCCACATCGATTTCATGTCTTCTCTCCCACTCAAGCGAATGCTTGGAGAGCGATCCTAGCAAGAGAATTTGGACAATCCAACCGTGGAATCTCGTTCCGAGTTGAGACTTCAATTTCAAGGCCCAACACGCTGTTTTTGAGCCTTCAAACCACAGCACTTCTCAACCTGATGTTGCCAGAAACCCTTAGCACCTGATACAAACAGGATCACGTCGACCTTGTGAATCAATCGGAGCAGGTCACTTCCATGCGGATGCGACTGGCCCGCGCGGGCCTCTACCTTCAGGACTGTCACACACGATTGCCGTTCCGCTTTGGTATGCACACCCTGACTAGTGCGCCGTTGGGCACCTTACATGTCCATGCCATCATCGAGGGCGGCGGCACCATCGATGGCTATGCCTCTGACTTGCTGGTGCCCAAGTGGTTTGAGAAGAACCCGAACAAGACACCCCAGGAAGATGTGCAGGCGCTGATTGATTCCGCCAATCATGCCATCAACACCGCAATTGATCTCTCCTCGAATCCGCAGAGTGTCTTTGATCTTTGGTATGAAACCTGGAACGAGTGCCTGAAACGGATTCCCATCGATGCCCCGGATCGACTCGTGCACGGTTGGGGGCCAAGCCTCATCGAGCGTGCCCTGATCGACGCGGCCTGTCGAGCTTCCGCCATGCCTTTTCATAAGGCCATGCGAACAGGTCTCCTTGAGTTCGATGCCGGTCGCCTCGACAACACTCTGGCTAACTGGTCACCCGACAACCTGCCGGAACCTCGTACATCAATCGCACTACGCCATACGGTTGGGCTCGCCGATGCGATCCGCCCAGCCGATGTCGAAACGCCTGTGAACGATGGCCTGCCCGAATGCCTGCAAGACGATATCGATGCCAACGGGCTCACTCACTTCAAGATCAAGGTGGGCGGGAAAACCGACGAGGATATTCAACGTGTCCTCGAGGTGGCCGATGTCATCTTCAGTCGAGTCCAATCGCCAGTCGTGACACTCGATGGCAATGAACAATACGACTCCATGTCGTCCGTAGCCCAACTGCTTGAAGGACTCTCGGCGCACGACAACGGCAAACGCCTGTTGCAACACCTCTGCCTCATCGAACAACCGCTCTCACGATCGATCACGTTTGAATCGGGCCCCAACCAGGGCATCGAACGTGTCTCCTCAATCGCACCGGTCATCATTGATGAAGCGGACGGTGATCCAGACGCACTTTCTCGGGCTGCCGCCCTGGGATATGGGGGCGTCTCAGCCAAGAACTGCAAAGGCGTGTTCCGGGCCTTGCTCAACCAGGCCCGCTGCGCTGCCTCCCAAGGATCCTTACTGCTCTCTGCCGAGGATCTCACGACCCTCCCAATCATCGCACTGCAACAGGATCTGGCCACGGCCGCCACGCTGGGTCTCGATCACATCGAACGCAATGGTCATCACTACTTCCATGGCCTGGATCACCTCCCTGGCTCGGAGGTTGCAGAAGCCCTGGAACGACATGGCGGGCTCTACGAGCAAACTCCAGCAGGTGCTCAACTCCGCATCCAAAGGGGCTCGCTGGCCCTGGAGAGCCTTGATTGTGCGGGGTTCGGATACGCTGTGGCACCGGATCTCTCAAAGCGAGTACCGGCAGGGAACTGGTCATGGTCCGAGGACGAATGACGTGGCGATGAAGTACACGCCCCCCGGGCGAATCAAGTCGGTTGAGGAGTTTCGAGAAACCCTTCAACGACACGCCTCCACTATTGACTGTCTTGAAGATCATGGCAGTGGCAGCGGCCCACTGGGTCAGCCCATCCGTGTAGCTGGTAAACGTCTCTCTAATCGGTTCTGTGTCCATCCAATGGAAGGCTGGGATGCCAACGAGGATGGAAGCCCCTCGGACTACACGCTGAGACGATGGTGTCGCTTTGGTGAAAGCGGCGCTGAATTGATCTGGGGTGGTGAGGCCTATGCCGTCCAGGAAGATGGACGTGCCAATCCCAACCAACTGTTCATGAATCCTGCGGGCAACAACGAGGCATGGCTCGGTGCCTTGATGGAGCAATTGAGACGCGGCGCAGCCTCGATTGGTAAAGATCCGGACACGTTGGTTACCGGCTTGCAGTTGACCCACTCAGGAAGATTTAGTCGACCCGATGCCAAGGGACCCAGGCCACGCATTCTGCATCACCATCCACAATTGGCCCGCAAGTACAACCTCGACCCTGCTCTGCCATTGATCACCGATGGTGATCTGCGCAAGATTCGTGATAGTTTCATCACGGCTGCCCAATTGGCCCAGCGCGTGGGCTTTGACTTTGTGGACATCAAATGCGCGCATGGTTACCTGTTGCACGAGGCCCTGGCTGCCCGAACCCGCGAGGGCGACTACGGCGGTTCAATGGAAAACCGCTTACGCCTGGTCCGTGAGATCATCGAGGGCATCAAGCAGACCTGCCCTGGACTTCATATTGGAACACGCGTGTCCATCACCGATCGTCCTCCGTTCGAGCAAGATCCCAAGACCGGTGAAGGCATCCAGATGGAACGCGATCCGGGCCCCTGGCCCTACGGGTTCGGCGTGGCCGAGCACAACCCGGACAAGGCCGATCTTTTCGAGCCCTTTGCCTTTCTCGCCTTGATGCAGGTGCTCGGTGTTCGATTGATCAACGTCTCAGTAGGCTCACCCTACTACTGCCCTCACGTACAACGACCAGCGACCTATCCACCCAGTGACGGATACATGCCGCCCAAGCATCCACTCGATGGTGTCCGACGGCATATCGAAGCAACCCGCGCTGTCAAGGAACGCTATCCCGATCTCATCGTGGTAGGCAGTGGCTACACCTGGCTCCAGGAGTACCTGCCACACGTAGCTGCCCTGGAAGTACTCGATCACCATGCCGACTTCATCGGCCTGGGTCGAATGATGCTCAGCTATCCGCACATGCCACGCGACTTCCTGGAAGAAGGTCGCATCGATGGCAAGAAACTTTGTCGTACCTTCAGTGATTGCACGACCGGCCCACGCAACGGCATGATCAGTGGCTGCTATCCGCTGGACCCGCAGTACGCGAGCCTACCCCAAGCCGCCACCATCAGTGCCCTGCGAAGAGATTCCATGAAGGGCGGTCCATGAAGAGCGAAGTTGATCGCATTCGTGAGCTGGAAGGGAAGCCGTGGCTACCAAGGACGATTGGCTACCTGGGCCTCATGGGGCCCGGCTACCTGCAGTCCGCGATGACACTCGGTGGTGGAACCGCCTTCGCATCGATCTTCGCCGGGGCCGCCTTCGGATACCGCCTGCTCTGGGTAGCACCCGTCGCGATGCTGCTGGGCCTCATCGTCCTCTCGGCCGTCGCTTGGCAGACGCTCAGTACGGGGCAGGAACCCTTCGCGGCCATGAAGAAGCATGCTGGTGGTTTCTTCGCCTACGGGTGGGCCATCAGTGGCATCCTGTCCTCGATCATCTGGCAGTTCGCGCAATACGCGCTGGCCAGCGCCATGCTGGCGATGATCTTCCGCCAGTTGGGCTGGGATGCACCAACTTGGATCGCCGGCCTGATTGCCCTGAGCTGGTGCGTGCTGGTGGCCATGCTCTACGGGCGTGCCCGGAGGCTGGTGCGGTCCTATGAACTCCTGCTGACGCTGATGGTCTGGTTCATCGTGGCCTGCTTCGCCTGGGTCGTGATCCGAACCGGCATCCCCCATCCGGAAGATCTGCTGGAAGGCATCATTCCCTTCAACGTGCCCGCTGAGAGCAAGGGCGTGACCGGTCTCTCGCTGGTGGTCGCGGGCCTGGCAGCCGCCGTCGGCGCCAACATGATCTTCGTCTACCCCTATACGCTTCGCCGCCGCCAGTGGGGCCGCGAACATCGGCGACTGGCGCGACTGGACCTCGGCTTCGGCATGCTCGTGCCCTACGTGATCGCCGCCAGCCTGATGCTCATTGCTTCGGCCAGCATCTTCCATTACCAGGACCCGTCCCTGTTCACCGGGAAGAAGATCAGCCCGGTCCAGGCCGCCGAGATCCTGGCCACGCCTGAACGGCTGGGTGACGTGGTGGGCCTGTGGGTCTTCGGGCTGGGCATCATTGCCATGGCCCTCTCGTCCATCACGATGCAAATGCTCTGCTCGGGTTTCGCCCTGTCGGTCATAACCAACAAGCCAACCGAGGGGTGGACCTATCGCATCGGCATGATGCTGCCCGCCATCGGTGTTCTCGGCGCGGTGTTCTGGTCCGAAGTCCGACTCTGGATGGCTGTACCGACCACGATCATCTGCGGGTTCCTGCTGCCGCTGGTCTACGTGGCCTTCATGATCATGCAGACTCGCAAGGGCTATCTCGGTGAAGATCAGCCACGGGGCGCGCTGGGCGCCTGGTGGATGATCGGCATGGCTGTTGCCACACTTGTCCTGGTCGTCTTCCTCGGATGGACGGCCATGACAAGCTTGCCTGGCTGGATCGAGTCCATCTTCCCGGCACCACCCACGAACCCCACTACATGATCACGACCGAGATCAGGCTGGGTGGACGCGCCGTCACGATTCCCCATGATCCCTGGCAGGCCATCCGTGAACGTACGCCGTTGGACGTCAGGCCCAACCGCCTGGTCTACGCTGCCGCCCATGTCGTGATGCATCCCAGTTATGCCGACGTTGCCCATTCCATGAGCGCACCGGGTTCACCCGAGGACATCGCGGAACACATCGACTGGGATACCACCATGGCCTTCCGCAGCCATCTGGCCGCCCATGGCTTCGGTATCGCGGAAGCGATGGATACGGCCCAGCGGTTCGAACTGGGATGGACCGCTGCCCGCGAGTTGGTTCGACGTTGCGGCGCACTGCAACTTCCCACCGGTTTCGTGGCAGGAGCGTCCGTTGACCACTTGGCCGACGTCTCATCGCCACGTGAACTGATCGAGGGCGTCTGCTGGCAAGTGAACGAGATCCAGTCCGCCGGAGGCATCGCCGTGCTGCTGCCGATGCCGCACCTACCTCGCTGGGGCGCCGACGAAGCCCAATACCTCGACGTCTACACCTCGATCATCGATGCCTGCGAAGGCCCGTTGATCCTGCACTGGCTTGGCGAGATGTTCCTGCCGGAATTGGCTGGTTATTTCCCCGGCAACTCGTTCCTGGACATCATGCGCCACGACCCTGGCACCGTACGGGCCGCCAAGTTCTCACTACTGGATGCGGACCTCGAACGACGATTGACGGCAGAACTGGCCCACAGCGATCAGATCATGCTGACCGGGGATGACTACAACTTCGCAGAACTGCTGGTGGGCGCCAGCTCGAACACACGCAGTGTTTTGTTCGGTGACGAAAAGGTCGAATTGGGCGTATTCAGCCACGGATTGCTTGGCATCTTCGACGGCATCGCAGCCCCTGCCGAAACAGCCCTACGAGCCTTGGCTGCCAACCAACAAGACGATGCCTTGAGAATCCTGTCCGCCTGCCAGGAGCTCTCACGCGTGATCTTTCAGCCACCTGTTCACCACTACAAGGCAGGGCTCGCCTTCCTGTCATGGCTCAATGGACACCAGGACACCTTCGAGCTGGTGAACCATCTTGAGCGGGTCCCCCCATCCACCTATTACACCGACATTATTCCACTGGCAGCTGCCGCCGGCGCATTGACCGATCCTGCCTGCGCCGCGTCTCGACTCGAGCAGTGGCCAGAGTCAACCTAAGCACCTTCACTTCGTGACGTGATGTCGCCCTGATTCAGATGCCAGCCGGTGAACAGTCAGATGGGCATACCCCTCGTGATCACGCCCGTCTGCTGGTACCAGGTACTCGACATGCATCTGCATCGCAGGTGACATCTTGGGAATCACCAACCATGCGGTACGGCGATCCGGTGAAAGTACCACACGCTTCACTGGAAGTTCCGTGCGACCTTCTTCACCATCCAACTTGAACTGAGGCGAGCCATATCGTTCCGTCCACTGGTAGTTCCAAGCATTGACATCCCAGCGTTGGGGCTCGGTCGCTGACCCATCGAGCGGCTCCGTGAAGTGCAGCACCAGCCCGTCCTTCACAGCCCTGGATTCAATAGGCATCAGAGGCAAAGATCCAGTCGAACGAACTCGGTAAAAACCACCGTCCTCCTTGGCATCCGATGACCAACCCACCAGACCACACAAATACAGGTGCCCGTCTGCAGGATTAAAACGACCAGACATCAAGCCGGTTGGCACCTGGATGGGCAACGGAACCACCCCACCCTGGTGCACACCGTCGACTTCATCTTCCAGAATGAGGTACACCCGGCCCGTTCCATAGGACAAACCTAAGAGTCGTCCGTTCAAATCTCCCCAGTCCGGGTTGGTCACCCGTAACTGGGATGACGGGGAGCGATCAACCGTTGGATGAATCCACGCCAGGGGGAGGTCATAGGTGTCGCGATCTTCCATCGGCGTCCCGGTCCAGTTGTTGCCATAGAAGCCGCCAGTTGTGATCCGGTTGATCCGATTGGCTGGCATCCAGTGTCCTTCCTGGTCGGAACAGAAGAACACGCCATCGGGTTCGACGGCTAAACCATTGGGCGCTCGGAAACCTGAAGCCAAGATTTCAGAGGACGATCCGTCAGCCGTCACCCTGACCAGGGTCCCATGGTGGGGATGAATAGCATCTTTCGCATGCCGTGCTGCCTTGAGGTAATAAAAGTTGCCCGCCGCATCTCGCTGCAAACCGCTCACCGGTTCATGGAAATGCTCCGAGTTCATGGTGTCGTTATTGAAACTCACGTAATGATCCGTCACCCAGTCATCGTTGAGATCCTGTAGATGAGTCATCTGATCACGACCCAGCACATAGATCTCACCATCCCGCACGCTGATACCAAGCGGTTGGTTCAAACCGGCGGCAATGCGAGTCCATTCGAGAGACTGGAGATCCTCGTCGAGATTCTGAACCAGCCAGACATCACCACTCCAGGTCGTGATCACGGCGGCATCACCAGTAGGCATGAAATCCATGGCACCAAACCGCATCCAGGAGTTCCAGGGATTTTCTTCAGGACGCGTGATCTGATCGATCGTGAAAGCAGACTGGCTGGGCAACTCGATGCCACGCATTCGATCCAACGCCTCGGCCAAGCTGGTATCCGGACCACGCCAGGTCACCAATTCTGCAGCCTGTGGCACTGGTTCACTTGAGAGGTGCAACACCACGTCGCCACTTCCCAATCGACGCCAGGTGGCACCCGGGAGAACGCCCTGGACAAGCCAAGCCTGCACCAGTGGCGATCCAGTCTGGGCAGCGACCTGCTGAAGTTGCGCGACGTCAAGCGCACGGTTATAGACCCGAACACCTTCCATGTATCCACTAAAGCGAGTGGGATTCGGAAAATCCTCTGCCGTGAAACCTAATTGGACTACGGCGCCTTCCACTTCACTACCCACAGGAAGCGTTCCTGTTACCTCTTCCTGCCCGTTGACGAACAGGCGGATCCGACCATCTTCATGAGTCCAAGTAAAGGCCACATGGTGCCAAGCACCGTCGTCGATGGCTGTTGATCCATGCACAACGCCCACCCAACCAACATCGAAGGCAAGGCTTCCATCTCGTACAAAAAAGGTGACACCATCAGGAACCCACGGTCCTTCCGGCAGAGTCTTGGACATGATGGTTCCATCTGAGCGCGTGGCAATCCACGCCGAGAACGTCAGATCCGATTGCGTGAATGGCATGCGGCGAGATCCTGACCAGATAGCACGCGCCGTGCCATCGAAATCGAGGCACCGTCCCATGATCCCGCGTCGCCAGGTGACGCCTTCCAGGACAAGGTCCTTTTGACCCGTCGCGTCGTTGCGCATCTCTGAACCTTCACCCTCGTCAAATGTCCAGGACCCGGCTGGCCTGATGGACATTGGTTGGCCCTCAACCGTTGACCAAACATAGGTATCCCGAATCGGGATATCGGCACCGGTCATGTCCTTGCCATCAAAACCGACCACCTTCATCGTGGTGCCATTGGCAGCAGCCAGAGCAATGTCACGTGCAGGCATGTTTGCCTGGAGATGAAGAGGTCTCGAATCATCTGCCCGCGACGGATTGAAATCCGGATCACCCTCGATCTCCACGGTAGGAATCCAGACGTCCTGCATGGGTGCTGCGAACCGAGTCATCTGCATTGAAGAATTCAGTTTTGTCAACACCTTCGCAAACGTATCGAGTTCTTCCCGATCACGAATGGGTGCCATTAAGACCTGGTAGACCTCGGGCCCTTGGTACTTCCCCGGGTGGAGCAGGAGTCGCACGTCGGCATCCTGTTGAACAACGCGTGCATCCCGTACACCGGGTTGCACAATGCCAATCGCCGTTACCGGACGATTGCCCTTCATGATGACCACACCAAATCGATCATCCCCAACGATGCCAGGGGCTTTCAGTTTGAATTCTGAAGCGTCCATCAATCGCGCAGAATTGCGGGGTGCCTTGAGCAGTTCGATCAGCAAGTCCTGATCGTCACCATCCACTTGGATCGTGCGGGTGTACACCGGCAAGTCAGTCTCCACGATGAGTCCTGGTGTTTCCAGAATCTCTGTTGAGCCGACGCGGTAGGACACCGCAACTTCCTCACCATGCAACTGAACACCGCCCCACCGAACATGTCGCGAATCCAACGGGCCATACCGCCAAGGTCGGAGATCTGCGAACTCGCCATCCACTGATATGCCGGGCTTGGTTGACGTTACCCAATCAGGTGTTCCATCAATCTTCGGGTGTATCCCATGCGGTCCGTCATAGACAATGCCGCGCAAGGCGACCCCGTCACCCCGCCAACCTGCCGCCCACCGCAAGAGATCAATATCAAAGAGCATCGTGGCTTCGCCCTCGGGAGTCTCACCCAAGGGGACCGCGATACCCTTGCAGGCGATGTTCCCTGGTTCGACCTCAATGGAAGCGGAGAGGAAGGGGCCATAGTCCATGGCCTCCCACTTCGGCTCTCCCTGACCGGCCACGGTCAGTGGCAATCCAAGCACACAGGCCATAACCAAAGCGGGACCAAGTGACTGCTGCATGCTCACATTCCTCCTCCTTGCAATTGGGCGTGACAGGGTCCAGGGAGTCTAGGGCCTTCCGGAGGCATCGCGATGAAGCCAGGTCACCCTCTATCGGACGTCAGATCGCATCAGCGAGCAGCCAGCAAATCTGCTTCCGGGAATCCGGTAATTTCGCGGCAAATGGGCACTCTTGGCCGATATGGGTCCGCAAGGCCCTTTACCAGCCTTCATGCGTTGACGGACCCCTCAGAGGGCCATTACAGTTTCGCAGTACCGGCACCAACGGGGAGCCGGCCACAGCACAGGATTTGAGTCGGATCAACGGAGACCACAGATCATGACACGGACCATGAAGAACACGCTCATCGCAGCCACGGCAGGCATTCTCGCCGTGACTTCCTCTGCGATGGCAGAAACAGTCGAAACAACGTACGACCCATACGCTGGCTACTACGGCGGCTACGACGCCTATGGCTCTATGTATGGCTGGGAAAACGCCTACATGTGGGCCGACTACTACACCAACATCACTGGTGCATACTTCGGTGCCTATGACTACACATACGACTACATGAACCCGTATGCAGGCTATGGCTACAACAGCATGTACTACTACAATCCGTACTATGACTCCTCATACGGATATGACCCATACGCTGGCTATGGCTATGGATACGATTACCTCGGATACTCACCGTACTACTACTACTACGGCGAGTGATGCAGGGAACCGTGTGAGTCGAAAAGATCGTCGGTCTTGACTTGACGATCTTGCGGCAACCTGTGCCGCACGGTGCCTGGATCGGTTGGATCCACACCACGCGGAGACACGAGATGCCTATCTCCTCAAGCGAGGAAGTCAGCATCACGGCGGGACAACCACCGCCGAACGCGTAAGGGTGGAACACCCGTAAGAATTACGAATCGCCGCACTTGGTGCGGCGATTCGTCTTTTTGCACATTGAGCGTACCAGCAGTTGGGATCTCAACCCGTTAGGGTAGAACGGTCCTGATCTCAACGGGAAAGCCGTATGCCTACCCTGCTCGCCGCCATGTCACTCTCTGCCGTTGATGCCATTGTCTTCTTCGGCTTCATGGTCTTCGTGGTCATCGTGAGCCTGTGGGCCGCTCGGGGCAACAAGACTTCCGAAGACTACTTCCTGGCTGGTCGAAAGTTGACCTGGCCGCTGATCGGCATCTCGCTAATCGCATCCAACATCTCCTCAGAACACTTCGTTGGCATGACCGGCGGTGCCTATGGCGAACAAGGCCTGGCCATTGCTGCCTGGGAGTGGCTTGCCGCCATCGCATTGGTGCTCGTCGGCTGGTTCCTCCTACCCCGATTCCTGTCTGCAGGGATCTACACCATTCCTCAGTATCTGGAGTTCCGCTACAACCCCGCGACGCGATCCATCATGGCTACGTACATGCTGATCATCTACGTGATTGGCCTCTTTGCCATGACGCTCTACGGCGGGGCTGTCGCAATTGATGCCCTGTTTGATCTTTCGAATCACTTCGCCGATTGGTTCGGACTGATGCCTACCGCCGAAGTGATCGAGCGGGAAGCCAATGGCGAGATCATTCCGCGTATGGATCAGGCATCGTGGTGGGCCACCGTCGCTGGAATCTGGCTCATCGGAATCATTGCCGGAGCCTATACCGCCTGGGGTGGATTGCCAGCAGTCATCTGGACCGACTTCATCCAGGGCATCACGCTTTTGGTCGGTGGAACGCTGGTGCTTTGGTATGCCGTTACCCATCTTGGAGATGGTTCCTTCTTCGATGGCTGGTCAAACTTCACCAGCCACAGCCATGAAAAGCTGCATCTGATCAAGGACCGTGATCATGAAGCGCTCCCCTGGACTGCGTTGCTGGCAGGCATCTGGATTCCCATCATCTTTTATTGGGGCCTCAACCAGTTCATCACACAACGGGCACTGGCCGCCAAGAGCGTTGCGGAAGGTCAACGTGGCGTCATCCTTGCAGCAGCCCTGAAACTCTATCTACCGTTGATCGTCGTGATACCGGGCATCATTGCCTGGCAGATGTATGCCGATGAACGACCTGATCTTGGTGACAAGGCCTACCCGGTCATGATCGCCGAGATTCTGCCAGCGTGGCTGCGCGGCATCCTGCTGGCCGCCTTGGCTGGCGCGGTCATGAGTACGTTCAATTCGGGACTCAACGCAGCCTCGACCATTTACACCATCGACGTTCACAAGAGGTGGTTCAAACCCGGAATTTCCTCGCGAGGTGAACTTCGCATCGGTCGCATCGCCACCGTCTTCCTGGTCATCTTCGGCTGCCTGTGGGCCCCGGTGATTTCACAGTTCGGTGGGATCTTCCAGTACATCCAGGAAGTCAACCTCTACGTCTCCGCCCCCATCCTGGCGGTCTTTGTCGTCGGGATGATCGATCCGAAGATGCCACCAATCTCGGCCATATACGGCCTCATCCTGGGACCCATCATCTATGGGTTGTGCCGCGAAGGGGACGCGTTGATCCAGCGTGACTGGATGACAGAATTCAACGAGTGGTCATTCCTGCATCACGGTTTAATCGTGTTTGTTTCCGTCGCCATCATCATGTGGATCCTGCGACTGGTCGCCCCGTTGCCGGAGCGGCGCACCATGCCTCGCAGCAAACTGGATACACGCACCCCCTTGGATGTCTGGATTTGCGGGGCCCTCGTGATCGTGATCACGGGTGGACTGTACATCTGGCTGGCGTGATCGCTGCAATCGATGAGTTGCTCAGCCATATGACAATCTGTGCAGACCCCCATTTGAGAGGGTATTCACATCACACCGCCATGTTCGAGGGTCAATGCGTCGTCACGCCACCATTCACGTGGATGTTCTGGCCGGTGATGAAGTTCGAGGTGTTACTGGACAGGAAGGTCACCGCCCCGGCCAGATCTTCCGGCAGTCCCATGCGACCCATGGGAACCCCCGACCGATACGTCTCGAGCTGATCGGGATGCGCGTCCTCATGTCGTTCCACCGGGATCCAACCCGGTGAGATCATGTTGACGGTAATACCGGTAGGTGCCAGCTCGGTCGCCATGCTCCGAGTCCAGCCGTTCTGAGCACCCTTGGCAGCCACGTAGGGACTGAAGTTGCCGGCCCCCCGTGCGAAGACCTCCGAACCAATATTGATGATGCGGCCCCAACCCTGTGCCTTCATATGAGGTAGCAGACGGCAGGCAAGCAGGTACGGACTCTTCAGGAAGAAATCAATCATCTGCTGGTGAAATGCCCAGTCGTACTCTTCGATGGTGCGCTGCGGTTGATCGGGCGTGGCATTGACAACCAGGATGTCGATACCACCCAGGGAAGCCTCGACCTCGGTCGCCATGCGATCAACTTCAGCTTCATCGATGACCGAGGCGCAGGTGAGCATGCCGTTGTGACCCGCGGCCTGGAATTCAGCAAAGCATGCCTCGGCACGCTGCTGGTTGTTGGCATAGTTGAGAACAACGCTGGCACCATGTTGTGCCAGGGAGAAGGCCATCGCTCGGCCAAGTCCAGTGGTGCTTCCGGTCACCAAGGCCGTTCGCCCCGTCAAGTCAAACTCAGCTGTCATCACTGTCAGTTCCCATCAGCCTGGGCTTCCGAATCCGCTGGGCGAAAGGCCAGTCGGGCCTGGCCAAGATCCGGGTATATGCCAAACATGTGATCCAGTCTGATCAAACGAAGTGCTTGGGCTACCAAGCCCTTGACGCTGCACAGCTTGACCTCCCCACCAGCAGCTTTCATCCGCTTGTGGAGCACCAGAAGTGTTCCAAGACCCGTGCTCGAGATGTAATCAAGCTTGGAGCAATCGATGATCAACTTGTTGAAACCATTCTTGACCATGGACTCAACGTCATCGGAAAAAGCCCTGGCATTATCCCGGTTGATGCCGCCATCAGCCATCAGGACGAAGACGTCTCGGTCGATCTCGTGGGGAATGAATTCCATGGGAACGGGGAGGATACTCGCCCATGGGGCCGCCGTGGTCGCCTCAGCCTTCCATGGCCCGTCAGCATCTTGTCACGGCCCTCCCGCACCCACCGGCTCGACCTCTCCAGCAGACCATGATCAGGAAAAACCTAAACACGCGAGAATCTGCATGATTCCAATCCAGACCTGGACGCTTGCGGCAGAAGCACGGGTAGATATCCCTACACTCGCTTGGGTCGGGGAACCCGAGCGTGACCGATCTCGATATGCTCGAGTCTATCTATCAATTCCCCCAAGCTCCTGGAGGAGGTTTACATGAGCCTTGTTTCACCCCGCCTTGCTGCAGCTGCCATCGCAACCGCTGCCGTCTCATCCTCGGCCCTGGCCATCCCACACAACTGGATCAACCCCCAGACGCCACCCTGGATGAACCAATCCACTCAAAATTACATGGGCCTGTTTGCAGATGTGTACACCTACAGCATGGGCCAGACTCTGCAATACCAGCACGAGTATCTGTCCAACCCGGTCGATGGTTATGACAACCCAATGTCATATGCCTACAGCCAACTGCAAACCTCGCTACCTGACTACTTGGGTACCTGGACAACCCCGGATTACCTGAATGAAACGATCGACTCAAGCTCGGTCAATTCTGCACTGGACTTCTACGTCAACAACTTTGACATGGTCTACGACATGCAGTGGGCCATGCTGGGTCTGTTCATGCCCAACAATCCGCTCATGGGTGGCGGTGGTTTCATGGGTCAAGGCGGGAACAACCCTGGACAGTTCCACGGTCCTCCCGGTCAAGGCGGCGGCTTCCCAGGTCAGGGCGGCTTACCCGGTCAAGGCGGCGGCTTCCCCGGACAGGGTGGCGGCGTCCCCGGTCAGATCGGCGGCTTCCCAGGACAGGGTGGTGGCTTCCCAGGACAGGGTGGCGGCTTCCCCGGTCAGCCACCATATACCGGTCAGGGTGGTGGTTTGCCCTGGTGAGTGCATCATCCAGTGATAGAAGCTTGATGCAACGCTGACGACAATGAAACGACATACACCGGGCACGAGGGCACGCCTCGTGTCCGGTGTTTTCTTTCAATCACCAGATCTTCGGACCAGCTGTCCATGACCATGGCATCGGGTCGGGCCCCTCCTCGCCGTTGATCCCATAGCGACCGTGAATCCAGGGCCCTGTTCGACTGAATGTGAACTCAAATGGACCACTGTGTTCACCAGAGGTCCATGTTCCCGTGAGCGTACGGCCCTTCAGGACACCAGTGAGGGTGCCTCCAGGACCACCAAAGGTTCCATTGACCTGATCTCCCTGGATCGACAGTTCCATGAAGCCACGGCTGCTCCACCAGGAGGCATCTACCTTCAGTTCGCTGTCAGGCTCTAATGTGAAATCAAGCTCATCCAGCCAAACCTGCTTCCGGATCACTTGCTTGCCCTCGACATCTTGGATTCCGAGCCAGAGCAAAGGACCACGATCGTATTGATCCCATTGGATCTCGATGGTTCCGAAGTTGGCGCCGAGATAGGGCGACAGGATTCGCTGTCGGTTGGGAGCGATGCCCTTCCAGACTTCCGTCAGTCCGCTGGATGTGAGATCGTAGAGCGGGTACAGGCCCGGTTCCTCGGTGCGGGACAGTTCCGCCCAGTGCGTATCTCCACTGATGAAGATCACACCATTGGCCCTGGTCGAAGCAATCAGGTCAATGAGCCGTTGGCGTTCCCGCGGCATGTTGGCCCAGGCTTCCCAGCCGTTGAAAACTGGCAGGAACTGAGTACTCATTCCGAATATTCGTAGCTCAGCGGGAACCTTCAATTGCGATTCCAGCCAAGTCCACTGTTCTTCACCAAGCATGGTCGACCCGGGTTCTGCCTGGATCCCGTAGGGACCGATGAAACCCTCATCCATAGCCGTGGAAATTTCACGCTCTACCAGTGGCGTTCGGAAGGTCCGCACATCTAGAAGAATGAACTGGACCCGCTTGCCGGGTGGTCCTAGGAGGTACGACGTGTAGATACCCGAATGATTCCGTCGCTCGGATTCAGGGGGCTCCTGAAAGAACTCAAGGAAGACATCCTTGGACTCGGACTTCTTTGGATACTCCAAGCCTGCATCATTGGCTCCGTAGTCATGATCATCCCAAGTGGCGATGACTGCGGTGTGCTCCTTCATGGCCTGGTAGCCAGGCTTCGCGCCCAGGTCTGCGTACTTCGCAGCCAAGACATCCATGTCCTCGGTGTCCCCGTAGACATTGTCTCCAAGAAACACGAACACATCTGGACGCCATCGATCAATTGCCATCCAGATTGGCTGTGGCTTCTCGTGATTGGCACAGGATCCAAATGCGACTTTCGTCACGGCATCTTCTTGGAAGGCCTCTTCCTGTGGAGGAATCGCCATGACAACAGAAGTTGATAAGGCCAGGAGAAGCGGTGCCAGGTGATACGGGTTCATGAGGGCCTCCGATCAATTCGTCGCCTGCGGTTCAACGCCAAGCTTGCTGCAAATACCAAGGCCAGGGCTCCGATAAATCGTGGGTTTGTAGCCCAGTCAATATCACGGTGCGGATCATACGCATCTACAACCATGCTGGTGATGCCTGAAGGGCCCTCCAGAGCAGAACACGCTACGCCAGGGCGTCCCAGAACACGTCGGGAAGGTGATTGTGGATGAAAACATGGCCTCCTGAAACCAGATACCCTGTGCGGCGCTTGGCCTCGGCTGATCCGGGGTTATGTTGAAGGTTGAGGAAGCGATCGTCGATCGGGAAAATCGGCGGTCGGGAAGGGATTTGAGGATGCGTTTTGAACGTTGGGCACGTCGAGCCGTGGTGGCTGTCTCAGCCATCGTCCTGGTCGTGATCGCCAATCTCTGAGCCTGTGGGGCGGTTCAAGTCCACCAGCTCAACAGCAGCAGGATGTCGTTAACACCCACGACGCCATCGTTATCGAAGTCTGCGGGGCAATCATCGTCATCTGGACACACGCCCCAAGCTTCCAACATCATCAGAACATCGGTCACTGAAACGGCACCGTCACCATTGACATCGCCGGGCCTGATCAGGTCACGCATCAGCAAGGTGTGCCAGGCGTCTGCCATCAGAGCCGTGCCGTCCTCGTTGGGATGCGCCCAGTCCTCTGCATACCCCTCCGGGAACTGGCACCACGTGAGATCATGCAGTTCCGGACCAGGCTTCAGGCGAGGAAAGGTCTCCGCATCAGCGTCGGCCACGATATCCCCCACCGCCAGGTTCTCGTAGTACGACGGCATCATCGGATCTGGTTTCATGCGGTGGGCTGACAAGTACGTCATCACGACCCCCTGCCCACCATCGTCCAGGATGTCGACCAGGGCCCGAGCCTGCTCCATGAACAGTGCATAATTCTCATCACTTGAATCACCATCACCAGATGGGTAGGAAATCACGTTCGAGGTCAGAATCAAGGCGATCTGGGGTGGTGCATCAGGTCCATCTGCCTGATCAAGGATCGACTGGAGTTCCGTCCATCCATCCGATCCAGGTGTGATCCACTCCCAGGTCTCCTGGCCACCGATTGCATGATCAACAAACGTAAACGTACGACCGTCGGGTGGGTCTTCATCGAACCTGGCCTGAAGTGCTTCTGCCAATCCAAAGTTCTCGCTGTGACCGATCACGTGAAAGGTGACCTCGGGCCAACAGACCTTGCCACACGTATCGACATAACTCGGTGCTGACAAATTGGGGTCCGACACCGGTGTTCCTGGCTCGACGACCTCGCAATCCGGTACCGGTGGTGACTCGGGACTCACAATGATGACGGCCTCGGCCTGGTCAATCTCGTTGCTTCCATCCATGAGGATGGCTTGAACCGTGTGAACACCGGTCCCCAACGAAGTGGCATCAACATCCAAGGACCACGGATTCGTCCCGTTGGCTGGTTCTGCAGGGAGGTCGTCAACTTGGACCATCACCGTACCTGACTGCGTGGTGGATCCCGTGATGGACATCGTGTTCCAAGCAACATCCCCGTTCAGAGGGGACTCGATGACCACGGCAGGCGGGATGTTGTCCACATCCACCGTGATCATATCTGAGTAGCTTGGACAACTCTGACATTCACGGGTAATCGCGCGAATCGTGACGGAGCCATCCGGTTCAGACGTGCTATCCCAGTCCAGCAACCAAGACTCCGTCCCATTAGCAGTTATGGGTGGGTTGTCCCCAATACGGATCCGAACGGTAGCAACATCCAGGTCATCAACACGCCCGGAAATCGTGATGGAACCTGCCACGGTGTCGCCATCCACCGGAGTCTCGATGAACACGCCTTGCTCTTCAGGTGGCTCAGGCGGCTCGTAACCAAAGGACTCAAAGTACAACTGAATCTCGCTGGCATCCAGGGACCGATCCCAAACACGCACCTCGTCCATCGCACCCTCCAGGTACTGGTCAGAACCCGCGAAGGAACCCTTCCCGAACCAGAACGCTTCCCGGGTCACCATGTCGGAGAGGAACCGGCGAGAATCTGGTGATCCAAAGTTGTAGTGACGGCTGTCCATCTCGACGCCATTGAGGTACCCCGTATTCCCCGTTGGCGTAACCACCAGGACGTAGTGGTACCAGGTGTCTGTAGTGAGTTGGCTCGAAGAGTCATAACAGAGAGAAGGCTGCTGGGCCTCTGGTTCGACGATGGTCCAATAGAGCTTGCTATTGACCTGGTTGTGGCCGATCTCGACATGGAAAGTGCTCCGCTCGGAGGCACTGTTCTCGCGGCCAACATAAAGACAGGAGTGAATCACCCCTGCTTCGGGCATTGTGTCGAAACGGAACCACATGGCAATCGTTCCGTACTCAAGATCACCCAGGAAATCCGGGAAACCTGTGCCATCCGTAATCTCTACATAATCATCCAAACCATCGAATGAAAGAGCACCGCCCGAGATACCCTCGATCCAACTGGCACCATGAATGACACCTTGGCTACTTCCGGTCTCATCACCCAGGAACCCCCCGGAACCTTCATCAAAGGACCAACTGGCGACGAAATCATCGACCCCAGCCATGGCGTGTGATCCGAGGGAAAGGATCAGAGCAAGCAGCGTGATTCGCATGGAAATCTCCTCCTGGACTTCACGATACGGCAACCAGGGCTGCTTCCATCCCCTGGTATTGCGAATCGAGCGGCCACCGGGGTGCCCTCCGCCTCGATACCCCAAACTACTGGGTCTCAGATGGGCCGACCAGACCAGTCGGAGCTCTTCAACTCCAGGACATGCCCATCTGGATCCTCGAAATAGAGGCTCCAGCCTCCTGAGGACCAATCCACTTCCCCGGTGAGGGAGACTTCCAACTCAGCCAGTCGATTACGCCAGACCTCCCGGCTCTCTTCCGGAACGCCAAACGCAACGTGCAGAGGCCCTCGGCCATCATGCGCAGGAATCAGGCCGCCGCGAATCTCAATGGGCTTGACGGATCCTCCGCGTAGGCAGATCAACAACACCTGGCGAGGCCCCGCCCACATCGCGGTCAGTCTCCGTCCTGGTTCCTCATCAGCGCATCGAAAATCCAGGACGTCCCGATAGAACGCGATGGAACGATCCATGTCGTCGACATAAATCGACGTTTCGATGACACCGACCACCTCGTGACCGCTGTCCGGCACATTGGCCTCGGAATCGTTCAACGACCTGCTTCGTAGTGGAACTGCTGTCCGCCCATGGCTGCCGTCACGGCAAATCCACGGGTGTCCATCGTGAAGATCATGACCCCGTCACTATAGTTCAGGGTATTGGTGCCACCTTCTTTGGGACCTGCCCAAGAGGCATTTGCTGAAGCAACAAACTGATTGCTCTTGAACTTGTCAAAGGCCCAGCGGTTCTCGAAAAAGAGAACTTCAGACCATGACATACCTCCCAACTGAGCGCCGAGGGTGCCCTGCGTGACATCAGCAAAGCCTTGCATCATGCCGCCCTGGAAGGCAACACCACGTCCATACGCGCCCGCGATGCCGGCCCCACCCTTCGTGATCTTGGGAAAGACGACGTAGGCATACGCATTGTCAAAGAATGTGTTTGTCCGAGAGTCCATGCTACGGAATTGTCTCACCGTCATCTCTGCATCAGCAACCAAGTTGTCGCGTGCTTCAGGTGTATCCGGCGTCGTTGAACACCCGCTTCCGATCATGGCCATACCCAGGAACCCCGTCATAACGATTGCCAAGATGCGCGTCATGTCCTATCCCCTTCTCATCTGCGGGTAAAGAATTCGTACCCTATGCCCTCGCGATCAATCGCGGGGCCCCGCAGCCTATCGCGCAGACATGGTCACGAGCAAGCGTGGCCGTGCCTGCGATCAAGGGCCGTCATGACCAATCGCTGAGCACCAGCAGCATGTCCTCGATGCCGACGAGGCCATCTCCGTCAAGATCCGCATTGTTCTGGATCTCGCCCTGGCTGCCCCACTGGGCAATCACATGGAGTAAGTCCTCAATACCGGTGGTGCCATCACGATCAATGTCGCCTGGATTCCAGGGCCAGTCAGGCTGCTCAGGATCGGTCGAGAGTGAACGATGAGCAACCTGCGACACGGCCAGGCCACGTGAGAAGGGTAAGTTCATCACTCGCTGAAGCTGCCCTGCGTGGAACACACTCGTGGGCTGCCCCTGCGGAGCAGAAGCATACAACCAGCCAGGACCACCAACGGCGATGTCTTCACAGGGTGACTGGAGGTCCAATGACCCCGTCAGCTTCAGAGTTTTCATGTCGAACTCGGCGATGTTCATACCACCGGCACGAGCGATGTACAGCACCTGGTTCATTTCATCGATTGCCAGGTTATGCAGGCCATTGTCCATACCAGGTAGTTGGGCCAGGATGGACAAGCCTTCGCCTGGTCGCGCCATCATCAACTGGGCATCGGTGATGAAGAGGAAGCCCCCCTCGATGCCATTGCCACCATTGAAGTACAGGGCTTCGACCGGGTTTGAGGTTGTGAACTGGCCCATGATGTCACCCTGGCTGGACACCATGGAAAGCAATCGTCCATCACCATCAAGCAAGCTGGTCAGGAGAAGCGTCCCACCCGGCGCGGATGTGATTCGACGGATATCGGCGATCTCAACATTCAATGGCAGTGGTTGAATCGCACCAGTCATCAGGTCGTATTGCATGGGTTGATCGGTGATTCGATCCACATAGTTGAAGTAATCCCACTCCCACACCGGGTCAAAATCCCAGATCTTGATGCCATGCAGCGGACCATACAGATCCTTACCCAAACGCCAACTGGGAATCGTGTAGTTGTCGAATTCGATCCCATAGATAAGACGCTCGCCGATTGACACTAAGTTGTCTTGGTAGCCATCTCGGTTGTTTCCCAAGGGGCAGTCGCTGGTGGTGTTGTTGGTTCCGATCGACCGCGTCCAGTTCCAACTATCGACTGTCAATGAGATGATGCCACCATTGATGCCATCGCCGTCGACGTCAAAGTTATCTTCTTCTTCCAGAAGAGCAGCCCCTGTCGTAACCACGTGTGACGAAAAGGAACGAGGATCGCGGGCTGGATCCTTCAGTCGAACGCTGCGTGCACCTGTGATGAGATTCGTGGAATAGCCTGTCAAGCACATCCAGTGCCCTCCACAACGTTCGCCATCAGCATCGTGATAGAAACCAACATTGGCAAACACGACTTCGCCCCGGTTCATTAGATCAAGTGCAAAATCAAAGCTGCCACCGCGCTCCCAGGACGCCAAGGTGCCAGCAGCCCGACCCTCGTGCCGGACATAAAACGCATCGCCGTACACAGAGACGATTTCTTCGAGTCCGGACACCATGTGGTCGGAATTCGTTTCGTTATTGACGTCGGTCTCCATGGCATGCCCCACCTCCCAGATAAAGGACGTGATGTCATTCCAAGCAATCAACTCGGAGAGCGGTGCCGACAGCCAGAACGGCTCGCTATCCGCCGAATCCTCGGTCACGCTCAAGGGGGAGAGCGCAGGCCACCCATTATTAGCCAGCCACTGAAGGCCATCCGCGGCCGAGGCTGGCCCGCAGAAGTTGCTACCACCACCGAAAAGGCCCGCCCTGGATTGGGCAAAGTCCGGAGGATCGATGTAGTCATGGGGGATGGGAGTGGAGGGTGTCGAGGACGCCAGGGCAACGCTTGAGGCCAGGACAGAACAGGCCACCGACAGGTGATAACGAGTCATGAGAGGGCTCCTGTTGGGGAACATCGAACCATCGGACATCGAGAGGGTCGATGGGAGATAGCTGACGGTTCAACAGGGCTGCGTCATGGAGTCGGGCATCTCACAGTCTATTTGGTGAAAGTGGCTGAGAACCCCTCAAGGGCCACCCAGAGTGCCGCTGTGGCCTGGCACCGAGGGTGATTGTGCACTGATCGTACAGGCCTGGCGTGCAACCCAAGAGCTGTGAGCAGGAGTGAAAAGATGCCCTCAACAGAGTCAAGGCTGAAGACCTTGTCTCGATTGAAGCATGTCCTGGTGCCAACGCAGCAGGACGGCATCATCATCGGGATCCGCAGCCGCAACATGCAACAATGTCGCCAGTGTCCCAGTTCGGCGAGCCGTGATGTACCGTTGCAATGGAACGAATGGATTCCGCGGATTCGTTTCTGTATTCGCCAATTCCCAGGCCCCTTTGACTTCTGTACCAGCCGGCAGC
>JAYZAT010000159.1:0-5946 GCA_036339555.1 Planctomycetota bacterium
TGTTCGGCCCTGGATTGTTCCCCTTTGTCTTCCTGTTGCTGTTCCTGTTCATCGGGATGTCTTTCTTGAGCCAGCGTAAGGAAAAGAAGCGTCGCAAGACGTTGCTTGCCCAACTGGATAAGAAAGCTTCTGTCCAGACCATAGGCGGCATCATGGGCTCCGTGATCGAAGTCAAGGGTGACCTGGTTGTCTTGGAAGTTGACAAGTCTTCAAATACTCGGATGACGTTCTCCCGATCGGCCATCCAGCAGGTTCTGGAACCGGGAGAGGGAGCCGCAACGAACTGACACGTCCTTCTTGGACGAGTCGTGCGGATGCAATGGCATGCAGAACCTGATTGCCAAGATTGTCCTCATACTCTGCATCATTGGTGCCTGCGTCTGGGCGTTCATTCCGCCGAGCCAGAAGATCCGCCTGGGGCGTGATCTCAGCGGTGGTGTGAGCCTGGTCTACTCGGTCCGAATGCCCGAGGGGGCGAATCGACGCCAGATCCTGGAACAGACCATCGATGTCTTGAAGGAACGTGTGAATCCCCAGGGTGTTCTCGATATCGCGATGACACCGTTGGGCACCGATCGCATTGAAGTCGTTATGCCTCTGCCCAACGAAGAGGTCAAGGCACTTGCTGCCGCCTTCGAATTGGAATTGGCGTCTCTCGTGATGGCTGCCGAGATCAAGTCTTCTGAACTTGATGCGGCCCTCAAAGCAGGCACGGCAGTCGATCGGTTCGGGGATGAAGGCGATCGTGGTCAACAGGTGGCTGAACTCCAAGAGTCGTATGACTCCGTCAAGCGATTGGAAGCGGAGTTACAGACCGAGGAGGCCCGCAGCGACGGAGGTGCCATTGGTTCTGTCGAGGATAATGCTGCCAAGCGTTCGATCGCACGCCGCCTGGCGGATGCCGAGATTTCGTACGAGGATCTCTATGAGCAGGTCATGGCCCTCAGCCTTGAACGCTCCCGCATTGTTCGGATGCTGGAACTTCCTGAACGCCGGGAACTGGTCCGAGGTCCGGACGGCAAGCCGATGGTTGATGCGAATGGGGAGCGGGTCTACCGTCCCTCGCAACGCCAAGCGGCCATGTCCCAGATTATCCAGGAATTCCCAGATCTCACGGATGATCTGGCGCAAGTCACCACTGCATGGCAAGCCTACGAAGCCAAGCGGACCGGTCTCGATGATCCCGAGGATCTCAAGCGACTTCTGCGTGGAGCGGGTGTGCTCCAATTCCACATTGCCGTGCAGAGTGGGTTGGCCCAGGGTGTGAGCGTGGATGATCTGCGATCACAGCTCGCCGACGTGGGTCCGGAAAACACCGACTCGCCCAATGCACGTTGGTTTGCCATCCATGATCTGCAGCAGTGGGTGGATTCGCCCGAACAGTTGCAGGCTTTGCAGGAGGATCCCCAGGGCTATTTCACTGGACGCACCCTGGAAGCAGCAGAGCACGATGGGCAAATCTATCTCCTGCTCTACACATCTGAGCCCAAGAGCATGACCCATGATCGGGGTGGTGACTGGGCCTTGGATGCCACCGGGCAGACGGTCGATCAAATGGGACGTCCCGCCGTGAGCTTCCGGCTCGATGCCGGTGGTGGCAATCGGATGGCACGCCTGACCGGTCCTCATCAAAAGGAACCCATGGCGATCGTGCTGGATGGAAAGGTCTATACGGCACCCACGCTGCAGGGCCAGATCACCAACAACGGCATCATCACGGGCAGCTTCAGCCAGAATGACATCGCCTATCTCACGCGCGTCCTGGATGCGGGTGCACTGGAAGCCAGGCTTTCACCAGAGCCCATTGCGGTCAGCGTGCTGGGACCGTCATTGGGTGCAGACAACCTGGACCGCGGTTTCAAGGCCTTCATGTGGGCCATCATCGTGGTCGCCATCTTCATGCTCATCTGGTATTTCTTTGCAGGCTTCGTGGCTGACGTTGCGCTGCTATGCAACGGCATCATCATCTTTGGCGTCATGGCCATGATGCAAGGCACCTTTACGCTGCCTGGACTCGCGGGTGTCGTGTTAACGATGGGCATGGCAGTGGATGCCAACGTCCTGATCTATGAGCGTATCCGTGAGGAGCTTCAGGTTCATGGTGCCCGCGATCTCCGCGAAGCTATTCGCGAGGGCTACAACCGTGTGTACAGCACGATTGTTGACGCTAACTTGACCAACCTCATCGTCTGTGCGGTGCTCTTGCTGATGCAACCCACGACCGAGGTGAAAGGTTTCGCGCTCACACTCACGATCGGAATCATCGCAACGTTGTTCACGGCCTTGTTCGTGACTCGTGTGATTTTCGACCTGTATGCCAGCGTTCTGAAGATTCGCACTTTGCCGATGCTGGCGACCACGGTGCCGCTGATTGCCAGGCTTCTTCGCCCGAATTTCAACTGGGTTGGACTTCGAGGCGTGTTCTGGACAATCAGTCTGCTGCTGATCATCGGATCATTCGTCCTGTTCTTCTCCCGTGGCAAGCAGATGTTTGACACGGAGTTCCGTGGTGGGGTTTCCATCACGATGCAGACTCGTGATGATGGTGGAAGCCGGCTGATGCTTCCGCACATGGGTCCGGAGTCGGTCCAGGATCGAATCCGTCGATCTGCAGAACGGGCGGGGACCGAGGACACCCTTCAGAACAGGCTTTTGCGTGAATTCCGTTTCGCCAAGGTCTTGACCATTGGGGACACGGGTGTCGACTCGACCGGCCAGACGGTGGCCGATGGTTTCCAGATCAAGGTGTCCAACCCACCAGGTGTTGCTGAGAACGAATCCATCCAGGATCTCGTGGAAGCAGAACTGCTGGCAGAGTTTGGTGATGAACTCGATATCTCACCGGGTCGAACCTTTTCCGGGGCTGGGGCTCAGCGGTATGCGCAATTCACTACGCCTATCGAGACTGAATCACTTGGCGAAGTGGTTGGGCAGGATGGTCTCACGGGCGACTTGTCCGAGTTCCAGGGAGGCGTCCTGGTCATCGTCGAGGACATCCAACCTTCCGTGACCTTGGAAGATGTCGCGATGCGTGTCGATCGATTGCGGCAGGATCCTGATTTCTCGACGGACACGGCGGGACGTGACGTGATGGTCTTTGGAATCTCGCCAGTGCAGGATGATCAGTACACGTCGATCGCCGTGGCGGTCATGGATCCCGACATCAACTACATCCGTAATGACAGTGCCCTGGTCGATGAGCGTCTGGCCAAGCGTGAATGGCAGTTGATCTCAACGGCCCTGGAACGACAGAGCAGCTTCGAGCAGGTCAGCAGCTTCGCACCCAGCGTGGCCCAGACCCGAACGGCCAACGCGATCGGTGCCGTGATCCTCTCGCTGGCTGGCATCCTGTTCTATATCTGGATTCGATTCGGTTCCTTCTGGTATTCGTTGGCGGCCATCACGGCCCTGTGCCATGACGTGATCATCGTGATCGGATTCCTCGCGCTCTCCGGCTACCTGGGGGCCTACGAGTTCTTCTGGAGCAATCTGCTCTTGGAGGAATTCCTCATCGATACCGGCATCGTGGCTGCTTTGCTGACGGTGATCGGTTACTCGTTGAACGATACGATCGTCATCCTGGATCGCATCCGCGAAAACCGCGGTAAGCGTCCGCTGCCGACCCAGAAAATCGTCAATGACTCAATCAACCAGGCTTTCAGCCGGACGGTCCTGACCTCCATGACGACCCTGATCGCGGTCCTGATCATCTACATCACCGGCGGTACGGGCATCCGCGGATTCGCCTTCGCCCTGGTGATTGGTGTGATCGTGGGTACCTACTCCTCGGTCGCGATTGCCTCGCCGATGGTCTTCCGTCGCCGCGGTGACACGGAGCCGGTTCGTGAGGAAGATGCCATCCCTGGTCTACCCAGCGATACCAGTTCCGATTCGACCTCTGATTCTGGTGGCGCCTTGCCAGCAGGTGTCTGATCCCATCCCGGGATTGGCTCCGAATAGACTGAATCACCATGCCCCCGGGCTTTGTCCGGGGGCATTTTCATCTTCATGTGCGGTTCATGCCGAAGAAAACAACGAGGGACACAACGCATTCGCAAGATGCACGGAGGCATCGAAGATGACAGCCGGGACGAAGGCGATCTTGCTCTTGTCGGTCGTAGGATTGATTGTGCTGGTAGCGTGGTATGGAGATGGCCCGACCCAGGGATTCTCCGAAGAGACACGGTCCCTTGGATCCATGCACGCAACGGATCCATTGCTGGCAGCGGCGTCCGAACGCCGGGACACCCGGCGGTCTGTTCGTTCGAATTCACCCCCGACTCCGGCCAGGGAGATTCCCTCACCTCCACAGAGGAGAGACCGGGTCGATGCTGCCGGGGATCGATTGGGTGGGGAACGAGCACCTGCCACCTCGGCAGGAAACGAATCGAGGGCTCCGAGTTCACCGCCCACCCTGGAGATGGGGCAGGCCATCGACGCCTCGGTGGAGCAGAGGTGGCAACAGTCCAAGTGGAATGACTTGGCGGCCCAGATCCGAGCAGGTGCCAAGACGCCGTCGCGACCAGTTGATTCATCACCAACAACGACACGTGAGCAATTGCCCCCGGCGCCCCCAGCCCAGTCCCGAGCGCCTGCGGCTCAGCCGACTGCCCAAGGGACCCACATGGTGAAGGTTGGTGACACCCTGGGACATATCGCTCAGCAGCATTACGGGGCCGCCAGTCGGTGGCATCTCATCGCCGATGCCAACCCAGGGGTGGATCCGTCCTCCTTGCGGGTTGGACAGGAGCTTGTGATTCCAAAGGGGTCACGTGTATCGCGTCCGGCTTCCACCACGAATGGTGCTGGCCTCCCTGCGCCCGATGGTCGCACGCACACCATCGGGGAAGGCGAGACACTCAGTTCCATTGCCGAAGACCACCTTGGTCATGAGAAGCACTGGTACCGGATCTACGAGCTCAACGAGAAACGCATCGGCAATAACCCGGATCGCCTCGTGTTGGGCATGGTGATCGCCCTGCCCGGATAGCTCAGGTTGATAGCAGAGCTGCGTTTTTCTTCATTCGATCTGGACTGAGGCTACCGATCACCACGGACGTGATCGCGTCGGCTACGGGCGATTCCCGGAAGAGGAATCGCAAGGCGTCATCGCCGGGCAGGTGCCCACTGCGAAGCGCCTTCTTGATGACAACGCCAACATCACGTTGCGCTGCTTCCGCGATCACCGCTTCCTGGGACTGGTCCTCGAGGTTGTACTCGACCATCACCGCGTCGGCCCAGGACAGGGCCGCGTGGTTGCCAACTGCGGTCTTGCCGGAAAAGCCAATGGCCCGCGTCAAGCCCGCATCTTTGAATGATTCCAATGTCTCGATGTAGGCCAGGTCTCCCAGGATGGCCTGGTCATCACCATCGGAGTGCACCCACAAGAGATCGACATGGTCCGTTCGGAGACGCCGCAGACTCTCCTGCAGGCTCTTGACCGCAGCGGTGGAGGAGAAGTCGTAGCGAGACTGCCCGTCCTCGAATTGCTCGCCGACCTTCGTTGAAAGGATCACCTCGTCACGACGACCATCCAAGGCTTCGCCCAATCGTTCCTCGCTGAGTCCATAGCTTGGTGCCGTATCAATGTACGTAATGCCCAGGCCGATCATGCCGTGCACGATCTCGATCGCTTCCTGCTCGGAAGGCAGGTCATAACCGTCGGGGAACTTCACGCCCTCATTGCGACCGATCTTGAAGGCGCCCCATCCGAGGCGACTGCAATTCAGCTTGCTGGAACCTAGTGAACGGTTGTCCATGTGGACTCCAGTTCCCAGGGTGGAATGGCAACGGCAGCCGTTGGCCATGTCGCTGGGCGGGTGAAGGGTTTCGCTCCTGCCGGTGGCGGGAGTCGTTTCAAAATCATTTCCGAGAGCATGGGGACCAAGGCCAACTTGGTAGGCCAAGCGGTGATGACATTCTCTTCCAACAAGGCGGTCGGACGGT
>JAYZAT010000160.1:0-32172 GCA_036339555.1 Planctomycetota bacterium
CAATTCATGTCGATCTTCGTCGTATCTAAAAACAGATGCGGGTTCGGCATGTAGGACGTCACGAAGGATGTCGTTGACAGCCAACAGGGTGGCGGCACCGCCACCACCACTGGAGACTTGTTCCAACTGATTGTCGATGCCGGGCAGATCGATGAGCCGCAACGCATCGAGTGGTCGCAGGCGACTCCTGGTGTCATCCGGGTCAGCCATCAGTCGGAGGATGGCTTGTACACGAGCGGCCATGACTGAGAGGTTGATTGGCTTGGTCAGGTAGTCCGCCGCCCCACGCTCGAAGGCTCTCACGATCTGGTGGGTCTTCTCCCGTGCGGACGTCACGATCACGGGTGTTGGACAATCCCGATCCTTCAGCCAGTCCAGCAGATCCAAGGCGTCCCCGAAGTCGGCGTCGAGGACAACCAAGTCGAAGGGTTCCTCATCGATCTCACGCTGGGCCGTGGGAAGATCTTCGGCCGTCAGGACCGTATGGCCCAGGCCATGCAGGCTCATCGCCAGCATCCGCCGGACGAGTTCGTCAGGTTCTACCAGCAGCAATCGGCCTGTGATTCGATCAGCCGAGGAACTTGCGGACTGGGCCAGGACGGAGTCGTTGTCCATCCCGGAATGCTAACAGGCTGTAGATACCGTCTGCCAAGCGATACAGTGTCGGTGGTTATGGCGAATCGACCCAAACATGGCGGTGGCTGGCCGGCAATCGCCTACAGCCTTCGAACGGCCCGGGCGACCGGTGGCCTGCGACGTATGTGGCGGGCACTGCGGAGTCGCAATGCGTGCAAGACCTGTGCCCTGGGCATGGGCGGGCAGCGTGGTGGCATGGTGAATGAACAGGGCCATTTTCCGGAAGTCTGCAAGAAATCGATCCAGGCCATGGGGGCGGACTTGCAGCCACCGATATCGGATCAAGCCATCGCTGACTTGTCCTTCGAACGGATGCGCCAACTGACACCCCGTGACATGGAACGCTTGGGACGATTGACCAAGCCCCTGTTTGCTGGGCCCATGGATCTTGCCTACCGTCCAATCGAGTGGTCTGAAGCAATTGATCGAATTGCGAAGACGATGAAGTCAGTCTCCCCGGATGAATCTTTTTTTTATGCCAGTGGGCGTTCGTCGAACGAGGCGGCTTTCCTCCTCCATGTCTTTGCGCGTCTCTGGGGCACCAATAACGTCAACAACTGTTCCTATTACTGTCACCAGGCTTCCGGGGTCGGGCTGGCCAGCGTGACCGGATCCGGTACCGCGACGGTCGCCCTGGAAGATCTTGAACACTGTGATCTGGTCTTTCTTATTGGAGCGAACCCGGCTTCCAATCACCCGCGCCTGATGAGCTCGTTGATGCGACTGAAACGTCGTGGTGGTCAGGTCATCGTTATGAACCCGCTGAAGGAAATTGGATTGGAGCGGTTCAAAGTGCCCAGCAGCATCAGGAGCATGTTGCGAGCCACGCAGATTTCCGATCTGTACGTACAGCCGCATATCGGCGGTGATGCGATGCTGCTGAACGGGATTACCAAGGCCATCATCGAACGGGGAGCCGTGGACGAACCATTTGTCGTTCACCATGCCCAAGGTTGGGATGATCTGGTGCACATGGTTTCGGCACTATCTTGGGAGACCATTGTTGAAGGCAGTGGTGTTCCTCGGGACCAGATTGATCGGATCGCCGATCTCTACCAAGCATCCAAGGCCACAATCTTTTGCTGGGCCATGGGTATCACGCATCACCACAATGGTGTTCGAAACGTACAACACATCGCAAATCTTGCGATCGCCCGTGGCATGCTGGGTGCACCGGGCAAGGGACTCATGCCGTTGCGAGGTCATTCCAATGTCCAGGGCATTGGGAGTGTCGGTGTTGTTCCGGAGTTAAAGACACCATTTCTGGAAGCCCTTCAAGAACAGTTGGGGGTGAGATTGCCGACAACGCCTGGCTTGGACACCTTGGCCTGCATGGAGGCAGCACGAGCTGGCAACATGCGTTTGGCCTGGTGTCTCGGTGGCAACCTCTGGGGATCGAACCCCGATCAGGCCTTTGCATCCGAGGCCATCTCATCGATCGATACCGTGGTTCATTTGAATACGACTATGAACCTCGGCCATGTCCATGGCCGAGGTCGTGAGACCATCGTGTTGCCCGTCCTCGCTCGAGACGAGGAACCACAGTTGACGACCCAGGAAAGCATGTTCAATTACATTCGGTTCAGCGATGGCGGCCCGGCCCGTCACGAGGGGCCACGTGCTGAAAGCGAAGTGATTGCAGAGATTGCTGACCACGTGCTGGGCAGTTCAACCCCCGTGGACTGGAATGCGATGCGTGATCACGAGTCCATCCGCGAGGCCATCGCGGAAGTTGTTCCGGGATTTGCCAACATCGGTCGCCGTGATGGGGTGAAGAGCCTGCGTGAACGGGAGTTCCAGATTGATGGCCGCACATTCCATACGCCGTTCTTCAAGACGGAGACCCAGCGTGCCATCGTGCATGCCATAACCCCTGAGCCAGCACCTGAGATTGGCCCTGACCAGCTTCGTCTGATGACCATGCGTAGCGAGGGTCAGTTCAACACGGTGGTCTACGAGAATGAGGATTTCTATCGCGGACAGGACAGGCGAGACGTCATCCTGATGAATGCCCAGGACATGGAACGGTTGGGCTTGGCAGCCGATACCCCAGTGGATGTGAGTAGCGAAGCTGGTGTCATGTCCGTGGTGGCTCGTCCATTTGATGTTCCACCCGGGAACGCAGCCATGTATTACCCAGAGGCCAACATCATTGTGCCACGCAAGGTGGACCCATCATCAAGGACTCCCGCCTTCAAGAGCGTGTTGGTTACAGTCAACCGAACGTCGTAAGCGAAACGTCTCGATCAGGGATTACTACTGCAGTTCCCCCAGTTGGCACTCACGATGAGGATGTCGTTGACGTTGACGACGCCATCACCATTCGCATCGCCACCGGATCCTAGTCCCCCGAAGTCGGCAAGAACTTGCAGGATGTCATTCACGTCGACCGTGTCATCATCATTGACATCACCGGCACAGGAAATATCCAGGGTGCCTACCCAGGTCTGCCAGCCGATTGTTCCAGAGAGATTCGTTGCGTACTCTCCAACCATCCAGAAGGTGGCATCATTGTTTGGATCCACGGTGATGTCGAAGTAGTCACCCCAGCGGCCGTCCGTTCCCTCGTCACCAATCGCGACCAGGATGGGTTCACCCATCGTGCCAGCGGGGTCATCCGCACGACGGCCAGTGGCTTGGATAGATGGAAATTCCTGTGCACTGGCCTTGGCGAAGACCATGGCGGCATCACCGACACTGTTGACACTAATCGCTGGAAAGAATGCGAACGTGCCGGAGCCAAAATCGACATCACCTGATTGGATCAGGGTTGGGTTGCCGAGCAATGGAAATCCGGCAGCATCAATGTGATACCAGCGTGCCTTGGTGTTGTCCCCTGTTCCCCGGATGGCATGCGCCAGCCAGAGACCGCTATCGCGCCATGTGACATTCATGATGCGACCGTCCAGCGTATCCAGTGTGCCACCTCCAGCATTGGGGGCATCCTGGTTGGGATTCTGTGAAGCAGGCACATCCACTGTTGTGGAAACGAGGCTGCCTCCGCCAGGTCCTTGTTGTATGGACTCGATGCGGAGCCTGCTCTGGCTCTGCCTGGAGACGAAGAGAGGTGTACTCCGTGAATCAAGACACTGCGCCACCTGGACTGAAGCGCCGTTGTTGTTCCTGTAATCCGTAAACGTGATGGGATCCCCAACCAGCATGGGTTCCTTCGGGAAAGCGCGAAAGAGCACACCACCAAAGCCACCGCCGAAACCAAAGAGGTTGACGGTTGTGTAGAAGGCGTTGTTGTCGAAACCAAGGCCTGGGTAGTCGGGCCAGTATTCAGTCCCACCATCAGTGATCACCGCCCACGTGCGGTACTTGTACCAAGTACCGTTGGGATCGCTGTCATCTGAAATAGCAATCGTGATCCAACCTTCATCTGGAGAGTTGTACACCTCAAGCGCGAGGATCACGAATCTCCCAATGGATGCGTCGTAAAAACACTTGGGATCGAATGTGAAATCACCGGCACCGAGTTCTTCGAAGAAACCAGGATCCCCGGTGCTATCGAGATTGGCATAGAACAGTTCGTTGCCATCTCGATCATAGAAGGCGACGGCCATGTTGACGCTGACCACGACATGGTTCGGTCCAACAGCGATGGACGGATCGGGTGGTGTCCAAGGTGTCTGGTAGAGCGTGGGGAACAGGAGACCAGGCTCGATCCGAGAGACGGGCAGCGTGCCACCCGCGACGAGGCCATTGGGTGGATCTTGCTGAAGTGTCTTGTCACGGGAATGTGAGGGGAGCAAAGTGCCTGGTCGCTTGGTCTCGCCATTCCACGCGGGGCCTTGTCGTTGTCCGGCGGGAAATGTTGTCGTGTCGATCAAGGTCGGGTTGACGGTCGTCTGGACCGATCCACCAGAAGGCAATTCAATGACGGGGAGGTCGACTTGGCCACGGGTTTTGCCCTTGGGCAGTCCTTCTACCATGGGATGCATGGGTTGGGAGGCCGGCGGCTGCGTGTGTTGGCAACCAGGCAGAGCTACAAGACTGGCTAACAACAGGGATGTCACAAGGCGGGTGGTGGGCACGACAAGCTCTCCTCTTGGGCTCGGTTCTAACAGAGTAATTCGATATCGGAGCCCTGACGGTTCGAAGGCTTTTTATGCAAGCAAGATGTTTAAGAATCGTGCTTTCATGCGGATGAGCCCAAGTATTCGTCCCATTCCTCAGGGGTGTTGATATTGAAAAGGCAGCCATTTTCAGATTCCAAGAGTGGCAGGACCGCTGGATCTACTGTTTTCAGGAGTCCATGGATGGAGCGGGTGCCCTGTTCCATGACTCGTTGGATCGTGGCAGCGGTTGAGTTACGCAAAGCCAGGGGCAGGACTGGGCGAACTGAACACTTCCCTTGTTCGAAGACAGCTGCCTCTGAAGTGGCGAGGGCATCGACCAACCGGTGGAGCAACGAGGGCAGCAAACGGGGCATGTCACAAGGAAGGAATAGATACTGTTCATCGCGACCAGAGTCGATCACGGATGCAATACCTTCCAGCGGACCAGCATCGGGATGGCGGTCGGCGACATGGTCCAAGTCGGGTAAAACCTCAGGTGGACCAGAGACGATCACGCGTTTTGCCGTGTCCCGAGCGGCTGCGAGGACAACTTCTAAGAGTGTTCGATTATTCGGGCCTCGCAAGTCATGCTTGGCTCTACCCATGCGTTGAGACCGGCCTCCGACGAGTAGTACAGCGGTATGGGGCCAGGTTGGTGGGGTCATGGGGGGTTCTTGATCCCGGAGGATTCGGAAAGACGGGCGAATCCTGGGACGATCGCCGATGCAGGGTGTAGGCTTGAGATGACCATGAACACTCGACGCGTTCAATTTTCGATTCTAGCAGCGAATGTACTGCTTCTTGGCACCGGCTTGGCGCCTGCCTTGGCCCAACAGGAGCCATTGCATGGTCTGCAACCCGTGGATCAACAGGTGGCCGATCATGGACCATTGTCCACGAGCTTGCGTTGGGTTCAGTATGGACTTCGAGAGCCATACAGTTTTAGTGAGCTGTACCAATTGCCCGTTGGAGAAAAGAACTATGTCCGACGCAACGCGGGCTTGTGGGCGGTCTTTCCGCGTTCCCTGTATGTCGCAGGGGAAGAGGGCATAGTTGCCTCCGTTCCGGCGGGAACCATGTACTACATCGGTGGACCTACTGAAGTGATGGCAAGCATTACGAATCAGCAGTCCGCCTATGTGCAGGTCGGCCAGATTGAAGCCAATCGCGTCGATGAGCACCGAATCGAGGCGGAACTTATTGATCGTCGAGTGCCTGCATCGAGTATCCAGCCAAATATGGAAGTGGAACCGACCCCGGTGCGTCGATCACGCTCACTTCCCAAGCCGACCACTATCGATGCGGATATCTCGGCAAGGGCAGCCTGGGTGGCCGCGATGCCGACCTTCGATTTCGTTCAGGACGAACACTATCGTCGTGACTGCTTGAAGAAGGCGATGGTGTCCGTGCAGGGATCGGGTGCCCGTTCTGAGACACGAATCCCGGAAGCGACAGAACCGACGGAAGAAGTGACAACGCCTTAATCAGGCTGCGTTGGGTTCATCTGGGTCAACGTCGTAGTGACCAAGACATCCCAGTTCACGAGCAAGCACGTTCATTCGGCGATCATAAAATGCCCATGCTGCGCCATGGCGTGCCGCCTGGATGATCCGGTGTTCTCCTCGCAGGATGCGAGCAGCTTCAACCGGAAAGGCGAAGGACTGCGCCGGTTGATTCACGTTGTCATGGGGTGAGCAATGGAACATGACGATGCGCTCCCATGGTGGTGGTCGATTTGGCAGTGAATCGGCCACCACTGAGGGACATCGGCCTGTCATGGGGCCAACTTCGGATCGATGCCGAGATGGAAACAACTCCAAGTGATCTTGTACAGGAAGGGCACCAGAGGGTCGGTCATATCGGACGGACCGACATCGTGTTGACCTCCAGATCATCCGGGTGGGCTTGTTCAAAGATTCGCTTGGCTTTCAGGAGCCTGGCATAGACCAGCCCCATGGCCATGAATGTCAAGAGTAACCCCCCACCGAAGAACAAACTGGCGGTTACCAGTCGGTCATCTCGAAGAGGGGAAGGTGCCACCCTCGCATATCGAAGTACACCATCGTCCGAATGCGTGTCCAGGATTGTTGATGCGTGACCTCCGGGACGTGACGCCATGGAACGCTGCGAACCGACAGCCATGCTGGTCGCGAGAATGTCGAGAAATGCTGCGGCACGTTCCGGATCATTGGCAGCGAGTGTGAGGATAAGCCGTCCGGGTTCGCCCGTATCCATAACCAGGTTGGTCTCGAGGAGACGACGCACTGCTTCATGGGAATCCCAGGGCACTAATCGGCGTCCTGCGGATCGACGTGCAACGTCACGGATAAAACCATCACTCTTCAACTGGGTGGCGTGGTAGTCCTGCCATAGATCGGTTTCGGTGTCATCGAGTGTTCTTCCTGGATCCACCTTGGGAGCCAGGACAACCGATGCAGTTCGAAGTGCAGGTCGAACGCGTTCTGCACTGAGCCAACTAGCTGCCGCAATGATGACGACAAGGACCAGTCCCCAACTGGTCAGGACCAGTGACCGTGGTCCGGCCCATCGCTTGATCATCTTTTTCTCTGAACTGGCCAGCATGCGGCGTACATCATCGAGTTCTCGTTGTCGTTGTTCGATGATCTCGGATTGTCGGAGTCGTTGTGACACGATGTCCTGTGATGATGCAGAATCACTTGTTGTGCTACCACGCCGCAGAGCCTTCCGGAGCGATCGCAATCGAGTGCGGCGAATGTGAAGGTGTTTCGCGACGTCGGCCAGTCGACGTGTCCGGTCCTTGACCGCAGCTTCCAAGTCATCTTCCTGTTCGGAATGGACAGTTTGGAGACGATCAAGTTCTTCCTTAAGGGCAGCGACTTCTCCTCGTGTTTCCTCGGTATCACTATTCGTTGCAAGGGCCTCTTCGAGTTCCTCGATGCGCCCTTCCAATTGATCCACCAATGCTAAGGCCGCATTTCCACGTTCTACGAGGTCTGTTTGCTCGCGAAGCTGCTCCATGAAGGTACGCAATCTTCGACCCGCTTCATCTAGTCTCGCATCCTGAGCTTGGACCTGCTCAACCAGCGCAGTGATGTGGTGTCGATGAGATCGGCCCGCCGATTCCAGTCCGCGGCGGCGAGCTCGAAGCTGTCGGCGATCCTGGCGCAGATCTTGGATGACCTCTTCGAGGTTCCGCAGTCGTCTTCCACGACGTCCGATTTCACGCCTTGCGACGCGAAGCGCATCAAGCATCTGCTCATGTCGAACTTCCTGCTCAAGGGTTTCATTCTGCAGGCGTTTTTGGTTTTCATCGAGTTCAGCTTGAGCTTCTTCGAGTGCCTTGGATCTGCTCTCCAGCAATTCCTGGAGCGTATCCAGTTCATCCCGTGTGGCACCAAGCTTATGGCGCTGGGCATCCGTTTCCCGACGGGTTCGTTCGCGATCATCCTCGAACGTATCACGATCTCTCGCGAGCGTTGCCTTGTCTTCTTCAATGCGACGGGTATGTGAGGCGCGATCGGCTTCCAGGCAACGCTGGGTTTCGTCGATCGTGTCCTGTTCATGCTGACGGGTACGATCCCATTCCTTCCGGCGTTTATCGAGTTCGTCTTGGAGCTTGCCAAGTTCGACCTTCTTTTCCTCGAGTCGAGTAGATCGCTCGGCCAACTCCCGAAGGGCTTCAACCTGATCACTTCGGATCGTACGGAGACGATCGAACTGCGATTCAATATCTTCGAGGATACCGAGCACATCGGTATCCCCATCACTCCGTTGACTCGTCACTCTGGGTTGGGGCTCGCTGCCCCCCCCACCAACGCCCGAAGCGGCTTGGGGCAGGCGATCTTCCATCGGTCCTCCCTTGCCCGGTATGGGCAGGGCAGCGCGTGACACAGGTACGCTCTCGCACCGTATCTCATCGTCTGCTTATCAAACCGGCTGAAGGAGCCGGATCGAGATGGGAATGCCATGGGGTTGGACCTGTCCGGCCTGTTCTGGAAAGAAGGGGAATTCCGTTGAGGGCAGCTCATGGCGTACCATGACCGGCTCCCATGACCACGGTGACGACATCCCGTCATGCCCAGCTGCCTGTTCCTGGCGATCCGGCGTTGGCACCCATCCAGGCTCGGGTCGAGGCTGGTGAGCGGCTGTCCGTCGAGGATGGTTTGACGCTGATGCAGACACCAGATGCCTGGACCGTTTGTAGTTTGGCGGACCGTGTTCGACGTCGTATGCATGGTTCAACCGCCTGGTACAACGTCAATAAGCACATCAATTACTCGAACATCTGCGCACTCTCATGTAGCTTTTGTGCGTTTCATCGCAAGCGAGATGAGGACGGTGCATACCAACATTCTCTTGAAGACATCCAACGTGAAGCGTTGAGTGCCGTCGAGGCGGGTGCTACGGAAGTACACATTGTGGGAGGACTCCATCCCTGGCTCCCCTTCGAGCATTACACGGACATGATGCGCACGATTCGAACGTGTGCGCCGACGCTTCATATCAAGGCTTTCACGGCCGTTGAGATCGTGCACCTGGCCAGAATCTCCAAGCGTGGTCGTGATGGCTACGAAGGAATCCTGTCTGTTCTGCGCGATCTCAAGGAAGCCGGACTTGGCTCCTTGCCTGGTGGTGGTGCAGAAGTATTTGATGACCGCGTTCACGACGAGGCATTCAAGGGCAAGATCCGGGGTGATGTTTGGCTGGACGTGCATCGTGCAGCCCACGAACTAGGCCTGAATTCGAATGCGACCATGCTCTATGGGCATGTGGAGAAGATTGAAGAACGCTTGTCGCACATGGTGCTCTTGAGGCGTCAACAGGATCGTGCGCTTGCCTCTTGGGCGACATCACATGGCATTGAATTTTGCACGGACCCAGGTGATGCAACCCCAGATGCAGTTCTCTTGACCGGCCCAGATGCACGCTACCCCCAGGGGCGACTTCCTCAGCCAGGGCAGACATCGATGGGTTGGTTCCAGACGATTGTTCCCTTGCCCTTCATTCCCGACGATAGCCAGTTGCAACATCTTCCCGGTCCAATGGGGCTTGAGAACCTACGCATGATCGCTGTGATGCGGCTGATGTTGGACAACATTCCACACATGAAGGCCTTCTGGATCATGCACACCCTCGACATGGCCCAATTCATGCTTCAAAACGGTGCCGACGACATCGACGGCACCGTCGTGTGGTACGACATCACCAAGGTCGAAGGTGCAGGAACCCACCAGGAGACCACGGTGAAGGATCTTCGCCGGGCGATTCGAGAAGCTGGGTTTGTTCCCCGGGAGCGTGACACGCTCTATCGACCAGTCATTCGTGATGGCCAATCATGGCAACTGGATCTTGGTTAGGTCCGACCACCGACCGCCCAACGTAATTCTGGCATTCGCATCACAGCCGCCCCACCGGCCACGATGATGCTTCCAACGGCAACCAGGACGGCCAGGTTTCGAACTTGTTGCAGCCAGGCTTGTCCATCGGGCAAGATCATCATGACACCCTGGAGTCCGATCACCATCAGGATGCTAAGTACAACGGTTCGAGCCATGGATGGCAGCGTGCTCGATCCGAGAGGGAGATCGACATGTCGCCGAAGCATGCGAAGCAGGACGGCGGTCTGAACAGTAGCGCAAATTGCGGTGGACCAGGCGAGTCCGGCTTCCTTAAGTGGCGTCCAGATCAACACGAGATTGAGAATAAGATTGAGTACGACAACCGAGATGGCAATGCGAACAGGTGTCACCGTATCGCCCTTGGCATAAAAGGCTCTCGTGATGACTTGGATCATCGAGTACGCCCAGACACAAGAGGCATAGCCCAGCAATACAAAGGCAACCCGTCCAGTGTCCTGGGTGTCGAAGGCACCACCTTGGAGGATGGCACCGGTCAGAGGTCGTGCGACCACCATCAATCCAAGGCTGGCCGGGAACCCTATAAAGAACACCAATCGCAATCCCCGTCGAATCGTGTCGGCGAAGGCCTCTCGATCATCGGCCAGGCGTGCCAGCATCGGGTAAATCGCCGTGGCAATGGCGATGCCGAAAACACCCAGCGGGAATTGGTACAGGCGTTGGGCAAAGGTCAGCACGGCCATGGCACCTTCATCCAAGGGCCATGTCCATCCGAAGAAGTCGGACGTGCCGGCATAGTTTCGGTAGCTGGCAATTAAGCCGTCAACGAGCGTGTTCACCTGGAGGACACCCAGTCCCAGGATCATGGGGCCAGCGCGTCGGAACATGTCTGAGAGATGGGTGCGAACACCTTGTACTCGGAACAGGATCCGGTCGTGTGGCTGGAGTGCCATCCAGGACCATGCCAACTGGATCAAACCAGCGCACACCACGGCCATTCCCATCCCGGTGACGACAAGGAACCGACCGTGTGTTTCGGTGTTTCCAAACATGATGACACCCGCAACCGCTGCGAATGTCACCAGCGCATTGAGAATGATCGGTGCCGCAGCGGTCGGACCAAACCGTCCATGGACTTGGAGCATGGCGCCGAAAATGGCCACCCTGCAGACCAGGGGGGTGTACGGAAGCATGATCATCAGCAGCCACAGGGCCGTGTTGTGATTGTAAATCCAAGCGACCAGCACGGCGAGGATGACTTCGGCAATGATGACCACGATGCCCAGCAGGATCGCCACCGAGGCCAATGTTGCCGTTGCAAGCCGCGAGGCCATCTCCGGGTTCTCGCGTGTCAAGCGTTCGTAGCTGGGTAGGAAAGCGGCAGCCAAGGCGCCTTCACCGAAGAGGCGACGGAACAGATTGGGTACGAGGAAGGCGAAGAAGTACGAACTCAAGATGGCATCCGTGCCAAACAGGCGGCTGAGCACGGCTTCGCGAGCCAGGCCCGTGAGCCGACTCAAGGCGGTCATGGACATCACCGTCCGGGCGTTCCGTTCGAAACCTGATGGAAGGGATTGTTGGGCGACCCGCCAGTCTTGACAGGTACGTCCACATTCAGGGCATTTGCGCAGGCATCCTTCGTCAGGGGCGCCATGCAGGTCGTAGCCACATCGTTGGCAAATCCAGCCCAGTCGGATCACAGCTTTGGATGTCAACTGCCCATAGGCGAATATCAACGCAGCACCGCCGAGCAGGCAACCGAACACAACCCATGATGGAATCATGTTGACCGAGTTGATCCGGAGGAACAGTTCTCCCATCATCATGCCGGTTGCAAAGACGAGGAACGCGACAAGTAATCCAATGAATACCGACAGGATGAAACGTCCACTGATATCCAGTGGAGATGGTGGGAGCGTCAATGATTCCCACTGTGACCCAGGTGAGAGGCTCCCACAGGCAGTGCAGGTCAATCGGCCATCCTGATCAGGGTTGTCCAGGGGTATGGAGTTCCCGCATTCAAAGCAGGGTGTGTCCTGGAGTAGATGCGGTTCAAGTCTCTTGATCTGGGATTTCAATAGGACAACACCGACACCGATGGCGATCCCGAGTGCTGGTAGAAAGAGCAGTTCCGGCTCGAGATAGATCCAATCCCAGCGTTCCAATTCCTGCGAAACAAACCAGGGGACGATGAACAGGACTGTGAACACCAGCGTGGGGATCACGATCAACTGCACGCCAACCCATGTATTGGTGACAACAAGATCAACCAGGCACATCAATCGACGTCGACCGGCCCGCAGTGGTGCAGGACCCAGGGGTGAGAGGACGAGAATGAGGCTGCCCGCTGCAATCACACCCATCCAACCTGCAATCATGTCATCCAGGGCGACGGTTCGTCCATCTCCTGCGAGACGTTGGGTCCACTCATCCAGTGGGATCCAGAGTGCCACCACTGCAGGGACCAGCCAGGTCAGTGAGAGCAGTCGACTTCGCCAGAGCAGCAGGGTGAGACCCATGAAGGCGAAGAGGTGAATGAGCTTGTCTGGAAGGAGGGCCCCCGTGTCCTCGGTGACCGTAGTGTTCGGGAGATGCGTCCCGATCGTCAGAAGGATGAAATAGACAACGAACAGGGACCGCCAGGGCTTGGCGAGCCGGGCCCGAAACGGGATGCGCGGATCAGGCAGTTTCGACTCGGTCACGATCGGAATCCGTCGACATCGTGTCCGCTGGTGTGATCACGCAGGGTGGGTCCTCGTTGGACTGGGTCGGCTGCTCCGTCGTGGCAGGTGTCACCCATCCCGACAGCACATCGGCTGCCAGTGCGCGGTAGTCATTGGCACCGTGGCATGTGGGCTCGTACTGGAAAATCGTCTGTCCAAAACTCGGTGCTTCGGCAAGTTTGATATTGCGCCGGATGGGCGGACGAAGCACGCGACATGTGCTCCATGGAACAGCTTGGTCACGTGATGCCTCGATGAAGCTCTCAAGATCCGACACGACTTCCCTGGCCAGCATGGTTTGTCGCTCATGCATGCACAGGATTATTCCGGTGACCTTCAGGTCGGGATTCACCGAGCTGCATACCATGCCGATGGTTTCCAGAAGCTTGCCTACGCCTTGCAGCGCGAGGAAGTGTGCCTGCATTGGAACGAATACTTCCGTGGCCATGGTGAGGGCATTGATCGTCAGGACCCCCAGGCTTGGAGGGCAGTCGATCAGGATCACGTCATAGCGTCCTTGCACACTCTCCAGGTGTGTCCTGAGTAATTCATTGCGTTGGGGATTGGAAGCGAGTTCAGACTCGGCGGCAGCGAGATCTGTTTCGGCGGCAATGGCATCGAGGTTGTCATCCACTCGGACAATCGCTTCGGTTGCTATGCAGGTGTCATCGACGAGCAGGTCGTAGACCGTATGCTGCAGCGCGGTTGAATCCACGCCGAGATGCAGGCTCATATGGGCCTGAGGATCGAGATCAATCATGAGGACCCGTTGGCCAGCGTCCGCAAGCGCGGCCCCCAGGTTGACGGCGGAGGTCGTCTTGCCCACGCCGCCCTTCTGGTTAATCACCGCGACGATCCGCGGTCCACGCCTCCCTGCGTCACTGACCATGATGCCTACTATATCGGTCTATCCAGGGACATTGCCGTTGTTTCGGCCCTTCCGGCTGTCGGTGTTAGCATCCTGACAGTGCCCCAGATCACCGACAACGCGATTTGCCTGCGGCGGTGGGACTTCTCAGAGACCTCCCAGACGGTCAGTCTTCTGACGCTTGATCATGGTCTGATCAGGGGTCTTGCCAAGGGTTCAAAGCGGCCTGATGGACGATTCTCGGGAGGATTTGATCCCCTCACCCTCGGCCAGGTCACGCTCATCATCAAGGCTGGGAAGGATCTGGCGACCATGACCGAGTGGCATCTCTCGGAGGTGTATTGGGCGGCTCGCCAGCACCTGATCGCCAACCGAGCAGGAATCTACATGGTTGATTTGGCACATCGAATGCTCAAGGACCAGGATCCGCATCCAGAGGTCTTCCATGCCCTGGATTCTGCCCTGAGAGCTTGTGATGAACGAGAACGGATCGGTATCGAGACCCTGATCTTTCAATGGCGTCTCATGGATGCTTGTGGCTATCGACCCGAGCTCAACCGTGATGCCGGGACCGGTGAACCGCTCGATGACTCTCTGGACGTGGTGCGATTCAGCCCGATTCAAGGTGGCATCATCGAGTCGACACAAGCCGGTGATGCAGTGAAGGTGCGACGAGGAACGATTGATCTGCTGCGTTCCGTGGCCGAGGGTGATTTCGTGAAGGCAGCTTCCGATGTGGAAGGTGTGCCACGTGCCAACCGACTCCTGGCGGTCTGTTTTCGATCGCTCCTGGGCGAAGCGCCAGAGGCTATGCAGTGGGCATTCCGGGAACTGAAATCGTCTTGAGCTGACTGATTCCACGGGTACCCAGCAGGCCTTGTGATGGATTTTCGGACCATCACTTCGTGGGCGTCCGAGAAGGTGGGGCCTCGCCACACCTTCCGGACAGCCTTATGAAGGTTGTCTCATCACGGTGAATCTGGTCCAACAACAGGCCGATAGCCCGGATGCTGGCCACGGACGACTCCTGGCCATGCAGAGATACGAGGAGATTAGAACCGTGCCTGAGATTCAGGTTGTCGAAGAGATTTTGGCGGGACACCGTCTGCCGACATTGCCGGCGGTCGCTGCCGAGGTGCTTGAGATGACCGCGGCCCCGGAAATTGATTTGCAGAAGATCGCCGACACGGTGCAGTTGGACCAAGCCTTGGCAGCCAAGGTGCTTCGTACCGTGAACTCCAGCTTTTATGGATTGGCGCGACCATGCGGAACGGTCCAACAGGCGATGGTCTTTCTCGGTCTCAACACGGTCAAAACCTTGGTCCTGAGTTTCAGCCTCGTTGACACGATTGATGGACAGGGACGTGACCGTCTTGGTTTCAACTATGCCGAGTACTGGCAGCGTTCCATCAATACGGCAGTAGCAGCGAGAGAGTTGGCCCGCCTGCAAGGCAGTTGGGATCCTGAAGAAGCATTCTTCGCAGGGCTTATGCAAGACTTTGGCATGATTGCGCTCTATCACCGATTTGGCCGTCAGTATGTAGAGGCGGTCGAAGCGATGCGTGGTGATCACCATGAACTCTGCCGACTTGAGCATGATCTCTTCCAGGTGACCCATGCTGAAATCGGTGCAACTGTAGCCGAACAATGGATGCTTCCTGAAGCCCAGGTGGCTGCGATCCGTGGTCATCATGATTCGCAGTCGGCACCCGAGCCCCATCGGGATGCTGCACGCATCTCGGAGCTTGCGAGCATGCTTGCGAGTGACCTTGTAGCCGACACGTCCGAGCGATCAAACAGCACCTTTCGTCGACTGGCCCGCGAATGGTTCGGAATTGATGCAAGCCAGGCCCAGCAGATCTTGGAGTCAACTCGCGAAGCCGCGCGGGCGGTATCGGCCTTCTTCCGAATGGAGATTGCTGCCCCACCGGAGCGTCTTCTCGCCGAGGCCGAGGCGCAGCTTTTCCGGCATCAGATCAACATGGGTCGACAGGCCCGGGATCTCCAGAAACGGAATCATGACCTGATTGAGAAAGTGCATCGAGATGGTTTGACCGGTGTGCTCAGCCGCTCAGGATTCGATCTTGAAGTGACCAAGTTGTTCAGCGAGATGGCGCAAACAGGTCGATGTCTTTCGCTGTTGTTCTGCGATGCTGATCGTTTTAAGCCAATCAATGACCGGTATGGTCACGCGGTTGGTGATGCTGTGCTCAAGCACATGGCCAAGATCCTGGAAGAACGTGCCCGACGCGAAGATGTCGTGTGTCGTTTCGGAGGTGATGAATTCGTGCTTCTGCTGCCCGGTTGCTCGGAAGCGGATGCACGTCGTGTGGCTGAAGACATCCTGACGGAACTCGCTTCATCACCATTGCGTATCGAGCCTGAAGCCTCCGGCGGCATCGCCAATAACATGACCCTGTCATCAAGCATGGGCTTGGCGACCTTTGATCCGGAACAGCCTGACATCGATTCACCTGAAATGCTTGTGACCTGTGCTGACCAGGCGATGTACACGGCCAAGCGACGTGGTGGCAACGGTGTGGCAACCTGGCGTCTCGCTGCGTAGAACGCTGGCGACGAGCGTTCGGAGATCTCGACCTTCAATCAACCTGTTCCCCGGAGATGCCCAGTGACCACGGGTGTCATGGGGTATTCGTCTGCGAGTTCCTGAATGTCCTGGACGGTTACGGCGCAGATGTTCTCCAACTCCTGCTCCAACGGGATCCAGTCATCCTGGGTCATGAACAGCCTTCCGAGTCGTTGCATGCGACCGGCAGGCAATTCACCATGAAGGGTGATGGCGGTGGCGGCTTTGGCACGCACGCGTTCCAAGTCGCTCTCGTTCACCGAGTCGACCAGTTGATCGATTTCTTCACGGATCGAGGCCTCGATGTCTTCGGCAGCCTCGGGATCACAGATGCACCAGGTGAGGAACTGGCCGGTACGATCCCGGCCCTCGTACTGGGCCTGAGCTGCTTCTGCACGACCGGTTTCGATCAGAGACCAGTACAACCGTGATCCATCTGAGCTGCCCAGAATCCACGCCATCAACGAGGCCGCGTGCCGTCGTTCGTCTTGAATGGCCGGGGCTGGTGCAAGCATCAGCATGTAATCGCGATTGATGCGATCACACTGTTCTACGAATTCTTGCTCGGAATGCGACATCGGCAGGTATTGCCGTTCGGTATCCGTTCGAGGCCATTGGCCGCAACTGGACTCGACAAGATCAACCATGGCCTTGAAGTCGAGGTTGCCTGCCATCGCTACCACGGTGTTGTCGGGGCTGTACCGAAGTTCGAAATACTTCCGCATCCGTGTGCACTGCAGGGCCGTAATAGAGTCCTTCGTTCCCAACACGCGATGGCCCAACGGATGATCTCCGTAGTAGACCTCGCTGGCACGTTCGTAGAGTCGCCAGAAAGGCTGATCGTCATACATGGCGATCTCTTCAAGGATGACATTTTTTTCATCATCGAAGTCCGACTCGCGAAGGGCTGGTCTCAGGATGTCCGACAGGATGTTCGAAGCTTCCGGGAGATGTTCAGGCAGGCAGTGCACATGGAAGGCCGTCGTCTCGTTGGACGTATAGGCATTGTGCCGACCCCCCAAGTCATCAAAGTCACGATCAACTTGTTCGCCAGATCGCGTAGCCGTTCCCTTGAACATCATGTGCTCAAGAAAGTGGCTGACCCCCATGTCCGCTGTTTCCTCATCACGGGCGCCGGTTCGAACGAAGAAGCCCATGGCTGCCGAGTGTGCCTCGGGATCGATCTCTGCGGTGATACGCAGGCCGTTGGGTAGGACATGTTCCTGAAAGGTGATTGCCATGCCCAAAAGCATAGCGGTTCCTGCGCCATCACTGGTCAGCTGTTGATGACGCGCCCCTCGGTGTCCAGGGCGGCCTCATGGATCGATTCTGACATCGTCGGGTGCGCGTGCATCGTCGAGATAATGTCCTCGGCTGTGGCTTCCAGTCGGATGGCAAGGCAGAACTCATGAATGAGTTCAGAGGCATCGGCACCGATGATGTGGGCCCCAAGGATTTCACCGTACGGCTTGGATACGAGGATCTTCACGAAGCCCGTGGTCGCACCGGTGGCCACTGCCTTGCCGAGTGCCTGGAAGGAGAACTTGCCGGTGTCATAGTCCAGGCCTGCTTCCTTGGCAGCCTGCTCGGTCATGCCGATGCAAGCGACCTGTGGTGACGTGTAGGTGCAGCCGGGAATGGCCTTGTAATCAACACCGAGCGTGTGGTGCCCTGCCATGCGTTCGACACAGGTCACGGCTTCTTCACTTGAGACATGGGCCAGCCATGGTGGGCCAATGATGTCGCCAATGGCGTAGATGCCGGGCACGGTGGTCTGGTAGGTCGGCTCTTCGGCATCCATGTAGTCGGTTTTGATGTGCCCTTTGACGATTTCAACACCCAGGTTCTCCGTAAAGAGACCGTCATATCGTCCCTGGACACCGATGCCTACGAGCACCTTGTCGGCAGACAATTGCTGGGTTTTCGATTCATCCTTGGCATCTGCAATCGTGACCGTCACACCCTTTTTATCCGTGTCAATGGCCGTTGTCATGGCGCCGATGTGGAAAGTAATGCCTTGTTTCTTGAAGGCCTTGAGGCCCTCCTTAGAAACGTCCTGGTCTTCATTGGGCAAGATCCGATCAAGCATTTCGATCACGGTGACCTTGGTTCCCATCGCGTTATAGAAGTAGGCAAATTCCATTCCGATGGCACCACTGCCTACCACGATCAGTGATTCAGGTTGTTCCGGAAGCACCATTGCTTCATGTGATGAAATAATCGTGTCACCATTGAAGGGCGCGAAAGGAAGTGCCCGCGGGGCTGCGCCCGTAGCGATCATGATCCGATCGGCTGTGATCGTTGAAGTGACTTCACCACCAGTGCCGTGGTAATAATCATCGTCAGCCTTGAGAATCTCGATGTTGCAAGGTGTGTCTCCTTGTCGTCCCGAGGTAATGCGTGCATGCCCCTCAATCGTGGTGATGTCATTCTTCTTCATCAAGAAGCCAACACCCTTATTGAGTTTGTCAGCAGAACCGCGGCTGGTGGCAATGACCTTGCTCCAGTCAACCGTGCTCTTTTCAAAGGACAGTCCCCACTCGTTGCCATGCGTGACGGATTCGCTGTAGGCCTCTGCTACATGGAGCAAAGCTTTGCTGGGAATGCAGCCCCAGTTGAGGCAAACACCACCAAGCCGATTGCGTTCTACGATGGCGGTCTTCATGCCCAGTTGGGCGGCTCGAATAGCGCCGACGTACCCGCCAGGTCCTGATCCGATGACGACGAGGTCGAAATGCTGCTCATTGGCCACGTTTTGGGGTCTCCTCCCGGGGTCAAAAGGGGCCTTTCAGGGGGAAAGGGCGGGCATTGTAATGATCCCTGCCATCCCCCACGTATGCCCCAGCCATCGATCCACGAGGAGCGAGTAGGCGTTTAGTAATGTGGATAACCCGTGGAATGCCCCCCTCCTGGCGACAATTGGAAGACACAAGCGCATTTAAGACAATGCTTTACGTCATTAAAAGAAAAACCATATCCCTTGTGGATCAGGTCAATGCCGACCCGGTGGTATGCCCCACAGGAGGATCACGTTGGCAGGTTTCATTGCCTGCTTCTGTGGGGGGGCTGCTCCATCTTCCCGTGGTTGCTCACGTTGACGCCCGTAAGACCCCCCACGTAGCATCCTCGACTTCCCTTTTCATGGGCCCCAACTGCTCAGGAGTGCCTGGTGCGCACCGCGATCATCAGTGACATCCACGGCAACCTTGAGGCGTTGACGACGGTTTTGGCCGACATCGACGAACGAAAGGTTGATCGGATTATCTGCCTTGGAGACATCCTGGGTTATGGCCCCGATCCCGTCGATTGTGTTGAGTTGATCGCGCGTCGATGCGAGTGGTCATTGTTGGGTAACCATGACTACGGGGCGTTGTATGAGCCAACCAATTTCAATGCGGCTGCTGAACAAGCTGCTTACTGGACGCGGGCTCAGTTCGACGATGAACAAAATGATGAAGAAGCTGTCCGACGTTGGGAGTTTCTTGGTCAACTCAAAGTGCGAGCCATGTTCAACTCGTTCCTTTGCGTACACGGATCACCGCGTCGCCCAATTAACGAATACATCTTCCCAGAGGATGCCATCAACTCTCCTGTCAAGATGTCGCAGATCTTCGAATTGGTTGATCGCCATTGCCTCGTTGGTCATACCCATGTCCCTGGTGTCTTCACAGATGAACCGGAGTTCTATCCACCAGCTGATCTCGAAGGGGTGTATCGCTTCAGTGATGAGGAGCGGGTCATCATTAATCCCGGTTCCGTGGGGCAACCACGCGACCTGGATCCACGTGCGAGCTATGCCATCCTCGATGAGGACGGTGGCGCCGTTGAGTTTCATCGACTCGAATACGACGTGGAGTCCGTAGCGCGCAAGATCTACGCCATTCCAGAGCTGAACAACTGGCTCGGCGATCGACTGCTGGAAGGTCGGTGAAGCAGCCGTGCCATCGCCTTCCCGCCCTGGCATGAACCCCCGTGTGAATCGACGGCTTCGCCTCCTTGTGCCATTGGGGGTGCTGGCGGCTGGTGCCATCATTGTGGCCATGGTCGTCTTCTCGCCGAAGATGGGTCGCACGCCCACCAAGGTCGAAGCCCAGTCCAACGCGACAAAAGCTGACCTGGCAACAGCCACGACCGATGTGGAGACCCCTCCCGACCAGTCTCAGGACACTACCCCCACAGATGCCGCCTCCACAACGGAGACTCCCACACCTGGACAAGAAGATCCCAGTGCCGCCGGGACAACTTCAACTGTTGCTGAAGTTGAGGAGACACCTGTCGAAGTCGGTCCGGTACGAAGCCTTGAGGGCCTGACTGTTCGGAAGCAGGAGATCCCTGAAGACGAGTCACTTCCTGTTCTTGGTGGACTGTTGGATCCTGACAACGCCAAGATGGAGATCATCTTCACCCGTACGGGTGCAGGAATTTCGAGCATTACGTTCTCGAACATCTGGGTGACCGCAGCGGCCAAGCGTCAGGCAAATGCCTATTTCTCAGCGCAAGCATCCGGCTCGACCGAGGGCTACGAGCTTCCGCCCGAGGACATGCGGTTCGTACTTCAGCGTGAGCAGACCGTTCCCTATGGCAAGTATTCATTCAATGTCTCCCTCATGGCTGCCAGTGGATTGTCCGTGCAATGGCATAAGGGCGAGGAAGTCATCTCGCTGGAGAAACCTCTGCCGCTTCTGCCGGCCTCATCATGGAAGCCGATCGCACCAGGTACGTTTAAGGCTGAGATCATCAATGACCAGGAGGAACTGGTCCTGGAGATCCTGCGTCGGTTCGAGCTGGGTGATGGCTTCGATATCAAACTGCACCAGCGTGTGGTGAATCACAGCGGTCAAGCACTGGATGTCCAATGGCAGCAGTACGGCCCTCCCAACCTGCTTCCTGACCGGGCCCGGTACCTGGATCGTCGGCGATTCCGGTTTGGTTATGAGTTCAGCCAGGACGTCGACCCAGACCAGTTTGCTGATGTCATCGCCGAAGGGGACATGCTGCTTGAGTATGGAGACATCATCAAGAGCGAAGACGTCTACTTGTGGCCAAATGACGAGAGCCGCGAGGAGGGCTTCACGTTGTCGTGGTTCGCTTCGACGAGCCGCTATTTTGCCATGGCGATTCACCCGCTGCTGGGGCCAGATGGTTCCGGCAATCGATCGCTTGAGCCCGTCGTCCAGCAGATTACGCGCTCCCTCTACACGCTGAATGAAGAAGTGCTCGTTGAGACGGGTTTCTTCAGCCCACTGACGCCGATTGCTGCAGGCGATCGGCAGGATTTCAGTATGGGCCTTTATGCGGGACCGCTTTCCGCCCATATTCTTGAACAAGAGCAGCCCTATGTCGCGCTCAACATGGGCGGCATGATCCTGTACCAGATCTCTGGCTTCTCCGTCTGTGCATGTTGCACCTTCCAGTGGTTGGCAGACCTCCTGCTGGCGGTCCTCGCCTTCCTTGCCAACAACGTCGTCTTCGACTGGGGCATGGCGATCATTGTTCTGGTGATGATCGTTCGGTTCCTGTTGCATCCAATTACGCGGATGTCACAGGTGAACATGCAGAAATTCAGCCGCAAGATGCAGAAGCTCAAGCCGGAATTGGATCGGCTCAAGGAGCGTTGTGGTGATGACAAGAAGAAGATGCAGCAGGAGCAGATGAAGCTCATGCGTGAGCACGGGCTCAACCCTTTCCAGATGCTGGGTTGCCTTCCCATGCTGCTTCAGATGCCCATCTGGATCGCCTTGTACGCAGGGCTGTACTTCAGTTACTCGTTACGACAAGAGCCTGCTTTCTGGGGCTTTTTCCAAATCTTCGACGGTTGGCCATTCTTGGCAGACCTCGCGGCGCCTGACCACTTCTTCTACACCTTCCAGGAACCCCACCAGGTGTTGTTCTGGCATGTCTCCGGCATTAACCTCTTGCCGATCTTGTTGGGCGTCTTCTTCTTCCTTCAGCAGAAGTACCTCACGCCTCAGAATGCAGCCATGACGCCTGAGCAGCAGACCCAGCAGAAGATGATCCGGGTGATGACGGTCGTGGCCTTCCCGCTCTTCCTCTACACCGCACCTTCTGGTCTGACGCTGTACATCATGACCTCAAGCATCATCGGCACCCTGGAGGGTCGACACATCCGCAAGCAGGTCGATCGTATGGATCTAGATCTTGAGCCCGTGCGTGCCAAGGCTTCGACCGTGGCCGGACGGGCCGCCGCCGCCGGTCCCAAGTCGGGACGTGATGCCCAATCACGAGCCTATTCACGGATGGTGGAACGAAGGCAATCCAAGGGCAAGGGCGGCAAGGGTCGCGGTGGCAAGAAGCGGGGTTGACGGGTGACAAGCCCGGGGAGGTGTCGTGGATCTCGATGCGACGATCCTGGCCGTGTCCTCACCTCCGGGTCATTCGGCTCGGGGCATTGTGCGATGCAGTGGTACTCACGCCATCGATCTCGTTGGTAATCGCTTGGTTGGCGGTCCCCCATCGGCAGGACGCGGGGTCTTTCCGGTTCGATTCAGATTGGAAGACGTTTCGGTCGCGGCCCTCATGCTCGTGACCGAGGGCCGGGCTTCATACACGGGTGAGGACACGATCGAACTGCAGGTCCCCGGCCATCCCCGGTTGTTGGCGCGACTTGTGGAGTTGCTGATCCAAGATGGTGCGGTGCGCGGGATCAACGTTCGTGCGGCTCAACCAGGTGAGTTCACAGCACGTGCTTTTTTATCAGGTCGCATCGCTTTACCTGAGGCCGAGAGCGTCGCAGCCTTGGTGGCAGCTCGTTCCGATGATGAGATCCAGGCTGCTGATCTGATGCGTACAGGTCGACTGGGCACATTGGTAGAAGAGGTGTCGGACTTGCTAGCCAATACCCTGGCCCTGGTCGAGGCGGGCATTGACTTCACAGATGAAGAGGATGTCTCGGCTATTGACGCCGAGGATCTGCACGGTCGAATTGAGGATGCAACGGCCCGACTGAGCGGTCACCTGGACCGGAGCGTGGGCCTGGAATCACTCCAGTCATTGCCTTGGGTCGTGCTCGAGGGTCCTCCCAATGCAGGCAAGTCAACCTTGTTCAACGCCTTGCTTGGACGTGGGCGTGCGGTCGTTTCAGGAATAGAACGCACCACTCGGGATGTGCTGACCGAACCGATGCGGCTGAGTGGCGACTGTGATGGTGAGGTGCTCTTGGTCGACCTGGCGGGTGAAGACAACCCTCGGTCCGATTTGGAAGAAGCGATGCAGACTGCGGCATCCAGTGCACGAGGGCGTGCAGAGGTTCGCGTGTGCTGCGTTCCACCTGGATCAACTTCACCCCCTGCTTCACCGGGTCTCGTGCGTGTCGCGACCATGTCTGATCGAACGCCAGTCGATCCGGCGTCGGTCGATGTGACGACCTGTGGAATCCGAGGGGAAGGCCTCGAAGGGTTGCGTGCCCGCATTTCCGAGCACTTGGCACAACGTCGATCCAGCTTGGCCGCCGACGCCTTGGTGTTGGCGCCACGCCAGGAAGCGGCTCTGGAACTGGCTCGAAAGCGACTGCTCGAAGCCCAGGAACTCGTGGCAGCCCCTACGGCGGAGGCCCCTTCGGCGGCACCTGAGTTGGTGGCAGGTCTGCTTCGGGAAGCGTTGAATGCCCTCGGAGAAATCAACGGTGTGATCTCACCAGATGAGATTCTCGACCGTGTGTTCTCGACCTTCTGCATTGGGAAGTAACAGGCCTCTCCAGGGTTGACCGGCAAGCATGTTCGAGTGCGGCGATATCATGCGTCCCATGTCAGGAATCATCCGCACTGGAACAATTGATATTCGTGTTCGCTACGTTGATTGCGATCCCATGGGCGTAGTCCACCACAGCGTGTATCCGGTATGGCTGGAAATGGGTCGCACGGAACTGCTTCGTGAGACCGGTACGACGTACCGTGCCGTTGAGGAAGCAGGCGTATTCCTGGCCATCATTAATCTATCCGTGACCTACAAACAGCCTGCGCATTACGACGATCTTCTTCAGTTGACCACGGAATGGCTGGAGTCAGGACGTGTGAAGATTTGTCATCGTTATGCGGTACATCGCAATGATGAACTACTGGTGACTGCCGAAACGACACTGGCCTGTCTTGACCAGCATGGGAGACCGCAGCCACTGCCGGACGTATTGCAGCCACACGGCGGCTGATCGCCAGGAATCCATCACTCGTTTCGACAGAGGTTGTTCAGCCTTGGAGCAGCGATCCATTGAGTGGACCGACCTTGAGGCGAACGCGTACGAGGGTGCCTCGGCAAGAGGCCCGGAGTTCATCGAGCAGTCCTTCGCGTAGCCGTCGATCAAGTTCAAAGCAGATGGCGGAAGACGCGACCAGCACATCGACCACCCCACCGCGAATTCCCTCGATGCAGGTTCGCTCGTGTAATTCTTCGGGAAGGGATTGTTTCCAGGCTCCGACGAATTCTCCAATTCGGCGTTGCAGCTGCCTGGCCCGGCGATCAATGGATGCGATACCCTCGCCAATCGCCTTGGCTCGCAGTGGGCGGCATCGCCACTGCTGCAACTGCTCAAGTTGGCTGGGGGTGCTCACTGCTGTCATCGCTCCCATCATCGCCGAAGGGGGGCAACCATGCGCCCCCAATCTCTCCCTGCTATCGTCATGTGGATATGACGTGCATCAGCATCGAGGGCATCAGCAAGCGGTTTGGCTCAACGACCGCCGTCGACGGGGTTGATCTTCAGATCGAATCCGGCGATCTCTTCTTTCTCCTGGGCCCCTCTGGCTGCGGGAAAACGACGTTGCTCCGCATGCTGGCTGGTTTCATAGAGCCCTCGGGGGGACGGATTCGCTTCAATGAGAAGGATGTCACCACGCTTCCCCCCAACCGCCGCAACACGGGAATGGTCTTCCAGAGCTATGCACTCTGGCCCCATATGACCGTGGCGGAGAATGTTGCCTACGGCCTGCGAGTTCGAAAGGTGGATGGGCCTACTCGGAAATCCCGAGTGGCAAGTGCCCTGGATGCCGTGCAGATGGGCCCCTACGCCCAACGGCGACCAAACCAGTTGTCGGGCGGGCAGCAGCAACGTGTTGCCCTGGCACGTGCCCTGGTCATCGAGCCAGAGGTTCTCTTGCTGGATGAGCCCTTGAGCAACCTGGATGCAAAGTTGCGACTTGAAATGCGGCAGGAGATCCGCCGCCTTTGCAAAAGCAGTGGTATCACGACCGTCTACGTGACCCATGACCAGGAAGAAGCCCTTTCCATGGCGGATCGCATGGCGGTACTCAAGGACGGCTCACTTCAGCAATTAGGCCCCCCACAGTCGCTCTACCGCCAGCCCCGAACTCGTTTCGTGGCGGAGTTCCTTGGTGAAACGAATCTCCTGCCAGCTACCGTTGGCGGCCGAGATGGATCGCAGGTTCGGTTGGAGACGGTTGTTGGAGAGGTCTTGGCGACGGTGCCATCAGACGAGTTTCCTGCGGGGGGCAACATCACCTGCTCCATTCGGCCGGAGTCATTCCGCTGGACGTCCAGCGATGCGTCGCTTCCGTTGAAGGGCCGGGTCCAGGATGTCGTTTTCCTCGGTGATGTGACCCAGGCGGTGGTTGGCTTTGATGGGGGCCATTCAATTCGGACCATCGCGTTGAACCAGGGCAAGCGGCCCGAGCCAGGCGAAGAGGCCAGCCTCTTCGTTGATCCCCAGGATGTCGTCATCCTGAGCGACTGAAACCGCCTAGATCACACATATAGACATAAGTTAAAGCAAGTTGGCGTAAGATACGCCAATATAGGCTATATACCCATCAATATGCGTCTATTGATGCATACTTGTAAACACCTTGCGGCTGAACCTGGTTTGTGTATGGATCTCCCCCCACCGTTGGGTATTCGGGGTGATTTAGATCCAAGGGCCGTTGCCAGACACATGTTAGCTCTCGCTAGCAACATGTTTGGATACAATCGTTGCCCTGGACTCTTGGGTGGTAACCGGGGCCAAGTTGTCACTTGTTGACGGGTTTGGCCAATCGTGCGATAAGTTGCGTGCCAAGTCCGATGTGCCTGGGGGCGGATGTTTCACGTGAAACATTCGCCCAGACTTAAAGAACTGGCCTGTCGTCGGTAGAAGGAGCGCGAATATGGCTTCACGGAAGAAGCGATTGGGGAAGGGCCTGAGCAGCATGATTGCCAAGCCTGTGGCTGTAGCAGTGTCGGAGGAGCCGGATCAACCAATGCAGGTTGCTGCTCGTCCAGGGGGTTCTGAGCTCACTTCTATTCCAGTTTCCGAGGTGCAACCCAACCCTCGGCAACCTCGCCAGGACTTTGATCCAGCTGCCTTAAAGTCGCTCTCAGAGTCGATTAAGGCTTCTGGACTCATGCAGCCAGTCGTCGTTCGTGAGGTGTCGGGTGGCTATGAGCTGGTGGTTGGGGAGCGACGGTGGCGAGCGGCCCAGGCAGCTGGCCTGGATTCCATCCCAGCAGTCATACGGGATCTTGATGAACAGACATCTGCCCAGTGGGCTCTGGTTGAGAATCTCCAGAGGGAGGATCTGAACCCAATCGAACGGGCTGACGCCTTCTCTGGGCTCCAGGATGAATTCGGTCTGACCCACCAGGAGATTGCTGACCAGGTAGGCCTGACGCGTTCGGCAGTGACCAACATGGTCCGGCTCAACGACCTCGATGAAGGGTCTCGAGAGCTGGTTCGAACAGGGGTGCTTTCGGCAGGCCATGGCCGTGCATTGTTAGCCATTGCTAATATAGAGCAGCGTCTCAAGCTGGCCAGGGAGGCCATGCGTGGGAATTGGTCGGTCCGAGAGCTCGAGGGTCGTGTCCAGGATGCCCCCGGCAAATCATCCAAGGCTCGCGATGGTGGCAAGCCTGTTGATGCGAGCCGCCGTCAACACGAGGAGTTGGCTCGGCAACTGGGTGAACATCTCGGAACTCGCGTTCGGATTCGCACGGGTCGCAAGAAGGGGACCGGTCACCTGGTGATTGAGTTCTACGACCTGGATCAGTTCGACGGGCTCATGAGCCGACTGGACTTCAAGCCCCAGGCTTAAAGGCTGGGACTCGACTCATCCTGCGCAACTGGACCGTGGGATCTGCGCAGTTCCTGCGCTCATAGTCACCACGAACCCTTGGGGTTGGCACCTTGAACAGGCTCACGGTTTGCAGAGCATTCATTGGCACCGGTGCGCACTCGTTGCGTAAGAACCGCCGAGGGAGGCTCCATGGGATCGATTCCATCTGGTTACGGGCTCATCAGTGGATTTGATACCGCGACACTGGTGGAAAGGATGCTCTCCTTTCATGCACAGGGTCGCGCTCGATTGGAATCACGTGTTGGTCTTATGCAGGCACGTCGTTCTGCCCTGCTGGATATCAACGCCGGTCTGCTCGCTGCAGCGAATACGACTGCGTCACTGAGTTCAGCCAACATTTTCCAGGCTGTATCAGCGAGTTCGAGCCATCCATCACTTTTGAATGCCGTCGCGGACTCGAACGCCTCTCCCGGCATCTACCAATTCATTGTTGCGGGGTTGGCGACCCATCATCAGTTGCTGAGTGGGGGGTTTTCATCGGACGCGTCTGCGCTCGGACTCGAGGGTGCCACGATTGAACTTGGCAACGGTGGATTGACCCAAGATATGCCGCTGTCTTGGCTGAATGGTGGCGAGGGTATTCAACGAGGTATGGTTGAATTGGTGCGTTCGGATACAGGGGAGTCGGCCGCGATTGACCTGGAGGATGTCACCACTCTGGATGAGGTGATTGAACGCTTGGCTGACAATGCTTTGGGAATCACGGCGACCCTCCAGAACGGGGGGATCGTACTGACGTCATCCGAGGGCTTTGACTTCTCAGTGGCGGAGGTGGGCGGGGCCCAAACCGCAGGTGACCTAGGTATCCAGGGCACATCGGTCAATGGAGAACTGGCAGGCGCCGCTTTAGCACAGCTCGGTGGGGGCTTGTCGTTAGCCGCGCTCAACGACGGCAATGGGGTTCTCGTTCGAGAGGGACTGGCCGACATTCGAATCAAGACCCATGACGGTCGCGTCTTTGATGTCGACTTGTCATCGGGGACGCTGGTGGCCTTGGATGACGAGACGCTCTTGTCGGCCTTCAACGGGGGGACCGGAGTGTCGATCGACGATGATGCAGACGATCCTGATCTCACCATCGAGTTGGTGGATGGCGAAACCGGTGGCACAACCAGTTGGGATATCGACCTCACGGGTTGCGTAACGACCGGTGACGTCCGGAACCGGGTTGCCGCGGCGACCGGTGGTTCCGTGACCTTGAGTTATCGAGCTGATGGTCATGGTTTCCAGGTCACGCCGTTGAATGCAGCCGATCGCGTATCGGTGCATGGTGCCGGGACCCTGGGTGACACAACAGCAGAGGATCTGGGCATCTTGAACGCATCGGGTGCCATCGGTGGATTCGAGGGTTCGGATGTCTCAGCGGTTGGTGGGGGCAGTATCCCGACTGTGCAGGGTGTGCTCGACGCCATCAATGCGGCGATCGACCAAAACGGTCAAGCCAATGACGGTGCGGTCATCGCACGCATGGCTTCCGATGGTTTGCGATTGGAACTCCAGGATCTGACGACCGGTGGCAATGCGTTTACGATCGATTCGACGTCGGCCAATGCAAGCGCTGTAGACGCGTTGGGCTTTGGTGAAGCGGTTGAAGCGAATGATCTCTTGACCGGGAGCCGAATCGTTGGAAGCCCCGGAACAGTCTTGGTGCGCGAACTGTTTGGAGGCACTGGATTGGCTGGGGCTGATTCACTCACCGTGACCGATCGTTTTGGAATGACGGCATCCATCAGTGGTTTGGCTCAGTACGAGACCGTGGAAGAATTGGTTTCAGGCATTCAAGGCTGGTTCGAGCAGGAAGGTCTTCAACTCAAGCTCGAGGTTCAAGGCAATCGTGTTGTGCTATCGGATCGCGGCGGCTCGGGCTCACTGGTGGTTTCAGGAGATCTGGCGGAACGTTTCGGCCTGACCGTCGATGCAATTGTGTCATCCGTCTCCAGTGACAATCTCCAGCACCGTTGGATCGCCAACGCAACGCTGCTGGATGATCTCAACCAGGGGCGTGGTATCGGCACCGGTTCCTTCCGACTTCGTGATGCCACGGGAGCCACCTCGACGGTGACCCTCTCGGCAGGACATCAGACAGTGCAGGATGTCATCGACCTCATCAATTCACGAGGTTTGGCCATCCAGGCAAGAATCAATGACAACGGGGATGGCCTTCTGTTGGAATCTACTGCCGATGAAAGCCAAGCCGTCGTCGAGATGCAGGTGGAAACTATCTCGGGCACTGCGGCTGCTGATCTACGGTTGATTGGCGAGTCCATGACGGCCATTGATGGTTCCTGGGAGACCACGCTGTCCGTTGATGGGCAGACGACGCTTCGCCAGTTGGCAGACATGATTAATGAATCGGACGTCTCGGCGATTGCATCGCTGGTCAGTACCGGCGATCCCGGGTCGCCCTGGAGGCTGAGCCTCACCAGTGACGTATCCGGCGCGGCCGGCCGGATGTTGGTGGACCTGGAAGGCCTGGATGTTGAATTCGAAGAAGTCATTGCTGCACGAGATGCACGCATCGTGCTTGGTGATGATGTGGCCAGTGGTGTGATGATTACCAGTGGCTTCAACCAACTGAATGATGTTATTGCGGGATTAACGCTCGATCTCCTGGAAGTGTCTGACGAAATCGTCACAGTGACCGTGGAACGAGATGAGACGCAAGCTACGGAGGCCGTTCGGGCCATGATCGAGGCCCTGAATGGCGTGCTGGACCGAATCGATTTGGTCAATGGGTATGACCCCGAGACCGCCGAGCGTGGTGTGTTGCATGGTGATTCGACCGTTTCACGGATACGTCGCATGCTCTTGACGGCGATACAACAAGCCGCTTCGAGCGAGGACCTGGGGATGGATGGTCTTTGGTCCGTGGGTATTCGTGTTGGTGCTGGTGGTCGCATCGAGTTCGATGAAGCCACGTTTGCGGAAGCGTGGGCGACGCGCCGGGAGGATGTGGAGGCCCTCTTCACAACCAATGCCAATGGCGTCGAGGGATTTGGCGTTCGTCTCGAGTCCATGCTCAATCAACTGACAAGCACGGATGGTGGCACCCTCTCCCTCGCGGATGCCAGTTGGGAGGGTCGCATCGAGGTGGCCCTCGATCGACTCGTGGTGCTCGATGCCAGGATGGAATCGCGCCGCATCCAGTTGGTCGCTCAGTTCACTGCGATGGAAGAGGTTCTCGCATCGATGCAGTCCCAATCCCTCGCGTTGCTCTCATTCGGGTCGAGCAATTCCGGATTCGGTGGCCTGCTCGGTTGAGCATGTGTTATCGGATCCAGAGGATTCATGCTTCGCACATTCCTGAAACGTGTGTGGATTGTGCCGATGGTGGATCAACATGACATCGCCCGATTCCTACACCAGAACTGAAATTCTCACCGCTTCGCCCCAGCAGTTGCGAGCCCTGGTGTTGAAGCATGCGCTCCATGAAGCACGCCGCCTACTGCAGGCGGTTGAGCAGGAAGCCGGAGAAAAGATCCTGTCGTCTGGATCCCGCCTTCGGGCCCTGGTGCTCGAATTGATTCCCGCCAAGTCCACGAAGATGGATTCTGAACTGTTGGAACGCCTGCGATCCATTGGTGTCTACCTGTACCGGCGGATTGGGATCGCCTGTAGCCAGCGGGATCCCGAAGTGGCCAGTGAGATCATCCAACTCCTGGCTTTCGAGCAGGAAACCTGGAAACAGGCCATGTCGCGTCTGGAGACAGATTCCCCCATTGATGTGCCACCAGGCAGGACCAATCTTGCGGGTTGATTGGTTGCCGGATTTCACAGACGGTGCGGGTACTATCAGGTTCTCATGGGATCAGCCAGCACAGATAAGTGTCTGAATCTCAAGGGCTGTCGAGTCCTCGTCACCGGTGGTGCAGGTTTTCTTGGTAGCCATGTCATAGATGCGCTGAAGACGCATGGCGTTTCCGAGGTTGTCTGCCCCACGCGTTCAGAGTGCGACCTGAGAAACCCATCCGCTGTCCAGGACTTCTTCGATCGAGCGAAACCACAGTGGGTTCTGCACCTGGCAGCAGCACAGGGTGGTGTGGCTTGGCAGAAAGCGAACCAGGCGACGGCCTATCTCGATAACGCTCGGATGATGGAATCGATCGTGACTGCGTCGTTGTCCAGTGGTGTGGAACGCCTGCTGTTCACGGCCTCGAGCATCTGCTACCCCCGCGGTGCCGACATTCCGTACCGTGAAGATACGCTCTGGGAGGGCCCGCCGGAACCAGCGCATTGGGGATACGCGCAGGCGAAGCGTGGTGGTATCGCGTTGCTTCAAGCTGTTCATGATCAGCATGGCTTGTCTACGTGTGTCGTGATGCCGGCCAACATGTATGGGCCACGGGCTCGATTTGATCCAGAACGAAGCAATGTGGTGGCCGCCACGATCCGACGATGTCTCGAAGCGCGTGATCGTGGGGATGATTCAATCACGTGCTGGGGCAGTGGAACACCGATTCGTGAGTTCCTCTACGTGGAGGATGCTGCTGAGGGAATCATCCGAGCAGCTGAGCGATGTTCGGAGCCTGATCCAGTGAATCTTGGGACTGGGGTGGAGACCACCATCGCTGAGTTGGTGGAAACCGTGGCCGCAGCGGTTGGGTTCACGGGAACGATTCAGTGGGATCGCGACCGCCCTGATGGGGCTGCCCGGGTCTGCATGGCGGTGGATCGCATGCAGGAGGTGTTGGATTGGACACCCGGAACCTCCCTCCTGGAGGGACTGCAGCGGACGATCTCATGGTGGGAGTCTGCCCGCCTGCAGGAAGCCGACGCCTGACAACTGCCACCGAGTGGTCATCGCCGGATTATTCTCTCCACATGCCCCTCGACCTGTACAACACGCTGACCAACCGTGTCGAGCGATTTGAGCCGTTGTC
>JAYZAT010000161.1:0-11068 GCA_036339555.1 Planctomycetota bacterium
GCTCACTTTGCGAAGGCAAATAAAGAACGATCTAAGACCTTGCTTGACCCCATTCGAACAGGGCGCTTTTTCCTTGAGGCGGATGATGCCATCCAATGGGTAGCAAGCAAGCCGATTCGCAAGGCGCTCTGCAATGGTGAGCCCTGTGGGTATGACCGCCTTGAAGCGATTCTTCCAGTACTCCAGGATCTTGATGATTGGACCCTGGACTCACTGGAGTCCACGATCGAGGCTTGGGCAGAAGCCCATGCAGAGGGTAATCTTGGCAAGGCGGCACAGCCTATCCGTGTAGCGGTGAGCGGGGGGCCGATCAGCCCGCCGATCTACGATACCCTCGTCATCCTCGGCAAGGCATCATCCCTTCGACGTATCGAGCGATGCCTGGCAGAGCGTGCCACAGTGTGTCCGACGGCATGAAGGAGGCCTGGTCATGAACAACGGTGCTCCCGGAACCCTGGTCAGCTTGCTGGATGGCGTGATCGATTATGCCGGTCTCTTTCCACCAGCCGAGCATGACATGGATGAAATGGTTCGGCGGTTCGCTGCCGGGCTGGCCGGGCACGCGAGTTGGATGCTTGGGCGCGTCGTGGTGCCAATCACTCGCCTGGATGAATTTGAACAGGCGGCAGCTGGGCTGTTACCAGCCTCTGATACCGAGGACCCTTGGTGCCTCAGCCTCCTGGTGTCTTCAGCAGAAGATGTTGCCTTGGCCGCTGATATTGATCGCCTGGCAGCTTTCAACAGTTGCCATTGTGTTCCGGAAAATGGCTTGGCCTTGGCGGATGTTATCGAGTTGCGTGCTCAGACTTCAGACGGCATCGACCAGGCATTGGATCTACTGCCCGATGACGTCTTCCCTTTCTTTGAGCTCGCTGCTGATGAGGACAATCGTGGACTCATCGCAGCCCTGGCTGGTTCCGAGGCGGCAGCCAAGATTCGCACGGGCGGGGTGAAGCCGGAGCTCAATCCATCGACACGTTCGGTTGCTCGTTTCATTCATCAATGTGTCCAGGCAGGTGTTCCGTTCAAGGCAACCGCGGGTTTGCATCACCCCTTGCCTAATGAGGAGCCGACTATTCCGGCCCATCAGCAGGGTTTTCTCAATGTCTTTGCTGCTGCGGTTGTGGTTGACAGTCACAAGATCGACGAAGACCAGGTCGTCGAGTTGCTGGATCTCATCGAAGGATTTTCCTTTGAAGATGATCACATGAAGGTGGGGGATTACAAACTCTCTCGCGAACAGATCGAAGAAGCACGAGCAGGCCTTGCGATTTCATTTGGCTGCTGCAGTTGGGAAGACCCACTGGCAGATCTTCAAGCCCTAGGCCTGCTGCCACGGACTGATTCTGTCGGTTCTTCTTGAATCCAATCTCATCGGAGCATGACCGTGAGTACGTCAGATCCTACGCTTGATCCAGCCCTTCGAAGTTGGGTGGACTCAGCAAATCTTGAAGGCAATGACTTTCCAATCCAGAACCTTCCCTACGGCGTATTTGCTTCAGGCCAAGGCGATCATCGCATTGGTGTGGCCATTGGTGACATGGTGCTGGATGTGCACCAGGCAATTGAAACGCTCGCCCTCCAGGATCTCCAACCCGAGACCGCGTGCGCCTTGTCGGCAACGACCTTGAATGCCTTCATGGGCTTGGGGCCGCGTTCGTGGCGTTCCGCAAGGCGATCCATTTCTTCCTTGCTGGCTGAAGGTGCTGATCCGCATCCGCATCTCCTCTCGCCACGTGATTCGGTTTCCATGCGGATGCCTGCATCCGTGGGTGATTACACCGATTTCTATGCCTCTCGTCATCATGCCACCAACGTTGGGCGCATGTTCCGTCCCGATGGCGAACCATTGTTGCCCAACTATCTCAATCTTCCGGTGGGGTATCACGGGCGGGCCAGCACCCTGGTGGTTTCCGGAACACATATTCGCCGCCCCTATGGACAACTTAAGCCCAACGATGGACCGCCCGTGTTCGACGCTTGTCGACTGCTTGACTACGAGATGGAATTCGGCGTTTTTGTCGGGGCTGGCAATGACCGAGGGCATCGTATTGAGATGGCCTCAGCGATGGATCACATCTTCGGATTGGTTATTCTCAATGACTGGTCTGCACGGGATGTGCAGAAGTGGGAGTACCAACCATTGGGCCCCTTCAACGCCAAGAACTTTGCAACATCTATTTCCCCCTGGGTCGTGACCATGGATGCCTTATCACCATTCCGTCGCCCTGGCCCTGAGCGCGAACCAGGCGATCCTGCCCTGTTGGACTATTTAGCCCCGGTCACCGAGGACGTCTTGGATGTGACTTGTGAAGTGCATCTCTCTTCGGCTGCTATGCGAGAGGCGGGGCAGCCGCCTATGCATCTCAGTCGAGGATCCTTAGCAGACATTACGTGGACTTTCAGTCAAATGCTTGCCCATCACACGAGCACAGGGTGTGCCATGCATCCAGGTGATCTCTTGGGTTCGGGCACTGTGAGCGGACCTGGCAAAGAGAACCGGGGCTGCCTCCTGGAGTTGACATGGCGTGGTACTGAACCGATCGAACTGCCGGATGGAACTCAGCGGAAGTTCCTACAGGACGACGATGAATTGACCATGTCTGCGTACTGTGAAGCCGAGGGTGCGACGCGTATCGGGCTCGGCTCATGCACGGGTATCATTCAGTCTGCCTCTTGATCCTGCCGGGAGCATTCATGTGATGATTTCCCCAGCCATCCTGCTGGTCTCGATGTTGACCGTGCCGTCTTGGGAGGACGTTCGCCCAATCGTGGCCCGCCAGTGCGCGGTATGTCATCGACCTGGCGGCGAAGGCCCTTTTCGATTGGATCGGGCCTCCGATCTGGCAGCCCGCCGATCTTTCGTGAAGGCAGTCATACAGGAGGGTTTGATGCCCCCTTGGCTGCCTGTTCATGGTGCGGTATCGATTCAGGGGCGTGGTCCCTTGACTCCCCGGGAACGACAAACCTTGCTGGCGTGGTTGGACGCAGGAGCGCCTTATCCGAAGGATGCGAAGCCGGCTCTGCCGATGCCGGCGAATCCGCCATCGGATCAGTCCATCCGATTAGTTCTCGAGGAGGGATTTGATGTGCCCGCCGAGAGCGAGGTCACGCTCCACGCGCATACCCACAACGTCCGCACCTTTGCATTGCCCGTCGTCAATGATGAGCCCTTGCTCGTGACCGGGTTTCATTGGGATTCCCCCCTGGTGAACGCAGTTCACTCGGTGGCGTTGTCGGCAGATCCCACGGGCCAAGCGGAACTCGCTGATTCCCTGGAGGACCCTGCGGGCTATCACATGTCAGGTGATGTTCGATCGCGTCCTGCCGGAGGCCTGGGTGTCTTAGGTGTAGGCGCGCGAACATTGGGTCTTCCCGAGGGATTCGCATTTGAAATTCCTGCAGGATCAACCTTGGTGACGGAGATGTCCTATCGGCCCACGGGCCGAGATCTTCCTGTCACGGGAACTGTCACGCTGGATATCGCACATCCCGAGGATGTCGTCAGGCGGCTGGACACCTTCGTCGTGATGAAACCGTGGTTCAAACTTGCAGCAGGGGAGCGTCGCGTGGAGCGTGGTGAACTTGAGATCCCCATGGATCTTGACATCATCGCCTTGTCACCGCGCGGCGATCATTTCCTGCGTTCCATGCAACTGATCGCCACACCTCCAGGCGGAGAACCTCAGGTGCTCTTGGACTATCCGGATTGGGACATGCACTGGCGGCAAACGGAAGTTCTCACGGAACCCTTGCGACTGAAGGCTGGGACCCGCCTTGAAGTTGTCCTGGATGTCGACAATACAGATGACAACCCACGGAACCTTTCCTATCCAGCCAAGGACGTGACCCTGGGCAGGTTCACAGGCGTGGACGGCGTGCTCTTTCACGCGGCCCCGGCCCTTCCCGAAAAGGAGGTTACTTTTCGGGAGTGGATTGGATCACTCAGGCGGTGATCGTTCAACGATCCGTGTCGAGCAGGCCTGCCCAATTGCCGTTGATCGTATCGCCGGGCGTGACGCCCCAGTCTTCTGCAGTTCCTGCCTGGAATTCCCAAAGGATCCTGGCTCGGTGTCGAGGCCGGTGTCGGGAAAGGCGTGCGTGATACTGCCAATCTGCTTCGCCCTTGGCCTGGGGAGGCTCAGCAGGAAGGTCCAAGATCTCGAGGATGGTGCCCTGGTCGGAAATGACCCAGGCTTCCAGTGGCTCGGGACAGTTGGGCATCCAGATCGAATGCTTCTCTTGCATGGGAAAGAGGAGGATCAGGCCATCCTTGGGGGGCATTCGGTTTTGTAGTCCACGTGCTCGGGCAACGCTATCGCGGGCGATCTCTGGTTGCAGCGTTCGATCATGAACAGAGAAGCGATCGGACTGGACAGACGCAACAGAATTTGTCGAGTTGCGATGGCCTTGGCAACCGAGTCCGTTTGCCAGCAGTGCCAGCATCACAAGAATGACGCGTGCGAAGTTCACCAGGTTGAGGCCGTCTGGTCGTCCTGGTTGCTGTCGGCGTCCTTTTGGATTGGGACGGGTTTCCATTCTGCCCAGGAGTTCGGATACTTCGGATCATCCATATCCAGGGCCGCCTTGGTGGGATGTAAGGGTCGGAAAGTATCACACATGACCGCCAGCTCATCGGTCCACGTGGCGCCGAGGGATTTCTCTACGGTGCCAGGGTGCGGGCCATGCGGAATACCCTGCGGGTGCAAGCTGATTGAACACTGCTCGATACCTCGGCGTGCCTTGTAGTTGCCCTCAACGTAGTAGAGCACCTCATCAGAGTCGAGGTTGCTGTGGTTGTAGGGAACCGGGATCGCCTGCGGATGGAAATCCAACACGCGTGGGCAGAAGGAGCAGATCACGAAGTTATGACCCTCGAAGGTCTGATGGGTCGGTGGGGGCATATGGTGCTTGCCGACGATGGGGGAGAAGTCGTCGACGTTGAAGCAGTAGGGGTAATAGCAACCGTCCCATCCCACGACATCCAGGGGGTGGTAGCTGTACATATAGGAGTGGATCGAGTCGCGGGCCTTGATTCGGACTTCAAACTCACCGGTTTCATCACAGGTCATGGGGAGCTGCGGCAGCCGGAGATCACGCTCGCAATAGGGCGCATGTTCGAGGAACTGGCTGGTCTTCTTTGAGAGGTAGCGCGGCGGAGGGAGGATGTGGCTGGCGTTCATCGTCTCGAAGCAGAGGAAGCGAGCTGGTGGTGCTCCTTTGGGCTGCTCGTTGAACTCCATCCTGTAGATCACGCCATTGGGCATGATGATGTAGTCCTTTTCATGGAATTCAAGTGTTCCCATGCTGGTGTGCATGGTGCCGGATCCAAAGTGGATGAAGAGGCACTCGTCACCGCTACCGTTCTTGTAGTGATACGTCATTGGTTCTGCGGGAACACAGATGCTCATCTCGACATCCGCGTTACCGAGCAATACAACTCGGCCGGTCACGGGATCGCCATGGGCTGGTCGATCACTGGTCTTGAGGTGCCGCATTCGCATCACCTCGGTCTCCAGAAACTCGGTCTTGGTCGAGTAGAGCTTGGTCCAGCCTGCTACCTGGGTTGGCGGGTGGATGTGATAAATCGTGGAGGTGGGTCCAACGAAGCCCTCGGTCCCAAAGACCTCTTCGGAGTACAGGGCCCCGTCCGGTCGACGGAACTGGATGTGCCGTTTGGGGGGAAGTTCGCCGAGCTGGGTGTAGTAGGCCATCGAGGGATCTCCAAGGTCGGCATTGTACGCCGCGCCGGATGGGCCGGAAACGGCTCGGCTCCTGGGGTATGGCTGATCAAAGAAGCATTGCTGCTGTCACCACATCCCGGGCCGACTGGGGCCATCTGGAGTGGCCGCTGCGCCTGCTGGAGGAGCATCCGGGGGTTGATCTTCGACTGATCGTGGGAGGGGCTCATGTTGAGGCCCGGTTTGGCAACACCATCGAAGCTATCGAACGGGCTGGCTTTACGGTGGATCGTCAGATTCCATTTCTGGCCGGGGATGATTCAGACCGTGGCATGGGCTTGGGTATCGGGCAGGCGGTCACGGGTTTCACCCAGGCCTTGGCCGATCTGAGGCCAGATCTCCTGCTCTTGATTGCCGATCGCTTCGAGATGTTGGCGCCAGCAGCGGCGGCTATGGCACTTCGGATTCCGATTGCTCACATTGAAGGTGGCGAAATCAGCGAAGGCGCCATTGATCAGCAAGTTCGTGATGCCTTGACCAAGATGAGCCACCTTCACCTGGTTCCAACCGATGATGCAGCTGCCCGTGTGATCGCCATGGGCGAGGAGCCATGGCGGGTGACAGTAGCGGGGGCTCCATCTCTGGACCATGTCCGGCGAAGTGAACTGCCCAGTCGCGAAGCGGTCGAGACCGCCATTGGGATGTCACTTGACCCGGCACCTATCGTGGTGGCCTTTCATCCGGTGACGATGCATCGAGACACGACTGACGAGGCCGAGGCTTTCTTTGCAGCCATCGTGAAAGCGCCTCGTCCCATTGTCTTCTGTTTTCCTAATGCAGATGCGGGCTACTCACGTGTTATCGAGTTATCCAACGCGGTATGCAATGCACGCGATGATGCGGTTCTTCGGGTCAATCTGGATCACTTGGTCTATTGGGCGTTATTGCGTGAGTCGGCATTGCTGGCGGGAAACTCTTCCAGTGGGATTATGGAAACAGCATCATTAGCCTTGCCAACACTCAATGTCGGTATTCGTCAGCAGGGTCGGACACGGGCAAGCAATGTGATCGATGTTCCAGCCGAGCAGTCTGCCATTGCTGCCGGGTTGGAAGAAGCCCTTTCGCCAAGCTTCCGGCCGTCATTGCAGGGCTTGGTGAATCCCTATGGTGATGGTTACGCTGCCGAGCGGATTGTCGACGTTCTGGCGACCTGTCCGCTGGATGACCGATTGAGAATGAAGACCATGATGGAAATCAGTGCCGAATCAGTTTGAGTGTTTCTCGAGTGAGACGAGTTGAAATTTCACCATGAGTGAATCACAGTCCTCTCCCCGGCATGGCATCCTCCTCCTGATTGCGGCCGGTATTGCCCAATTCATTGTCACGGCGGATTGGTGGTCGGTATCCATTGCCTTGCCACCAATGGCCAAGGAACTTGGTGTTCGGCCCATTGATTTGCAGTGGGTCATCACCGGCTACGTCCTGACCTTCTGCGCCTTCTTGGCGATCGCGGGCCCTATTGGCGATCGGTATGGACGCAAGAAGTTCTTATTGGTGGGGATCGTCATCTTTGCGGGCGTTTCGGTTTGGGTGGCCCTCTCTACCAGTGCGACGATGGTGATCGTGGCTCGTGTCGTACTGGGTATTGGTGGGGGGCTCCTCTTCCCTTTGGCCACCGCGGTGGTCGGCCATGCCAGCAAGAAGGAACGTCTGGGCCGCAATATTGCCCTACTCACCGGCATTGCAATGTTTGGGGCAGCCTTGGGGCCAGTCTTGGGAGGATTCCTGACGGAATTCTTGAGTTGGCGTTGGATCTTCTTTGTGAACATCCCCATCTGTGCAGTCGCATTCGTGAGGGTGTTGGTTTTTGCCCGTGAGTCACGCGACCCCAATGCCACCGGCCGCCTCGATATTGGCGGGATCATCCTGTTGTTACTGGGCATTAGCGCTTTGTCGGTCGGGATCGATCGCATTCCCCATTGGCCTTTATGGGGCTGGGTTGCACTGACGTCTGGTGGCGTGCTCTTGCTCGGCATCTTCGCCATCTTGGAGCTGCGCTTGCGATCGCCAATTCTTGATGTTCGATTATTCCTAAACCGTCGTTACCTGGGGTATACCATTGGGGGGTTGCTGGGCAATGCTGCTTGGTGTGGGCTGGTCTTCGGTGCCACGCTGCAATTGCAGCTTGTATTGGGCTACGAAGTCTTAAATGCCGGGCTCTTCTTTCTCTTCCTCAGCGGTTCGGTCGCGGTGACAAGTTTTGTTGCGCCCATGATCGAACGGCGCTTGGGAACGGTCATTCTGACCTGGGTGGGCCTGGCGTTTCAGGCGGTCGCGCTGGGCCTTCTGTTCTTGACGGACCATGTTCTTGGGCTGGCTATTGGGATGGGTGTGGCAGGTATTGGATGTGCCTTGGCTTGGTCGATGCCCCAGGCTGGCGCGATCAAGGAGCTCCCTCATGAGAAGGTTGGCGTAGCCAGTGGAACGATCCTGACCATAGTCATCATGAGCGGTAACACCATGATCGTCGTCATTGCGATGTTGATCGATCTCTATCCCAAGACAACCGCTGGCGAATCAGCGGGCATCCGGCTCGGATTCCTGTTGTCTGCTGCGGCAGCTGCCCTGGGATTTGTGATCACGATGGGCATGCTTCGGCGACGCAACGCTTAAGCACATCGATCTACAGACTCTGAGCAACTTTCCGCAGTTCCGGGGAGTGGCGAGATCTCGCTCCAGTACGCTCCTGTGTGATGCAGGAGAACTCCTGGGACGTGCCTATATAAAGGAGGGCTAGAGATGTATGGAATTGCACGAGATCGTAAGGCCAGAACCACGGATAAATGGCAAGTGCTGACCGGGGTAGATCATGCAACGATCCTGGAACCACTGGCGGTTCTGGCGGGAACGGACCTGGTAGAGGGCTGTCCGAGGGGATCAGCTATGGCTGTCCTTGAGGACATGCCAAATCTGCCACAGGGCGGTCGCGATGCAGGTCAGGGCAGCAATGTGGGCGATGCCGAAGATCCAGCAAACGACCTTCTTGCCTGATGAGCAGCTTTTGTTGCCAGAATTTTCCATGATTCGAACTCCATGGGGTGGGCGATGCGGGCATCACCAGTGGTGTTGGTATTGGACGCTCATCGGTCCGGCTACCGACTGGGCATGAATCGGACAGGTCTGCTGGCATTGATACTCAGGCACCGGTCGTTGGCATAGAAGCCCTTGCATGGACCTCCAGGAGATCTCCAGGCTCCTTCTGCAGAGATTCTGGAAATCAAGGGATGTCCATTTGCTTGGTCGCCGTACAGTGAAGCCATGCGGGGAAAACGAATCACAAGCTTGCTGTTCTTGATGTCGTGTACGGCAGCCGTACCCGCTTCGGAGCTCATTTCGGACGTGTCGTATGTGTCCCCGGGTGGGATGCGTACCTTCCTGGATATCCATCGCCCCGATGATGGCCTCGTGTCGGGCACCCCGACGGTGCTCTTCATTCATGGAGGTGGTTGGTATGGAGGCGACAAGGCCGATGCCAACGTCTTGACCATGTTGGGCCCTATGGCTGACTTGGGTTATGGGGTTGTTTCATGCAACTACACGTTGTCAGTAGACATGTCGCCCTCGTATCCACAAGCGGTGCATGATGTGAAAGCGGTGGTGCGTTGGATCCGAACCGCAGGGGCAACCTATGGTCTCTCGCCGACGATCGTGGTCACGGGCCCCTCGGCAGGCGGTCATTTGTCGCAGTTGTTGGGAACGTCTGCTGGCGTGGGCGTGTTCGAGCCACTGCCGGAACCGCCGGGCGGCTATCGAATCCAGGGAAGCGTGCCGTTCTGGGGATTGAGTGATTTCGTGATGCAGGTTGAGGATTGGGGCAACACAGGTCCTTTCAGCCAGTTCTTGGGCGGACCCTTGAATGCGAAGACCTACACCACGTACGTGGAAGCTTCCCCGATCACCTGGGTGAGCGCCGATGATCCGCCGATGCACATGATCCACGGGTATGGCGATCCAATCCATGACTGGAATTCATCGCGCGTTTTGGACGAGGCCTTTGAATTAGTGGATGTCCCTTGTGGCACCGAGTTCTTTGACGGAGGCCATAGTTTTCCCGACTACGGCGGGTTCGAGGCGGCGACGGAGCGAGTACTCGAACTGATCCCGGAGCTCTTGGCTCAGGATCGAAGTGCGGACATCGATGGCAGTGGGGATGTTGGTACAGATGATGTCCTGGCCGTGCTGGCAGCTTGGGGTGGGTGCGCCCCTTTGCCAGTTGATTGTCCGGCGGATCTCGACAACAACGGAACTGTTGATGTCGATGACCTCCTGGCGGTTGTCGCCGCCTGGTAGCGATTTAGGGTCTTCGCACTGATCTGCAAGTATCATCATCACCCATGACTAGAAAGCTGCCCTGTTATCTGGCGATCTGTTTGGTCTGTGTCCTGTACATGGCATGCCTGGGCTGTGAATCCACAAAGCAATACGGCGTTGGGGTACGTGGCGACATACCGGTCTTCCAAGAGCCTGAGTCGCTCATTAAGTCATACAACCGTTCGCTTTCACTTGGTCAGGTTCCGCCTTACAAAGCGGCTGGCCAAGAGTATTTCTTTGTACGATTGGTTCCAGACATGACTGCCTACTACACGGCGATGGATGCACCATCCTGGTCAGATCTGAATGTGTTCACTGAGGGCTGTGATGCCCAATTCGATCTATTGGTAGCCATGCGCCAGCTCTGGAGTCGCCAATCGGTTGCACGTGCTTTGGAGTCATGGGCCTGTTTCAATGCCACTGCGGATGATCAAATTGATCTCTCAACGCTTCGGATTCTTGATGATCAGAATGCCACTGCGTATGGGCAGGTCACATGTCCCGTTTCCGCTTTTTCGCATGAAATGAAGCAATATGAATTGACCTACATATTGGTCAAGACAGATGAAGGCTGGAAAATCGTGTTTCACGATCTTCGAAACGATGGTGTCGGCTCGCTTATGGTCTATATAACCGAGACGACCCTTTCTTGTGTCAAAGCGGTGGCAGACCAAGTCAATCAAGGCGACTATGGATCCATAGAAGATGTCAAGAGGGCGTTTGAAGATCGCTGCATAAGAGATAGTGACACTTCAGCAATGGATGCATGGATCCGTGCTCGCAAAGACGAGTCGCCTCAAGGTCAATGATGCAACCCCCCGGGTATACGGGTCCTATTTGCATACCCGGCACCGTGCTGAATAGCTCATAGTTCGCTATGGTGTGCGGGCCATATTGGCACGGAGGCCATCATGTCATCAGATGTCATCTTTAATGTTGTCTTGCCGATCTTCCTGTTTGTCGTGGCAGGTTATCTCTTTCGGATCATTGGGAAGTTCGAACGGAGCGAGAGCAAC
>JAYZAT010000162.1:0-43698 GCA_036339555.1 Planctomycetota bacterium
TGCTCCAGACCTGCATGTTGCCGGCTTGCTCGCAGGTGGATCAAGTCAATTCGCTATCGCCACGGGCATCGGGGCCCAAGTCGCTGTTGACATCCTCAGCGACTGGGCGGGCAAAAGAACCCACGTACATGACGTGCCTGAAGGAAAACGCGGTACCTGACTTGGATCACTCTGACGAGGCGGGCGCGTTGCCTGAAGATCTGATCTTGGCCTTGGCAGATTGAACCTGCACGATGTAGAGGATGACAAACACAATGATCACCAAGTCGGTGATGATCCGCAATATTCCAATCAAGCCAAGGGCAGCTACGGAGGCAGCATTACCGCCCGTAAACGCCATCGCATGACCACCCGCGAATCCAATGATCAACAGGATCCACCAAACGATCATCAAGAGTGACCAGATATAACCAAAGAGCCGTCCGCAATCGCCGCCATCCTTGCCATGATCTCGCAAGGTTGCAGAGAGTGAATCAGCAACCGCAGGCAAGGCCCTGAAGTTCCAGAAGACATTGAATACCGGAATGATCAGAAGCCAGACAAGGCCGGGCTCCATACTTTGATGCTTCGGATCGGCTGCCTTGGCTGCGTCATAGATCAGCCACAGAATAACAACCAAGATCCCAAGAGCGACCCCCAGGTAACACGCAGCAGCACCAAGTGCAGCCATAAAACCGACTGCGGCAGCACCCTCTGCAGCTGCTTGTCCACTTGTATTTGCCAAGAGTTGGAACATGACCACACTCCTAATTCAATTTAACGACCGTGTTGCAGACCACCCACGTTAGATGCCATGCCTGGTCATCCATTCATTTCTATGGTCGGAATGATACAAGACCGTTGCCATCTCGGTCAGACATTGAAGTATTTGGCTTCCGGATGATGCACGATGATCGCCGACGTGCTCTGTTCCGGCTCAATCTGGTCATTTTCGGTCAAGACGCAGCCGATTCGCTCGGGCTCTAGGAGCCGGAAGAGCTTTTGCTGATCGCTCATCTCAGGGCAAGCTGGGTACCCGAAAGAGTAGCGACTGCCCTGGTATTTCTGTTGGAATAGGTACTTGATATTGGGGTGATCCTCCCCATCGATGCCCAGTTCCTGCCGCATTCGCTTATGCCAAAGTTCGGCCAAGGCCTCGGCACACTCCACGCCCATGCCGTGAACATACAGGTATTGGGTGTATTGATCATCAGCAAAGAGTCGCTGTGCCAATTCACTAATCCCCTGCCCAACCGTGACGCAACTCAAACCGAGAACATCCCGCACGCCTGAAGAGACATCACGAAAATAATCGCTGATGCACAGATGTCGGCGATTCCGTTGACGAGGAAACTCGAATCGCTCGAGTTCCCGATCATGATCCTCAGGATCGAAGACGACAAGATCATTCCCCTCACTGCCACACGGATACCATCCGTACACCAGACTGGGCTCAAGCACCTCATCCCGAACGAGTGTCTCCTGAAGGTCCTTGAATACTGGACGTGCTTCTTCTTCGATGGACTGTTCGAATTCGGCTTTGGATCGCCTCCCCCGTCGGAATCCCCACTGACCTCGGAAAAGTGCAACGGTGTTGATGTACGGAAAGATTTCAGAAAGCGGAATATCCCGGATCACCCGATTGCCCCAGAACGGCGGCGTGGGAATCTCGATATCGGTTGCCACCTCGCTTCGCACCACCGTGCCTTCCAACACAGCCGTTGCCGCCTCGCCCTCCGACTCCTCGGAACTGATGTCACCAATTCTCGCGTTGATGGCTTCTCGACTCGCCAGACGCCGATCGATTTCAGCATTCAACTGACCATGTTGTCCCTGAATGATGGCTTCACAGAGAGAAAGGCCTTCGAACGCATCCTTACCGTAGTACACACGTCCGTTGTAAATCTCACGCAAATGTGATTCACAATAATGACGGGATAGCGCTGCACCACCCAGCAGAACAGGAACATCGATTTTCATCTCGTTGAGTTTGTGTAGATTTTCCTCCATCACAACAACACTCTTGACCAGTAAACCGGACATTCCGATCGCGTTCGCTCCGGATTCCCGCCAGGCCTGAGCAATATTCTCAATAGATTGTTTGATGCCGATATTGTCGACCGTCCAGCCATTGTTGCTCAGGATGATGTCTACAAGGTTCTTCCCGATGTCATGAACATCGCCTTTCACCGTCGCCAGCACGACTCGGCCTCGCGTAGAGCCCTCCTGCTTTTCCATGTGTGGCTCAAGGTGACGGACAGCCATTTTCATAACCTCTGCAGACTGCAGAACGAAGGGCAACTGCATGTCACCACGAGCAAAGAGTTCACCGACGGTCTTCATACCTGCCAAGAGATGATTATTGATGATTTCAAGAGGCGGATACGTCTTCATTGCCTCATCGAGCCGATCCTCAAGCCCCTGTTTGTCACCATCCACGATGTGGGACTGAAGCCATTCCTCCAACGTACGGGATTCAACGTCAACTGCCGCAATGGCCTCTTCGTCATCAACAAACAGATTGATCAACGACTGAAGTGGATCGAATGACTCATCGGAAATACCTTCAGGCAACCCGGTGCCACCAATGGATTCCGCTCGCCTGTCATAGATCAAATGCATGGCTGCATCGGTACGAGATTGATCAATTCTGTTCAGCGGAATGATCTTCGATGCATGAACAATCGCGCTGCTCATGCCAACTTCAATCAACTCATGCATCAGGACTGAGTTCAAAACCTGACGAGCCGCAGGCTTGAGGCCAAAAGAACAGTTCGAAAGACCGCAGGTGATTTGTACGTCCGGGAAGGATTCGCTGATTTTCCGTGTACCCTCGATGAGTTCCAGCGCACTGCGCCGATCCGCGTCCATGCCTGTTGAGACCGGTAAGACCAGTGGATCGATGAAGATGTCCTCGATCGCCAGACCACCGACAGTCGTCGCTCGCTCAATGGCCCGGCGAGCAATCGCATGTTTGCGTTCTGCCGTTCTCGCCATGGCGGCCTCAGGATCTTCATCAATCGTGCCAATAACAAGGCCAGTTCCGAAGGCCTTGGCCAGCATGCACATCTGATCAAACTTGGATTCTCCGTCTTCGAAGTTGGCGGAATTGATGATGCATTTGCCAGGGGCATGACGAAGACCGGCTTCGATGGTTGAGATCTGAGTTGAATCAAGCATCAGGGGCGCATCGACCTGCCGGACGACGCGCGAAACCACTTCAGCCATGTCCGATGCATTATCACGCCCGACATAGTCGACATTGATGTCCAGGCAGTTGGCCCCTTCACGGATTTGGCCTCGAGCCAACGAGATTATTTCATCCCAGTTTTCAGACTCCAGAAGTCGCTTGAAGGCTCGGCTGCCAGAGGCATTCATCCGCTCGCCAACAATGAAGAACGAACTCTCCTGACGGTACGGAACGGCGCTGTACAAAGAAGTACAACCTGGTGTCCAGCCTGAATGACTTCGATCTGAACGTCTCAAGCCCCTCACACGGGAGGCGATTGCCTTCAGGTGATCAGGGCTTGTTCCGCAGCAACCACCCACAAGATCGATACCGAATTTCTCAATAAACCGACCAATACTCTCGGCCATGGGCTCTGGCGTGAGTGGAAAATGACTCTGCCCTTCAACAAGAACTGGCAAGCCAGCATTTGGAACGCATGCAATTCGATGCGGCCAATGTTTCGCAATGGCTTCCAGATGAGAAGACATCTCGATTGGACCAGTGGCACAATTCAACCCGAGTGAGGCGATTGGATAGCGAGATAATGCCGCAATCGCAGCTGATATCTCCGTACCTAGAAGCATCGTTCCGGTTGTTTCAATGGTGACATTGACGAAGATCGGAACCTCAGTAGTGTCTCGACCAGCCTTCTCGATGGCTTTCAGACAACCATTGGTCGCACACTTAACCTGCAAGAGATCCTGACAGGTCTCAATGAGCAGCGCATCAACACCACCTTCGATCAGACCAGCAGCCTGCGTGGCGTAGGAATCCAGCATGGTGTCCCAGTCAACTTGGCCGAGCGTGATGAGCTTGGTTCCAGGCCCCATCGAACCAAAGACAAATCGAGGCTGATCTGGAGTCGCATGGGCATCACAGGCAGCACGCGCCACCTCAGCGGCTTCCTTGTTGAGTCCATGGGTCCAACTGGCAAGTTCCGGATCAAACTCAGAGAGCACCAGGGGGTTGGCACCGAAGGTGTCGGTCTCAACTGCATCACTGCCGACTTTCAGGAACGACTCGTGGATTTCCTGCACAAGTTCCGGGCGGGATCGCACCAGGAGATCAACGCAGTTCTCATGCCCGAGATAGTCTTGGTCAATGCTCAGTGGCAGTGACTGCAGGGTTGACCCCATGGCACCGTCAAGTACCACGACCCGCTGGTCAAGGGCCCGGAGGAGAGGGCTGGTCATGCGCCTATTGTATAGATAGGCGGCCCTTTCTTTCAACCGTCTATCCGGATGAACGGATGCAGGCTGTCTTGGATCCGTTGTTTCTGATGCTCCAAGGGCTGGGCTACCATGCCGCCGCCGGAAGGCACCTCACCACTCATGTTGACTCCTCTGATCCCAATCTTCCTGGCCTGCACCCTCGGTTTGCAGACCTCGCCAGCTCAACCGGCTGAGTCGCAACCCGTGGCAAAATCCCAACCGATGGTGCTGCCCCTGGCGAGGGGTTTGGTGAGTCGTTACGTGAAAGAGATCGGCGGTCGCGTGGCCTTATGGGACCTGGAATCCTTTACCGCCCATGCCACGCTGGCATTCACCGGTGGCCAAGCGACTGGACAACTCGACCTCGCCTTTCGAAGACCCAACCTGATGCGGATTCACCTGGATCTTGCTGACCTTGGTTCCAGCGTCGTGGGATCCGACGGGCTGTCCGCCTGGGAAATCGTGACCACCGACAAGGTCGAGGAAGCTGAGATCATCCCAATGGCTGATGCTCAACGGCGTCGGCGTGAACTCAACTGGTTCGAACTGGCTATCCGACTGACCGAGGGTGCCCGTTCATTCCGTACCGTCGCACCTGCCGAGTTTGAAAACTATCCGTGCTGGGAAATACAGAAGATCACTCGCGATGGCGTCGAAGAGCGATTGTTCATCGATCGAGAGCACTTCCTGCTCCGTGGTATTCGCATGATTGAAGAGGGACCGCTTGAAGACCATGAGGTCACCATGTCATTTCGGGATTGGAAGCCAATCAAACCACTGCTCTTGTTTCACGAACTCGCCGTGACTCGAGACGATATAGAGCTGATTATTCGCTTTGACAAGATCTCCCTCGACACGGTCTCCCCCACCACCTTTCAGCCACCGCCTTCGGTTGAGGACCTCCTACGAGCGATCCCCCAGGATGAACCCCCTGTAGAAGACGATCCGGGTGAATCACAACCATGACCGACCTGGCAGTCACCATCCGAAAGGTTGACAAGAATTACGGAAGCGTACGAGCAGTCCAAGGGCTCGACCTTGACGTTCCACAGGGTTCCCTCGTTGGCTTCCTGGGACCCAATGGTGCCGGCAAGAGCACGACCATCCGCATGATCATGTCGATCATCTATCCGGACGCCGGTTCAATTGAGGTGCTTGGCGCTACGGCACTGCAGGCCAAAGACCGCATCGGTTACCTGCCTGAAGAACGCGGCCTCTACCGGAAGATGAAAATCAACCAGTTCCTTCGCTACATTGCACGGCTCAAAGGCCTTTCCAAGCACAAAGCGGACGAACAAATCGCATGGTGGATCGAGCGACTGGAACTTCCGGATGTCTTGAGTCGTCGTTGCGAGGAACTTTCCAAGGGACAACAACAAAAACTCCAGTTCATTGCTGCGGTCGTCCACGACCCGGAGTTGATCATTCTCGATGAACCATTCTCAGGCCTGGATCCCGTAAATGCAGCCCTTCTTGGAACCATCGTCCATGAGCTGAATGCACAAGGACGCACGATCATCTTTTCCACGCATGTGTTACACCAAGCAGAACAACTCTGTGATCGCGTTTTCCTGATCGATCACGGCATCAAACTGCTCGATGATCCGCTTGATGTCGTCCATGAACGTTATAACCCGCGCATGCTCTCGATGGAGCTCATGGATCCGCGTGAAATTGATCTTCCGGTGATCCCCGGTGTCCAGGAAATCACCCGAAAAGGTACGTGCCATGAACTGCACCTCACCCAGGAAGCAGACGTGCAGTCCATCATGAATAGGCTCACATCGATCCTCGACATCCGTGCCTTGGAACTACGGCGGCCAACCTTGAATGACATATTCGTCGAACTGGTCAAGGGGTCCGCCGCATCATGAAAAAGACTTGGTCCGTCGCGTGGCGGGAATTTCGACACACCGTGCTCACCAAGGCCTTTTTCCTGGGCGTGATCGTTGCGCCACTTGTCTTTCTCGTCATCCTGATCGCCATTAGTGTGTTTCTCCAACCGGAAGCTCGACCGCTGGTGGGCGATGTTGGCATCGTGAGCCCCGGCAATTCCTTGCAGAAACCGCTCCAGGAAGCACTACGCAATACGACAGCCCCTCCACCAATCAACATAGAAGCCCTGACGCCGAGCGATAGCCCTGCCATGTTGATCGAAGGCGCTATGGCTTCTCCGCAAAACACGGTGGTACCCGAGAAGATTGATCTGACTGTTCGCCCCGTCTCGGAATCTGAGATCGATTCTGTCAAGGAGGGTATTCGCGATGGAACCTGGACAGCCCTGATCGTCGCCGAAGCTTCCGCGCTCGATCTGAACGACGATTCGGATACCAATCGAAAGGACAATCGGGTCAAGGTCTATGTATCACCCGACTCGCCCCCGAGTCATACCGAATTGCTTGAAGACGCTGCTCGCTTGGCCTTGGTTGAAGCACGGGTCACACGCCAGGGCCTGGATCCTGCCCTGGTGCAACGCCTCACGGCTCGTCCGTGGGCAGACACGGTTCGTCTCATCGAAGGCGGTGATGAGAAAACCGAGATCGGCGATCTCCGGCGATTCCTACCCATCGCGTTCATGATCATCATCTGGCTCACAACATTTGTCAGCGGCAATTACCTGCTGACATCCACCATCGAGGAAAAATCCAATCGCGTGATGGAAGTCTTGCTCAGCGCCGTGAGTCCGATGCAACTCATGGGTGGGAAGATCCTCGGGTACGCCATGGTGACCCTCGTGATGGTGGCCATGTTCTCAAGTCTGGCGGTCGCCTTCCTGGTGATGGTGTCCGTCCTGGATTTGATCACGCCCCTGCAAATCATCCTGTTGGTGATTTACCTGATCATGGCCTATCTCATGGTCGCCGCCATCATGGCTGGCATTGGAAGTGCCGTCAGTGACATGAGGGACGCCCAGACATTACTAGGCCCCGTCAGCTTCGCAGTCATGATTCCACTATTCCTCTCCCCCGTACTTGCCGAGGAACCCAATGGGATCGTCGCGATCGTGACGACTTACATCCCACCCTTAACACCCTTCGTGATGGTCCTACGACTCGTTGCGACCGAACCGGTCTCCGGGCTCGAGATCGGGCTGAGCATCGCCTGGGGATTCATGTGCGCCCTGGGTCTGATCTGGCTGGCCTCTCGGATCTTCCGGGTCGGTGTGTTGATGCAGGGCAAGCCTCCGTCCCCGTTGGAATTGATTCGATGGGCCCGCTATCGCTGATGACTCAGCGGCCGGGTCGGAGTTTCCATCGCAGCAAACCTGTCACAGCCACCAGGTTCAGAACCAGATAGCCCGCGGCGAAGCCCAGGAAGATGCGTTGGAATGCCACCAGCCCTGCCTCCATGCCGTCACCGGGGAACTGTACGGCCGCAATCATGACGCCCGCGAAGTAGCCCGCCGTGCCTGAGGCCTGGATGGCCCCCATGTCCGAAACACCTCCGCCCGATCGACTGCCCAACGAGTAGGTCGTCGGAATTAAGCCCGCACCAGCCAGTCCCAGCACGATCATCAAGATGATCAAACCGCGACCCTCGGTCGCATCCAACAAGGACATCGCCGCCACGGCCCCTCCATAGCCAGCAACGCAGAGGATGCGAACACGCAGTTGTCCTACTCGATCTGCCAACATCCCTGCTGGCCAACTCCCAATCGCCATCAACAGAAGAGATACGAACAGCAAGAGACCTGCACGACCCGACGTGATTCCAATAACTGTTATGAGGTATAAGACGCCGGTCACGGAAATGGCCGCCGACATGGCCCGGTCACCAAACGCAAAGAACATCGAAGGCCAGAGCGCCAATCGCCAGCGAGACCGCAAGGTTGCCTTGGCCACCCGCATGGTTCGGTCACGCACATCTTCCAGTTCAGCACGAACCAGCCAGGAAACGGCAGCAAGCCCCAGGCAGATCAGAGTCGACACCAAGAGTACGGCCGGTGCTGATCGCGCCGAGAAGACCCCACCTCCCAGGGCTCCGATGGCAAGGCCCAACATCATCACCAAGCCTGCCAGGCCGAATCGCCGTCCGGAAGAGGCGAAGGTGCCGCCACCCATAAGACCCAAGATTGTTGAAAGCGAGACCAGGTCGGCGCTGCCCTCCAATGCCCGAACAACCAAGGTCGCCTCCCAACCGATCGGGAAGGCCATGATCGCCATGAAGACAGCATTGAATACGCCCGCCGTGCTGATCAATTGCCAAGCGGGGACTTTCCGCCAGGCGAGAGAAAGAACAGGCAGGACGAGAATCGCCCCCAGGAGATTGACTGCCATGAACCAGTGGGCCTGGCCCGCAGTCACTCCATAGCGGTCCATGGCAATGGTCTTCAACGCAATGGGCAACATCGCGTCGGGCAAGACTGCCAGAAACAACAACACCATCATGGAGAACAAGCGGATCACGAGTGTGCGTCCGCAGGCACGGGCAGGCTCAAGCCGCTGACGTCGAGAGGTCCCGTGAGAGACACTCCAGCAGCCGACCCACGAATTCAAAGGTGCGGTTCGCCGCATCGATCACACTGGCCTGCTGAGCCTCCGTGACCACCGATGCGTTCATCCCTTCACGAAATGCCATCCAGTGCTTCCTGATACCAGAACCATGAACGCTGTAGTAGGACAAGCCGTGTTCACTATCCAGGTCGTACATCTCGGACAAGGGCGTCTTGAGAATCATGCCACCCAATTGACTACCCTCGAACACGTACAACACGCCCAGGAGTGCTATGGGATCTGTGTCAGCAAGGCCATTCACCCAGTGCGTGAATTCCTGCACGACAACATCCGCATCCGAGCACTCATAGCAGTCACCCAGGTGCGTCAAGTCATTTCGCAGCAAGCCGGCTCGAGGTCCGGTCAGGGCCCACACCCGGGCAATATCCTCTTGGTCCTGTTGCTCGATGGCTGATTCGATCGCTGCATGCAAGCCACCCCAGTCACGAACCTGGGCGGCGAATCGATCCCGAGGGAGGCTCTTGTCAAGAATCCCGGCATTGAATGGAATCTCCTCCGTGGTGGCATGGGCTCGGGCCGTGCTCCCCTTGAGGACGTCCATGAAGGTATCCTGATTTGCTGCAGTCGCAGTATTCTGAGTCATCGAGTCTCTTTCAACATCTCGTACGCGAAGGCCTGCTCCCGAGACAGAGCACACCGGCCATCGACAGATCAACCAGTATCCCACTGATGACAAATAAAGTCTACTCAACGGCGTCTGAATCCCTTGCAGGACTTGTCCGGGATGGTATGACCGTTGCCGTCGGGGGCTTTGGTCTTTGTGGCATACCAGAGCAACTCATTATCGCCTTGCGTGACTCGGGGGCCAAGGACCTCACCGCCGTCTCCAACAATGCGGGTGTCGATGATTGGGGCCTGGGGCTTTTGCTTCAGACTCGACAGATTCGACGAATGGTGAGTTCCTATGTCGGTGAGAATGCAGAGTTCGAACGACAGTTCATCGCAGGTGAACTTGAACTGGAGTTCACACCCCAGGGCACACTTGCAGAACGTATGCGGGCAGGTGGCGCAGGTATCCCTGGGTTCTACACCCGCACGGGAGTAGGTACGATCGTGGCTGAAGGCAAACCACATATGGATTTCGACGGCACCACCCATGTCATGGAACGAGGGATCGTGGCTGATATCGCCCTTGTAAAGGCCTGGAAGGCCGACCCCTCGGGCAACCTGATCTACCGCCGAACAGCCCGAAACTTCAATCCACTGGTGGCTATGTGCGGCCGTATGACCGTCGCGGAAGTCGAGGAAATGGTGCCCCTGGGCGCCCTCGATCCCGACCAGATCCATACTGCTGGGATTTTCGTAGACCGGGTCGTACAAACCAGCTCGGAAAAGCGGATTGAGCAGCGAACGGTGAGCGAGCAGGCCTGAGAGGCCTCCAGGGGCCCTCCGCGATCACACCTCAAGATCCAAAGAGAAGGTGCGTGCAAAGCCCCCCGTCCTTCAGAAACCCCCGATATCAAGCCCTGGCGGCCTATATACGCATCGCTGGGGTAGAATCGAGCCTGAATGCCACTCCAAGTGGCATGGAGTTGGCGATTTCCGCCATTAGGTACGCCTCTTGGTTCGTTACCAAGAATACCGAACGGCTCCGAGGATCTCGGGCCAACTTCAGTGGAGAAGGATTCATGCATTCGTTCCAAAATCGTTCCAGGACAAGGTCTGCCAGCCTGCTCAGCATTCTCTGCTTACTGCTGGTTGGCCTCATGCCCTCAGCACCCGCGCACGGCCAGTTAAACGCGGTTGCCCAGGCCATGGAGCCCGAGTTCTTCACCCGGGACCTCTTGATCTTTATCGAAGGTCTGGACCTCGATGATACTCAGTCCGTGATTGCCGAAGCCATCTTCGATGATTACGACCAACAGTTCGACATTGGCAAGTTGCAGATGGAAGAAGAGATCGAGTCCCTGACCGATGAACTCAAAGCAATGCGAGGAACCTCGGACCAGGACAAGATCCTTGAGATGGTGGTGGCTCCAATCCAGGCCTGGATGGTCCGTCGAGAAGAACTGAACAACCGGCTCATTGAAAACGTTCGAGTCATTCTTGTGCCCGAACAACAGGCACTCTGGACCAGCTTTAATCGCCGGCTCTACCGAGAAAAGAAACTAGACGATGGGCGATTCGCAGGTGAACGAGTCGATCTCAACATCATCGCACGCGATACGGGAATCGATACGACTGCAGAACCCCTCAAGACGGCCATGTTGAATTACGACATGGAACTCGACCATGCCCTCCATGAACGCCAGCGACTCATCGAGGGCAACAGCAAGGATCTCCTCAACGCCTTGCAGAGTAGGAGCCAGGATCCCAGCTTCGACATGGGCACGAAGAAGAAGATTACAGCCCTTCGAGTCAAGGTTCGTGATGTCAACGACCACCATCGCGAAGAGATCGCCATCATCCTGCCCGCCGAAATCGCCTCTGCCTTCCGGGAAGAAGCCCTTCGACGTGCCTACCCAAAGATCTATCGAGGCACGAATGCTGAACGTGTCTTCGACGATGCACTGGCGGTCTATGACCCCGCCAGCGGCAATGAGAAGGCAGACCAGGCAACCTACGATGCCATTTGGTCCCTCTATGCCGAGTTCCTCGGAAAACTCTCGGTCCTGAATAACGATTTGTATATGACAACTCGAACCAGTGAACCGGAACTTGAGCTGATCCGCCTTGAGAATTCAATGCGCCGAACCCGTGGAGAGGAAATTACCCGTCCCGTGGATCCCGTCAAGGCCCTGCAACAAAAGAAGCGAGAGCTTGAACGGGAGTACATCGACAAGTTGAGAGCTCTGCTGGGTGATGAGAACTTCGCCGATCTGAATGGCGCCCGAAGGTACATGCCGCCACCTGAGTTTGATCGCAGCAATATGATGGGCGACAAGGGTGACCGTCTCCTACAACTGCAGCGTCCCGGCAACGGCGGCAAGGGGGGAAAAGGACAAAAACCAGATACTCGCCCGGATGCCCCCCCAACCGATCTCGGTCAAGGCCAGGGCCTGGGACAAAATCCAGGAAACAAGTCGGACGACAATTGACGGGTCTATGAACGGCTGAACACAAGATCGATTCCAAGGAATTCGCGATGAGCGAGAACGGCGCCTCGCCAACAACCACGACCGAACATACCTCGGCAACCAGTTCAGAGAACCAGGCTGTGCAGGCTCGCTGTCGCCTGCTTGGCATCCCTTGGCACGAAAAACCAACCGAAGCACAAGACCAGGCCATCGAGTGCTTAAGAGCCGATGAGGCTGTCCGACTGGGTGTCGTACCCCTTCGTATTGAGAGCGGGCGACTCATCGTTGCCATGCTCGACCCGCTGGATGCCGAATCTGCTGATGAAGTGGCCACTCTCACGGGCATGACCGTCCGCCGCGAGGGCATGGAACGCCCGGCGTTCATGGATCTCATGCGAACGCATTACGGAACCACCGCATCGAAGATGGCGGATGCCCTGGCGGGTGAAGAGAACACCGAATCCGATGACATTGAGCACAACCTCGATGCGATTGAAGCCGACGACATCCACCGGATGGCGGAGGAACCAACACTCATCAACTTGGTGAACCTCATCCTGCTTGAGGCCATCCAGCAAAGAGCGTCGGATGTGCATGTCGAACCCTTCGAAAACCAATTGACCGTGCGTTATCGAGTCGACGGTGTGCTCCAGGTCCAAGATCCGCCGCCGAAGCATCTCCAGCCAGCCCTGATTGGGCGAATCAAGATCATGTCGGGCATGAATATCGCGGAACGATATGTGCCACAGGACGGCAAGATCTCCCTGCGATTCGAAGGACGCAAAGTCGACATCCGTGTGTCGACCGTCCCAACGCTCTATGGCGAATCGGTTGTCATGCGTATTCTTGACAAGAGTTCCCTCGCCCTTGAACTGGACGCTCTGGGCATGAGATCCAACGTTCAGGAAACCCTGGACTCCCTCCTGTCCAAACCTCATGGCATGGTGCTCGTGACGGGCCCCACCGGTTCGGGCAAGACAACCACGCTCTATGCATCCCTGAAACGCATCTACGATCCGCAGAAGAAGATCATTACGGTTGAGGATCCCGTCGAATACGAGTTGGAAGGGATTAACCAGATCCCCGTCAACCCGAAACGTGGACTCGATTTCGCCGCAGGCCTGCGCCATATTCTTCGACAGGATCCAGACATCGTGCTCGTGGGTGAAATCCGGGATGGTGAGACTGCAGATATCGCGATTCGTTCAGCCCTGACCGGCCACCTCATTCTCTCTACGCTTCACACGAACGACGCCCCGAGTTCGGTTGGTCGCCTCGTGGATATGGGCGCCGAACCCTACCTGGTGGCCTCGGTGCTCGAGGGGCTGCTCGCCCAGCGGCTCGGTCGCCGGATCTGCCAAGATTGCAAGCGGCAGATTCCCATGGACGAGGACATTTCACACCGCATTACTGAGACGGAACAGGCCATGTTCAATGGAAAGGCTTGGGAAGGTGCTGGCTGTGAAAAGTGCAATCAATCTGGCTATCGAGGGCGAATCGGCTACTACGAGATCCTCAAGATTAATGCAATGAGTCGGAAGGCCATTGCCGACAACATCCCGGTCGCTGAGTTCAAGAAAATCATCTCGCAAGACATGCAAACCATGCGGCAAGATGGGATGAATCGGGCCGCTGAAGGATTGACGACCGTCGCTGAAGTACTCCGTGCGACGCAAGACGTTGATGAGGACAATGGCTGAAACCTATGCCAACGTACCGTTACCAAAGCATGACCGCAGGTGGGCAAAATCGCTCAGGCACGTTGACAGCAGCAAGTCGATCTGATGCTGTTCGGCAACTGATGCAGCGAGGCGAAACGGCCACACAAGTGGAGACCACTTCAGAAGGCCGCAGCGACGGCAAGAAGACAATGGCGCTCCCCAAGGTTCGATCGAGTCGACCCAGCATGGGTCGCGCCGAAATGTCCACGTTGATCCGTGAATTAGCTACGGCACTGGAAGCCGGCCTGCCATTGATGCAGGCGCTCAAGACAATCCGTCGCCAAGCCACCGGTCGTGCTGCTCCCACCATTCTTGACTTCTTTATCGAGCGGATTGAAGCAGGAGACACCCTGCATAAAGCGGCTTCTGAATACGGACGACCATTCAATGACCTCATTATTGGCATGCTGCGAGCAGCGGATGCCTCAGGACGTTCTGATGAGATCCTGCATCAACTCGCGGATCTCCTGGAACGCGGCGTTGAACTTCGCCGTGAACTGCTCAGTGCCGCCTTCTACCCAATGATTGTTGCCGCATTGATTGTTGCCAGTGCCGGCATCCTGGTCGTCTACCTCATTCCCAAGTTACTGGGGCCGATCATCGCTGCTGACCCGGATGCAGTCTTGCCGTTTCCCACGCGAGTCGTGATGGGGCTCTCGGACTTCGCGATGAACTGGTGGTTCCTGGTGTTGGCCCTCGTGGTTATTGCCACCATTTGCTTCCGAATCTGGATCGCCACGCCCGAAAACCGATTTACATTTGACCGGACAAAGCTTCGAATACCTGTGCTGGGACGACTTCTTCGGGATATCGCAGTCGCCCGATTTACTCGAACACTCGGGACGCTCGCTGCGGCGGGCTTGCCCATCCTTGACTGCCTCCGCATTACCCGGGACACACTTGGCAATGCTGCCATGATGAGGGCGATCGATGAGGTTCAAGATCAAGTGACCGCTGGTCGTCCTTTGGCCGAGCCTTTAGAACGGTCAGGGCTCTTTCCACCGCTCTTAGTTCAAGTCGTCCACCTCGGTGAACGATCTGGTCGGCTGGAGAACATGCTCCAGCATGCCGCCAGTGCCTTCGATCGCCAGGTTGGTATCTCGCTCAAGCTCTTCACCAAGGCCTTTCCTCCACTGCTCATCATCTTGATGGCGGGTATCGGAGGATTTGTACTCGCCGCCATCCTTCTTCCGATGCTCCAGATGCAGTCCATGGCGACCTGACGTTCACCCTTGTTGTGAACAGGAGAAACTGATGAACCGATTCCGTCAACACCGAACTCGCATCACCCGACGTGGCTTCACCTTGGTTGAGGTCATCGTGATGGTCACGATCGTTGCCATTCTCGGGGCCGTAGTCGCCACAACAATGATTCAGCAGGGCGCCGAAGGCAAAGCACAGGCCGCCAAGATTGGCGCCAACCGTATTCGATCCGCCATCAATCAATATCTCCTTGATAAAGGGTACTCTCGGCCTGGGAATGATTTTGATCCGGAAGTGCTAACACTGCGCGAGGAAGATGGTGGCGGCCGAAATGGTCCCTACCTGAATTCCACCGATCATCTCTACGACCCCTGGGAGAACCTCTATGTCGTCGTCGTACCTGGCGAAAAGAACTTCGACTTCGATGTTGTGTCGTACGGGGAACTCGGCCAGGTCGGTGGCACTGGACCAGAATCAGACATCCACCAATAGGGGCATGGAACACTCATGCCAGTCGACCGTGTCCATCCAAAATCACGGGGATTCACCCTGGTCGAGGTGATCGTGGCTGTCACGATCATGGCACTGCTGGTCTCGATGATCGCCATTCGTATCTCGGGAACGCGGGACAAGCAGATTTCCTTAGCCGTAGATCAACTTCGTGACCTCCTGATGATGTACGCCCTGCGAAGCGAACACGCCCCTGAACCCATTGCGCTTTCCATGGACCCCCACTACATGACCATTGCACTGGTCCGCCGGGAGCCCCCCGCCTATGCCGGCGGAGACAGCCAATGGATCCGGGATCCGTTTGTACCCGTGGTACAGATTCCTGAATTCATGGAACTGGAAGACATCGAGGTGCTCGCTGATGGTGACTGGATTGACATCGTGGAATGGCCACTGGTTGCCATGCCCGGGCAGGATCGTCCAACAGTCGAAATCAACTTGGGATTCGAGAACCGAGTGATCGCACTCCGGTTGGCCTCTCACAGCCTCTATGCCACACGCCATGACTCTGCTGTAACGGACTCGGAACTGGCCCCCCGTGAACCGGAAGATCTCGATCAGACCGGCCGATGGCAGGAGGACTGGTGATGACACTCCACACGGAACAGCATCGCCGTCGTGGCATCGCGCTCTTCGAGGTCATCCTGGCGGCCATCATGCTCGGCATCGGCCTATCCATCGCGCTCTCCCTTGGAGCAGCCGCCTTGGCACGCCAGGGGCTTGGTGAACGCAACATGGTGGCTGCCTGGTTAGCGGACGAACAGATGGGCCTGGTAGTCATGGAAGGACCGCAGCAGTTCCTCAGAACCCACCCCACCAGCGGGATCTACGCCCCGCCATTTGACGAGTACAGCTATGAAGTTGAAGTTCAACACATCAGTGACTGGGAGCCCTACCTGGTGACTGTCGTCATCGCCTGGGACGGAGGCGATCGACACTTCGATCTTCAATCGGAGATTGCACCACGACAGGGCGAACCGGAGGAGTATGACAATCGTCGGCCCCTCGAACCCATTGATCGAGAAGCCATTTATTACGAGGAGAACGTGGAGTGAACCGGCTGTCCATGACAAACCGGCCCGCTCCCCGCGGCTTCACGCTCGTGGAAATCATCGTCGCTGGCGTGATCATGGCGATGTTATTCGCCGCCATCGCGGTTTCTCTCGGCCAAATCACTTCCGCCCGGAACACCAGCCGTGAGCGAATGGAGGCCTTTGTCCGCGCCGATACCGCTCTGCGCAATGTTCAATCCGATTTGATGTCTGTGCTGCGGCGGCATGACCTGTTTCAAACCTGGGTGTTGCTCGAAGATGATTCCCAAGTCGTTGACAACATGGAACTCGCCCGTGACTGGATCGTTGTCTTCAATAACCATCTCCGTGCCATCCGAACAATCGATTACAACGGCGAAGGCATCGAATACGAGTCTTCCTGGCAAGTCATAGATGATGATGATGGCCCCGTACTATGGCAGCGAAGAGATGCTCTACCAGATACCTATCCACGAGCTGGCGGTGTGATTAATCCCACCGTGGAAGGCATTGTCGAGTTGAGCATCGAGGCTTGGGATGGTGAACAGTGGATGTCGGAGTGGGATTCCGATTACGACGGTATGCCCCGAGGGTTTCGGATCACGGTTACAGCCACCGGGGCAACTCCCGGGGAAGATCCTCTGGATGCACCCTTGATCACGCTACGCACCATCGCCCCCCTGGATCGTGCACCGCTTCCTCACGATGTGCTTGATTGGAACCTTGCCGAGCAGATTGCCCTGGATCGAAATCTTCCACCAGAACAGATTCAGGATCTCGCAGACGCCATTGCCAATGGCACCAGCCTCCCCCTGACTGCTATGACGAACCCCGAAGAAGAACCCACCATCCCTGGAATGGGAGCCTCCGGACAGGGACAAGGCAGGATCTCAGGTGTTCCCGAGGGACTACCGATCGCACCCCCGCCTGGTGGAGCCTCAGGTGGCGGCTCCAACAGGGGCAGTGGCGGAGGTGGCCGATGAACAGGACTCGTGGGCTGGCCATGGTTGTTGTGATTTGGGCCATTGCGATCACTGGACTGGTCACCAGTTCTCTCCTGGTGTTCGCGAGCCGCCAAAGCATGATGGGGACCGAGGTTCAAGATCGCATCACGGCCCGCTGGGCTGCTCGAGCAGGCATTGAATCAACCATCGCCAAGATGGCTGAAATCTCGACCTACCCGGAAGGGGATGACGCCCTCCTGCTCTACCTCGAGATGGAGGCTGATGGTATTGCCCAGGGCGAGACCCTCAGTGGCGAATGGCTCATTCGACATTCGGCCGATGGCATCGAATGGCGGGGACCGATGGACGAGCATTCCAAGCTCAATGTCAACGATGAGGAAGTGCGTCCATACATCAACATCCTCTTTTACCCTCTCGCTTTCGGCGTCTATGACTCGATCACCGATTGGATTGATGAAGACGACGAGCCAAGCACCCTGGGCGTTGAACGCGACTGGTACCTGAGCCTGGATGCACGGTATGAACCTCGCAATGGTCCCCTGTGGCACATCGCAGAAATGGAACTGATTGCGGGCGTGGAACCAGAAGAAGTCCGGGGCGAAGACTGGAACCTCAACTACCGCATGGACCAGTCTGAAGATGATGGCGAAGCAACACTCCCAATCGATGAACCTGACCATGTACTCGATGCGGGATGGTCTGAATTCCTGACAACACGAACGCGTGGCGGTGGCCCCACAGTATCTGGCCTGCCTCGCATTTGGTTGAAATCCGCTGATGCGATCATGCTCATCGATCGGATTGAGGTCACCATGGAACAGGCCCAGAACCTCATCAGCCGAGCCCAGGACGAAGAATTCCAACTCACGGATCTCGTGCTGGAGAACAAGCCAGCCGATCTACAAGAAACCACTCGATTCAGCGGGCTCAACGACCAGGACCAGGAAGACTCCACTTCCGAGGTGGCCTTCAGCCGAGAGCAGGTTGACCAGATCCTGAACGAGGTCGGCCTGAATCCACCCCACCGACCCCAATGGGGCAAGATCAACATCAACACGGTCCCAGCCAGGCTTCTCTACGAGATGTTCCAGGACGAGGACAGGCTGGTGGATGACATCCTGGCCATGAGACAAAATCGGGTCGAAGGGATCGTGAGCCTCATGGACCTCTGGGAGCTCCCAAACGTGGATGAGAGCCTCATGGAGCGGCTTCTTAGCCTGTTTACCACCCAAAGCAACATCTTCACGATCATCTCACGTGGCAAGAGCAGAGGATCCGGCCAAGAAGTGGAAATCATCACGGTAGTCGATCGTTCCACAATACCCGTCCAGATCATTGAGTATCGGGAAGATTGACCCACCCCCCCTGCCACTGAAGAGGCCCAGGGGCCGGAATGCAGCCCCCAGATCGATTATCCTGCCACCGTCGAGCCACACGCAGCCATGAGTTCATTCGAGTCCCCGCAAACCAACATCGTGGCCGTGATTCACCGGCAAGGAAGCCGCTGGGCCTGTGTTGCCGGCCAGCCATTGGACGCCGACAGAATCAGGGTCGTCGATTCCCAGTTGCTCGAATCGGATGCAGATCTCCAGCCATGGATCAATCATGTCGGCGCAGGGTCGGTCCGCGTCATCGTGCCCTCGTCGGAAGTCATTTGCCGAACTTGCAATCTTCCAGATGGCGAGCCTGATGTGTTGGACGAAGCCCTACGGCTGCAAGCAGAAACCCAATTGCTGGGAACTGCTCCACCCCATCGCCTGGCCGTCGCCGTGCTGCCCACTTCGGGAAGTGATGCTGTGCGAACCGGCCTGATCCTCGCGTGGCCAGAATCCTCCCCTTGGACAGCCCCGCACTTGGATGTTACCCCGCTGTACACCCCGGACGTCACAGCCGTAGCTTCCTTGCTGGGTGAAACGCGACCGGCGAATCCAATCATCTGGATCGATGCTGACAATGCGAGCCTGACGATTGCCTTAGCTCATATGCAGGGTGTGCAAGTTCGTGCTCTGCGAGAAGACATTCCACCCACTGATCTTCGTGCAGTCATCGGATCCGCTGTCGCCGAAACTGCCTTGCAGGCCGACCTACCCATGGACCGCATCGAGGCTATGAAAGAGTCCATCTCTGCCGATCTCGATCACGCCCCCCAGCAGTTGCTTCTTCCGGACGCTGTCAAGGAATCGACGTTCCGTCGCACTGAATCGGAAACACCTCTCGACGAAGCATGGCTGCATCGATATGGCATTGCCTTGGGTGCCCTGCTGGCGACCAGTGATGACTTGGTTCCGCTGACAATGTTCCAACGCGAACTGCCAATGCTCCAGCCAACACTGGTGGAAGCAACGACTGAGCAACTTTCCAGCTTGCGAATAGCAGTCTGGCTCATGGTGGCGGCCGTCGTACTGCTTGTCTTCGCACCGCTGACGATCAGCGGTATTCGACTGGGCATGCTGCGTGTCTCGCATCCCTCGTTGGACTACTTGGTCCAGCAGAGCGAGCGTCAGGATCGGCAATATGCCATGTACAGAGCCCTGCAATCAGAAGCCTGGCCCATGACCAAGCTCCTTGCAGACATCAGCAACAGCACGCCCGAAGGTATCAAGCTTGACACGATCCGGCTCGCGCATGGCGAACCGCTGAAGATCACGGGGACAGCCACCCCTCCCGTCGGTTCTGATGCAGCCCGGCTCGTCACCGAGATGAAGAACCACTTGGAATCCATGGGCGTGTTCGACGATGTCGTGTTGAGATGGGATGACATGGATACCTACGGCCCCCGGACCTTCTCAGTTGATGCCCGGGTTGCACGGCCGCTCTACCGTCCCCGCTATGAAGAAGAACGGGACTTCGGCACCCTCACCCTGGCACAACGACTCTATGGCGTGGATGCCGTCGCTGCGGCGGAGTCCACCAACATGTCAACTCCAGCGTCCTCGACACAGAGCACGCCTTCGAATCCGATCGTGTCGATACCGAACACATCCACCCCAGCTTCCACACTTGGAACCACTCCTTCGAATACGGTCCCACCAAATACGGTTGCCCAAGGCACCAATGGTGACGACTCAGACATGGCTGCTCGTCGGCCAGGGAGTGGCAGACGTCCCACGGGTCGAACGAGTGGTGATGGCGCGACACGAGCTGATTCAGACAGCCGCGGAGGCAACAGTGGCGCCTCAATGACTGGAAGCATTCCACAAATGCTCACCCAGGAGCAAGTCGACGCGATGACCAAACCGGAGATTCGACAACAACTGGTCGACGTTTCTCAGGCAAGGAAATATGCCCGAAACAACGAGGAGCTTCAGAAACAGCTCACCGAACAATTCAACCTTCTCATGGATGGACTGAAAGCAAAGAGTGAACCATGAGCAAGGCAAAAGAACATTACGACCGATTCCAAGAACTGCCACGATCCATGCAATGGGTCGCCCTGGCGGCCATCTTCTTGTTCGCATTCCTCATCTGGGCCAAACTCATCCAGCCAACTGCCCAGGGATGGTCGGATCGGGCTGATCAGATTGAAGTGAACCTCCAACGATTGAAAGGTGAGTCCGCCGTTCCATCAGATATCCGGAACGCCGCCATCGGCTTTGGCGATCTGAAACTCCCTGACCGGAAACAGCAAGGATCCCTTCAACTGGCGCAGCACGTCCAACAGCTCTTGGAGTCACGTGGAATCAAGAATGATTCCTTTACGATGCAGCGACCCACGCCCATCAGTGCCTCCAAGTCATCAGGCTTGACACCTGGCAACGAAAAGCTTGAACGACTGAAGGTTGAATTGGATTTCCAGTCCAAGCCGTCCGTCGCTGCCGACATCATTTCCGAAATGGAAAGTGATCCTGCAATCGAGGCGATCTCTGCGGTCAAGTTAGATCGTGAGGAAAACGGCGTAGTACGGGTACGACTCACGCTGGAATCCTGGGTTCGTGCTGGACGAGGAGGTCGTGGTCGATGAACACCTCCAACCCCCTCATGGGCCCCCTCGGCTTGAGCTTGGCCGCAATCCTGATCATCGTGATCGTCCTGGCTATCGAGTTGCCCGCCCTGGTGAATTCAACGGGAACAGCCGCCAGCTCGGGCGTGCCCAAGCGGGATAATGTGAACAGCTTGGTCCAGTCACATGAGTTGGCCATGGCCACCGACCGCGATCGATTCAATGGTCGTTCCTTCTTCTTCCGACCACCCTCCCCACCACGACCAAAGCCAAAGATCGAACTGCCTACGACACCAGTAGCCCCGCCACCGCCACCCCCGAAGGTGGAGCCTCCAAAACCGGTGGTGCCGACTTTCCCGAAAAGCTACACCGGTCCGGACCTCCAGGCCATCGTGGGACCTACGGCCTTCTTCCGACCTTCCAGCGGCCAATTGATCGTCATCAATGTCGGGGAAACAGAGCAGGACATCGAACTCCTCAACACCAATGCTCCCCGTAACATCGAGGTCAAGTACAAGGGAGGCGGCCCGTACAACGTCACGCTCTTCGAGATGAATGAGCCTGAATTCCTCTCCAATGAGATCGACCTCTCGGAAGCCGATGACGACATCATCGAGGACACCCGGGACGCCCCCGAAGATGTTCCATTACTCGAGGGACAGTCTGGTTGGCCTGCAGGAACCGTGGCTGGTGACCCTGTTCGAATTCGCTATAGACAGGGGCCGTACGAAGCCGTCATCACCGGCATGCTGACTCGTGCCAACCGAGCTTGGCTCGTGGTCACCGTCGAGGACCGCGATGCACCCATCGAAATCTTCAAAGCCGATGTGCTCTCGGTACAGAACCTCAAGCCACGGCCACCTGAACCAGAGCCTGAGCCCGAGCCTGAACCAGAACCAGCCGTGACTACGAATGACAATGCCAGCGGACTCCCGACGGCCAATGACAATGCCAGTGGTCTTCCAACGTCGAACGACAATGGAACCGTTGCGGTTCCGAATAGCAACGCCACTGCCTCATTGGGCGAGAACGTCAACGATAACGTGACATCAACCGCCAACAGCAATACAACCACCCTTATAGAGATCGCGCCTGACCAAGTCGAATTGGTCGAGTCGAGTGAATCGACAGAAGAAGATACGCCCCCCGAATCCCCCGGGGACGAATGAGATACCCATGGAATACGACTCCACTACGCCCAGTTCCCACGGACCCGAAGCCCCGGCCGTTCAAGGAGCCAGAATCGTGTACACGATGCCCAAACTTCTGAGCCTTGTGACCGTCGTGCTGTCCATGGGACTGATTGTGTCTGCCCATGCCCAAGACCGTCCGGATCCACAAGCTCCACCAGCGACGGCAACCGAGCCCGCTGACGAAGGCCGACCCGCACCACAAGATCCACCGGTCTCTGCTCCCAACCAACCCGACCCTGCCGACGCACCTGCCACAGACGTCGCTGAAGAAGACGATTCAGTCCTTGAAATCTTCATGCCCCAGGACAATACGTCCAAGCGATTCCGCAACGATCGTCGTGCCGTCCCAGAGGGTGAGGTCAAGTTGGGACTGAAGGATGTCAGTGTCAAAGAACTCTACGAATGGATCGCAACCCAGACCGGCAAGGCCGTCATGCCGATCAATGCTACCCAGATCCAGAGCAAGAAATTCACGATCATCATGGACAACTTCGTCCCGCGCAAGGAAGCGTTGGACATCTTGTTTACGTACCTGAGACTCAATGGTGTTGGCATCATTGAACGCCAAGACGTGATCTTGATTGGCGATCTAGCCACCATGACCAAGGAAATGGGTGAGATCGAAGTGGTCAGCGCGACTGAATCGGTCATGGGCCGCGCAGACCGTGGCACATTGATCATCAAGATCTTCCAAGTCGAGCTGGCGACTGCGGACAACATCCTCGACAACATCCAGGAGTTCGTGCCTGATTACGGCAAGTACGCCGTTGACGGCCTGTCAAACCAGATCATGGTGCTTGGTGATGTAGGACTCTGCCAGCAGTTCCAGGTGATCATCGAGCAGTTGGATCAGAAATGGGTCAACCAGCGGATGCACACGTTCAGGCTGAAGTGGGCAGACGCGGGCGAAATTGCTGACAACGTTTGGGAACTCTTCCAGGACAGCGGTAGCGGTGGCTCCACTGCCTCGAGACCTGCTGCAGGCGGCAATCGAAATACGCAGAATCGAACAACCGCACGGCGGCCAACCTCTGGTGGAACCGGCGAAGTTGAATTCCGAGTCACGGTCAATGTTCAGCAAAACACCATGACCGTGCAATCCGAGCCGGATGTCATGGAGGAAATCGCCACCCTCATTGCTACCGAATGGGATATTCCTCGCCCCGAAGGCACCTCGCGTCTCTTCTTCTTGAAGTACACGGACCCCGTCAAGGTCCAAACACTGCTTGAGGAAGTCCTCGGCACCGGTTCAACAACCACCGCATCTGGTGCCCGGCGGCAAGGCGGCGGCGCTGGCAGCAACCAGCGAGGGGACGCCACCTCCGGCATTAGCGGCGTCTATCGAATTGATGCTTTCGAGGACAAGAACGCACTGCTCGTATTGGCCCGTACGGTCGAGAGCTTTGATTTTATTGAAAGCATCATTGAGGACATTGATCAACCCACCACCGTAGGACTGCCCGAGATCATTTCGCTCAAGTACGCCGACGCCGTGGAACTCTCGGAAGAGATCAACGTTCTGTTGGCCAAGGCCGGTGCACGGGTCACCCTGCCCCGTCCCGCTACAGGACTGACCGCTGAAGGCTTCACCGACAGTGAGGGTGGATCCGGAGTTGAAGGCCCATCCGGTGGCGAAGGTGGGAGTGGTGGCGACCTCCAGTTCCCATGGCAGACCGGCGGCAACGCCGAAGAACAATCCCCCGAGTCTGCCCTCATCGGCAAGGTTCGCGTCGTGCCAATCATCCGCCAGAACGCTCTGGCTGTTATGTCCCCCCCTGCCTACTTGGACTCGATGCGAGATCTCATTCGAGGTCTGGATCAACCACGTCGACAGGTTCAGATTGCAGCAACCATCGTAGAAATCGAGATCAAGGATGACCTGGCCCTGGGCATCAAGGTGGGTAATGGCTGGACCAACGAAGGACCCTTCATTGGGGGCAATGCCGATTTCACGGCGGTCGCCACGGGCTTCCTGAGCAATATTCTCGGCAGTGGCGCTGCCACAACCGATTCCACTCTGAACCTCGGCCCCTACTCGGTTTCAGTGATTGTCGAAGCACTGGCAACCCTGACCAATGCCCGGATCATCCAGGAACCACGCGTGTTCACGGCTGACAACGAGGAAGCCGTCTTCTTCAGTGGTAAAGAATACCCAGTGGCATCCAGTCAGACGGATGCTGCTTCTGGTGGTCTCAATACCCTGACGAACATCAACTACCGCAATGTCGGCGTCTTCCTGAACGTACGCCCTCGAATCACCGAGGAAGGCGCTGTGGATCTCAGCGTAGCGCTCGAACTTTCCGATGTCGGACCAAACGTCGTGGTCGGAACATCATCCAGTGCTGAGTTCAATCGAAAGCAAGTGAACTCACACGTCATTCTGCTCGACGGACAAACGCTCGTCATCGGCGGCCTTCTTCGAGAATCAGAAACGATCACGAAGTATGCGATCCCGTTCCTTTCGGAGATTCCACTGATCGGGCCCATCTTCACGTTTACGGATCAGACACTCGAACGCAAGGAGCTCATTGCGTTCATCACGCCCACGGTGGTCCATCGCCCCGAAGATAATTACAACAACTTCAACGTCGAGGACTTGGAACGCCTCAAGTCAGTAGCTCGGCCTCTTGCCGAACAGATCAACGAAACGGAGCGGGCCATCAACCTGGATGTGTATAACCGCATTCAATCCCACGTCGATAACAACGCGCCTGGAAAAGCGGAGTATCAACCCCGTGAACTCCAGCCACAGCTGCCGGAGGGTTCTCTCGACGATGCGCCCATCCAGGTCGACATCGATGAGTTCGATCCTGAGACGCTTCGGTACCCCGGTGAACCAAAGCCGGACGAGAAGGACAAGAAAGAAGACAAGCCATGAACAGGTACCTCACAAGCAGCGTCCTGTGCAGTATTGGCATAGTGGGCTTGATGGTTTCGCAAGGTTGCAATCCAAGGCCTACTTTGCGCCCGGAAACAGCCAAGGCCCTGTATGAAATCTCCAAGGCCAACATGACGACTCGAGATGGCACGCAGCAGACCTTTTCCGCAATGGACTGGTCACTGGGCACCATCCCGTCAAACGATCAGGCCCTTCCGCTGAACAGCCCGGATGGCCAATGGTTGGCCGTCAAGACTGGCCCGACCGTTGCGATGTCGACACTCCTGGCCCTGCCAGATGCGCCGATCCCACTAGAAAGTGGGGTTGAAATCTGGAAAGTCGACCCTACGACAGCCACAATCGCATTGCATTCCATGCTCCCTCCCCCGCTTCTCCTGGGGCAGTCCGCTGATGCAGATGGTTTTCTTGTCGAATTACCTCAGGAGAATGGCAGCCGATGGCTCGGCAAAGCCGATTGGGACACCGGGGCTATCACCTGGCTTGCCCAAGACAATGCCGTGAACACGTATGGTTCCCTGGGGCCCAATGGTGAACTCGCCTGGTGCACACGCCCCATAAGCGAAACCGCCTTCTCCTTGGCAATCCGTTTCCCGGATGACGAGGAAGTCGGCATCGGACCCAATGGTGGCGAATGGCTCATGCCTTCCTGGAGTACACGCACCAGTCGGCTCTCGGTGTTCTTCCTATCAGAGGACGGGATCCTCTCAATTCTGTCCTTCGATGCCCAGACACCTCGGATGGTCGCTGAGCCTCCCCATCGATTTGATCTCATGACCGGGGCCAGACGGTTGGATGTACTACACGCACGCAGTGGCCAGCCGGTGATCCAGGGGACCCCCCCTCCACCGCTGGAGGAAGTGATCTTCTATCACCCCGTAGCCCAGTCCATCTACGTCTGGCTGCCGACCAGTCTCCTGAAGAAGCCTCCGTTTGGGCTGTCCTCTGACTCGATCGTGGCTACCAAGGATCACTTGTCTCAGGGATACCTCGTTGGCACCAACGGCGATTTGAGATGGCAGAACCCAGACGATCGCCAGGGCTTTGTCAGGGTCCGTTACGGATCGACCATCCCGCGTGTCACGACCTCCCAGATAGCCCCCTACCTGCTCTTCGTGCCGGGGATGGGTGAGATCGAGGTCCGGGCCATGGTGCCGCAGAAGTCGATTCCCGCTCCTACAACAACCGCCGAAGCCCCAGTGGGCTGAGTCAGCCAATAGTCTTGCCAAGCCGCTCGATGAGTTGTCGTCCTAGGACGTCGCCCCGTCTGCCTGCTCTTCCTGCATATAGGTTCGGGGCTTGAAGAAGGGCGAGATGCAGGCATAGACCACCCCCGCGACCACCATCAAACCAGTAAAGAACCAGTAGTAAGTAGCCCCTACCAGGGATGAGTTCCCTTCCGCATCCATCGTGAACTGATTCACCCCCCAGGTGATGACATTGCCAAGTGACACGCTGAGGAAGTACAGGCCCATTACGAAGGATTTCATGGCTCGCGGCGCCTGCGTGTAGGAGAACTCCAGACAGGTGATCGACACCATGACCTCCCCTGCCGTAAGAATGATGTACGCCACGAGTGTCCACCAAACGGACGGCCACTTCGCCTCGTGCGTCACGCCATCGGTCGAGAGTAAGACACCGCAGTTTGCGATATCCATCACGGGCAGGTCTGCCTGTTGGCCTTCCTGCAAGAACTCTTCAATCACCTTAGCGAGTTCTGGTCGTTTATCTGGAATGGTATGGGTCGTGTCCCCAACCGTGACCTTGCCTTCGCGCATCAAGGTGGCCGTGTTGGCTAAGTCTGCTTTCCCTTCAGCATGCACTTCGCTCACTTGAGCCACAAATGCTTCACGGGCATCTGTAATTCGGTGTTCCGCCAGCGCTGAGACGCCGAAGGCAATGGCCGTGAGCACGAAACCCAGGCCGATCTTGCGAATGGCCGTGAGCTTCCAAACCTTCTCGATACCCGGATATATCAAGTAGGCAAAGATCGGGATGAAGATCATGATCAACAGTGGATTGACCATCCCAATCGAGTCGGGAAGCAGGTGTAAACCCATGACATTCCGATCCATGGATCGGGACTGATCTACCCAGGTCGTCGCACTCTGGTCATAGAGCGACCAGAAGATCGCAACGAATACGTAGATCGGGAGTAGTCGAACCAAGGCGCTCAAGCCCTCGCCCGTGAAGGATTCCCGTACGAACTGCATGCCCTTGGGCTGCACATGGGCATAGCGCCGACGGCCCAGCCAGAAAACCAGGGTCGCAACCGCCATGGCGATCCCCGGGATGCCGAAGGCCCAGCCTGGTCCCAATGAACGCATCACGCCCGGCAGGAGCGCGTACGCGAAGAAACTTCCGAAGTTGATCGAGAAGTAGAACCAGGCATACACACGCTCCAAGAGGTGCGCATTGGTCTTGCCAAACTGGTCACCGACGTGAGCCGTGACGCATGGCTTGATGCCCCCCGATCCGATCGCAATCAGGAGGAGGCCCAAGTAGAGCCAGCTTCGAGGCTCCATCGTCGCCTCCAGGGCCGCCTGGGGCATGTCCATGAGTGCGAGGCACGCATGTCCTGCAACGTAGACTATTGAGAGCGACATGATGGTCAGGTACTTGCCCAGCACCGCGTCTGCGATGATGGCGCCAAGGATCGGGAAGACATACACGCCGGCCCCGAACAAGCTCACCAGCGAGATCATCTCCGTTCGGGTCATCTGGTCGCCGTCACCAGCGGCCGTCATCAGGTAACTGGTCAGGAAGATCGGCAGCAGTGCCTTCATCCCGTAGTAACTGAGACGTTCGGCAGCCTCGTTCCCCACGATGAAGGGCAAACCTGTTGGCAGTTTCTTCGACGCCAGGGGTGCGGTGCGATACTTGGACCGAGCCATGGAAACCTTTCGGGGGATATCCGGATTAACCAGCGGAGTTCAGCGTCTTGCGAGGCATGGCCTTCCAGGCCAGTGCCAGGCAAACGAACACGAAGAGTACCGCACCACCCCAGGACACGGGGAGAACGCTCCCCTCGCCACCAATCGCCATGGGATTGGCACCCTGCGAAAAGACCAATGGGATCGCCAGGAGAATTCCCAGGATGGCTTCACCCGTGATCAGGCCAGCGGCCATCAGCAAACCATTCCGCTCGCTGCCCAGGCGGAGGTCACGCATATCTGCCGTGTATTCTTCTTCCAACTGCTCACGATTCTTATGTCGGCCGTGAATCACCCAGTGAATGACACCACCCAGGAGAATCGGCACCGAGAGTTCCAGCGGAAGGTAAATTCCGACGGCTACGGCCAGAACCGGCGTTCGGAAGTTTGACTTGAAGGCTTCCAGGACAAGATCGAGGATGATCACCAACCCGGCCAGGGCCATGCCAATGAACACGATCCCCCAGGGGAGGCCCTTGCCAAACACGCCTTCTGCTACGGACGCCATGAGCGAAGCCTGGGGCGCTTCCAGCGAGGTCTGACCTTCCGTGCCCCCGACGGATCCGATTCCGTAGGCCTTCAACAACAACGTAAGGACCGGCGCAATCACCAGGGCTGCAGCAACAACACCCACGACTTGCATGATCTGCATCTTCCAGGGTGAGGAGCCGAGGATATGACCGGCCTTCAGGTCCTGAAGGTTGTCACCACCAATGGCCGCCGCACAACAAACCACCGCTCCGATCAGGATCGCTGCCACTGGCCCACCAGGTGCCACCATGCCCACGGCCAGCAAGAGGAAGGAACTGGCTAAGAGCGTCGCAATGGTCACCCCTGAAATTGGGTTGTTGGAAGAACCGACCAGGCCGGCCATGTAGGCCGCCACCGCCGAGAACAGAAAACCTGCGATCAACATAATCACGGCCATGAAGGCTGCGATCCACCAGAGCGAGGTCACCATGCCAAAGATGACGAACAGTGGAACGACCGAGATCATCAAGGCCGTGCCAACCCATTGCATGGGAATATCAATTTCGGTACGCGGGATGTCACCCTCACCGGACCGACGTTTTCGATAGGCAACAAATCCTGCCGCGATCCCACGAACCAAGCTGGGAAAGAGCCGAACAAGAGCCCAGATACCCCCTACCACCATGGCCCCGACGCCCAGGTAGCGGGTTTGTTTGCTCCAAATCGTGTACGCCCAGGCCTCTGCTGCAACGGGCTTACCAATGTCCGGCGAATCGGCGGGTACGACAAACTGGTTCCAGGCCGCTGCACCCTCGATGTGTTCGTAGACAGGCCAGCCCTTCATGTCGGAGATAATTGGTATCGCAACGTACCAGTTCAAGCCGCCTCCAATAAAGACCAGGATCGCGATGTTGAGTCCGACGATGTAGCCCACGCCCAAAAGTGCCGGAGACAAGTTGGATCCGAAGTAGACAATCGAATCGCCCGCACGCCGAGCACCTTCTATCACACCGGTCCAGATTTTGAGACCCGTATCGCCAATCTTGAAGATCGCACCCAGGACACCACCGAACACGATGGCGCTGATGGCGCCCTTGACACCTTTTTCTCCCGCCTTCAGCAACTCTGCGGTCGCCACGCCCTCAGGAAACTTGAGTTCTGAGTCGACCACGAGAGCCCGCCGTAGCGGAATCGTGAAGAGCACACCAAGGATGCCACCCACACCCGCGATGATGGTTGTTTGCACCCAATCGAAACTGGTCCAGGCGCCCATCAGGATGAGTGCCGGGAACGTAAAGATGACACCGGCTGCTAAGGATTCACCTGCGGAGGCGCACGTCTGCACCATGTTGTTTTCCAGGATGTTGCGTCGCCGGAAAAAACGGAGCACCGCAAGCGAGATCACCGCAGCAGGAATCGAGGCTGACACGGTCATGCCCGCCAACAAACCCAGGTATGCGTTGGCAGCACTCAGCAGAATCGACAGGAAGATACCCAGCACCAGCGCCTTGATGGTCAGTTCGGGTAGTCGCTTACTGGCTGGAATAAAAGGCGTATCCGCCGTTTGTGGTGAATCTGTTTTTTCTGTTCCCTGGCTCATGAATCCACCGAACACTTTGAATCAGTCTGTGAAACTTCTGTTGAGTGTATAAATCGCAACCCGTCACGATCCTTCACGATCCCTGGGAACTCAAGCACTCGGCTATGCATGCAGACATAGACCCCCGGTGCCAGGAGTTGAACTGCCAACAGGGCTTCCGTGATGTTCTGGTAGGCATCGCTGTTGCGAACAATCCAAGGACGCATCGCCCCGGTCAGCACGATTGGGGAGACAGTTGGGCCTGCTGCATAAATGATTTCGCCCGTGATAGACAGGCGGTCCGTTCCATGCACAATCACCACACCGTGGCAGCGTTTGGATTCCTCGATCGCCTTGGCTGCAATGTGCTGGTGATCTTCCTCCGTCATGTCGAGGCTATCCTTGGCCATGACCTGGACACGACGCAGTTTGATGTTCTCGATGACGAGATCCGCAAGGATGTGATCGAGCACGCTGTCCTCGTTATGAAGCTTGCCCTGGCGGGCATCATAAGTCTTCTCGATCGTCCCGCCGGTTGACAGCAGCGCGATCTCAAGCGTTCCGGGATGTTCCCTGCCAACACTCATTCCTGGGCGGCACCCTTCACCGTCAACGGAATCCGTTCGGTCTGTGGACGATCACAGACTCGATCATTGCAAGCTTGCCAACTCAACATGACCCGGGCCTCGGTCTCGACTGGCCCGGTCGCTGTGAGGATGATGGGGATACGAATCGTGCCATCGTAGGCGTTGATGGGACCATCCACGCCTTGGAACGCATGGGCTTCAGGCCACTGGGCCTGCACAGCCAGGTTTGGATCCAACGAGGCAATTGACATCCCAATGGCAAACGGGTCCGTCTGCTTTGGAGATGCCAGGTGCCAACCCTTCTCGATTTCCAGGAGGATGACGGCCTGGACAGAACCGCTCGAGCTCAGTGTCACGACCGAGGGTTCAACTGACATCTTCACCCGACCTGCCTGGACTGCCGCCTGGGAAGTCGATTTCTTGAGAACCGAAGGATGATCTCGGAGAACGCGAGCGAGTCCCTGGGTCGACTTGGCGGCACTGACTGGAGATCGCTGGATGGACGCACTCGCCGAATCGATAGCCACGCGAATGTCTTCATCCCAGCGTTCATCGCCACGGGCATCCCGCAGCCGCACCAAGTCCATCAACATCGTTCCACTTCCGGAGGGCAGGGCCCCATCGTAGAGGTCACGACCACGAACGAAGAGGTCGGCCTGGCCATCCTGAGTGTCATACCAACCGCCAAGTGTCTCATCCCAGAAACGTACCCGAGCTTGCATAGCCAGTTGCTCCGCAAAGATCAGCCACTGCTCATCACCGGTGGCCTCGTAGAGCGAAATCAGACCCCGGACCAGCAACGCATAATCCTCGAGAAACGCCTCGATCTTGACCTGGTCATCTCGAGCGGTCCGCATCAGACCACCTTCTTCTGACCACATGTTTGTTCGGATGTACTCGGCGGCCCGCTGGGCTGCCGCTGTATACCGAGGTTCTTCCAACAGGCGACCGGTATCGGCCATGCCCCCAATCATCAGACCGTTCCAACCCACAATAATCTTGTCATCAGTGATGGGCTGATCCCTGGTATCACGACGTTCCAGGAGCAACGTGTTGGCTTCGATCAACTTCTTATGGAACGCCCCACTTTCCAGGCCATGCTTCGCAGCCAGTTTGTCGGGGCGTTCAACGAGATGCACGACGTTCTTGGGCGGCTCGCCAGGATGATGGGGATCCCGGAAGTTGGGACCTCGGTCAAGACCATAGACCTGGAGCACCATCGTGATATCCGTCTCATCCATATCACCGGCAGCCAAAACTTCTCGCATTTCCTCCGGAGTCCAGAGGTAGGACTCGCCTTCACGCGCGTTGGACTCGGCATCCTGAGCTGACAGAAAAGCGCCGCCCTCCGCCACCATCTCACGCAAGGTGTAGTCGAGGATTTCCATGGCAATGGCGCAATAAAAATCATCACCCGTGCGCTCACATGCCTTGGCATAGACCGAGGCAAGCATTCCATTGTCATAGAGCATCTTCTCGAAATGCGGAACTAACCATTGACCATCCGTGCTGTAGCGGTGAAAGCCTCCACCGATCTGGTCATACATGCCCCCCATGGCCATCCGATCGAGCGTATGCAACAGGGAATCACGAACGGCGGGAATGTCCCAGCCCGTTTCCATGAGCAAGTCAAGCGTGACAGGCATCGGGAACTTGGGTGCTTGGCCATACCCCGCATCGGTCGCATCGTAGCGAGACAGGAGTTCCGAGATCGATCGATCAACTTCGTCCCGGCCGACGGGAACTGCCGCGGGCCGTTCACCCATCTGGGTGGTAACCGCGTCGGCAACTTTATCCGCCTGGGTACGAATAGGCTCTTCTTGGAGATTCCAACCCTCGCTCAACTTGGCAGCGAGTGTCAGGAATCCAGGGCGACCGCCTTGATCCTGTGGCGGAAAATACGTGCCGCCATAAAAGGGCTTGAGCGTATTGGGTTCCATGAACACGGACATGGGCCAGCCGCCTCGACGGGTCATCAACTGCACCGCCGTCATGTAGACATCATCCACATCCGGTCGTTCTTCTCGATCGACCTTGATATTGATGAAATGTTCGTTCATGAATTCAGCCACTTCGGGATTTTCGAAGGATTCCCGCTCCATGACATGGCACCAGTAGCAGGTGGAATACCCAACGCTCAGGAAGATGGGCTTGTTTTCCAATCTCGCACGCTCGAAGGCCTCTTCACCCCAGGGATACCAATCCACTCGGTAGTACGCATGCTGCAGGAGATAGGGACTGGTCTCGTTCACCAGGCGATTGGCCTGACGCGATTCATGATTGGCGGCGTCTGGGCTCATGTTGGCCTCGGCAGAAACACAGAAAAGAGCTGAAAACAGGATCACTGCCACCAAGGGCCGTGTGTGAAATAGACGTCCATGGGATTCAAAGTTCATCGCGGCATGCTACCGGGAGGACGAGAGAGCACCAAATGCCGATAGTCCTCATGCATGTTTCCCTCCTCGATAACCCCCCTTGTCCCTGAATCCCAGGCTTGGCTCATCCTGAGTGGGTTGTGCGGGATCCTGCTGCTCTTGGCGGGTGGGACTGTGATACGCCTGGGTGTCGCCATCACGGGCCTGGTCCTGGGGACGCTCATGGGGTGGATGATTTGGGCAGGGCTTGAAATCCCTGTACCCAGTTGGCTCATGATGGGTTTGGGCGCCATCGTGGCACTCTGCATCGCCTTCCTGCTTGCTCGGTTTCTCACCGCCCTGTTGATGGGCCTGGTCCTTGCTCTGTGGTTGGTTGGCCTGGTGCTGACCTGGGCGGCTTTTGATCCCCAGTTGGAAACGCCGCTCACACCCCTGCCGACCATAGTGGCATCCACTGTCTGTCTTCATCAAACGGATGCGGATGTGGCCAGTAACCATTCAGAAGACCTGGACCATGTGGGAATTCTTCTTCATGACGCATTACAAGAGACCTGGGGACAGTTGCAGATCACTTGGTCAACACTGCCACAAATCTATCGACTGATTATTGGTTTCGGTGCGATAGCAGGACTCGTGTTAGGACTGCTACTGGGCTTGATGTTGCCACGAGCAGCCTTGCTCTTGATGACCTGCGGTTGGGGAGGCCTGATGTTGCTGGTCTCAGCCATTGGGCTCGCCAATGGAGTCGACCAAGAAGGTCCCTGGCAATCCAGCGTGGCAATGATGTTGGTATGGACCGCGGTATCAGCGTTGGGCTGGGCCCTGCAACGCAGTTTCCAAGGCAGACAGCCGAGCGAGTCGACCTGAGTTGTCCTCTGTCTCGGATTGAAGTTGATCAGCCATGACCGCCTGACTCGTACGGGCCGAGTCATTGGATTCCGCCACCAGCCAACCCAGGAACACCGGCAAGACCAAGGTGGCCACGACCATGACGATGCCGGCCAGACGTGGCCAGTTGCTCGGACCGCGTTCCACCGACTCACTGCGTGCTGTCGGTGCTGCCATGATTGGAACGGCGACGAGTTTCAGGTAGTACCAACCACTGATCGCACTATTGACGGCAGCAATCACTACGAGCACCAGGTGACCTGTCTGGATACCAGCGATAAACAATAACAATTTGCCCCAGAACCCCAGCAATGGCGGGAAGCCCAGCAGCGATCCCGAGGAGATGGCTAGTACGGCTGCCATCACGGGATGGCGCTGTCGCAAACCTGCGAGGTCTTCCAAGGTCGTCAACTCTTCTCCGCGTCTTTCTAATCCACTGAGCACACTAAAGGCCGCCGTGTTCCCGATGCCATAGGCAAGGAGATAGAAGAGGACGGCCGAATAGCCCAGTCCCGGGCCTGCAATGATCCCGATGAGTATGTAGCCACTGTGTGCAATCGAACTGTAGGCCAGCATCCGCTTGACCGAACGCTGCAATAACGCACCAATATTGCCAAGAGTCATCGTGAGCACTGCGACAACCCAGAGCATGATCAGAATCGGGTATGGCAACAACGCCATCAGTTCGTCGAGCCCCGTTGCCACCAGGAGCACCATGATCGCCAACGTACCTGCGGCCTTTGGCACGAATCCCAGAAAGGCGGTGACCGGCGCAGAAGCGCCTTCATACACGTCCGCTGCATACAGATGCAACGGCGCTGCCGCGAGCTTGTAACCGATGCCGAATAACGACAGCAACAGACCTCCGATAGCCAAGGCGCCCAGCTCGCCCTCGGCCGCCTGGGCCTTGAGTGCAGCACGCATTCCATCAAACTCGATCGTCCCTGTCGCGGCATACAGCAAGGCGAATCCGTAGAGGAAAATCGCAGCAGACATGGCCCCGAGGAAGAAGTACTTCATGGCTGCTTCCTGAGCGAGTCGATTGGTACGACTCATTGCAACCAGCACATAGGTTGGCAACGAGGTCAGCTCCAGTGCCAGGAAGAGCCAGATCAGATCGTTGGCAGTGCAGACCAGCATGAGCCCCGCCAGGCTCAACAGCATGAAGGCGTAGTACTCCCCGCGGCTCGATCGGAGTGGATCAAATCGCAAACGGCCCGCAGCCACCGACTGTTCCAACCGTCGATCAACTCGGCCAACCGAAGCAATGATGAGAATCAGGCCAATGCCCGCTGTAATAACACCCACCCACCGTCCCAGGGCGGGCATAAGGAACGCCGATGTATCCAGCCGGTCAGGCGCAAAGACAAAGACCGATGCGACACCAGAAGCCACGACAAAGACAGCGGCCACTGCCGGTGCCAGTTGCCTCACCGAGACCGATCGCACCAGTCCCGTGATCGCCGTAAAGACGACCCCCACCAACAGGATGGCCTCGGGAATGAGGAACCAAAGATGATTACTCATTGACATCATTGGTTCATTCCTCCCCTCAACACCGTCGAACCGGCATCAGTCACCTGTTGGATCGCACCCTTCACGATGTCGGGATACACCGCGAGCGTCTCGTTGATGGAACCATCCATCGCATCCATGGCAATCCCGGGTTGAATACCCAGTAGTACGCACAACACAGCCAGCGGTGCCAAGACGATGATTTCTCGCGGCGAGAGATCGGCCGGTAAATCGTGATGATCCTCGTTCACCGGCTCCTTCAACGCGCCAAAGACAATCTTGCCCACCATGATCAATAGGTACATCGCGGCAACGATCATGCCCAAGGCGGCAAAGGCCGCGAACCAAGGTCCAAGCACACCCGGATAGCTCCCGGATTCACCCGCTGCAAACGTACCGATCAGGCACAGGAACTCGCTGACAAATCCATTGAGCCCGGGCAAGCCCACCGAAGCGAGTACAAAGAAGACCATGAAGAAGGCCCAGATGGGCATGCGCTTGGCCAGACCGCCAATCGAATTCATGTCACGCGTGTGATACCGCTCGTACATCATGCCGACCAGGAAGAACAAGGCGCCGGTCGAGAGACCGTGGTTGATCATGTAGAGCACTGCACCTTGAAGTCCCAACGGATTCAAGGCAAACAGCCCCAGAACACAGAAACCCAAGTGGCTCACGGAAGAATAGGCGACGAGTTTCTTGACATCCGTCTGCACCCAGCAGATCAGTCCGGCATAAAGAATTCCGATGATCGCAAGAATTCCAAGAATCGGCGCCCACTCCACCACGGCATCGGGCGTCATGGGTAGGACAAATCGGAAGATTCCATAGGTACCCAACTTCAGAAGCACGCCTGCCAAAATCACGGAGCCGGCCGTGGGCGCCTCGGTATGAGCCAATGGAAGCCAAGTGTGCACTGGGAACAGTGGGATCTTGACTGCAAAACCGATCACCAGTGCGACAAGTACCCAAAGCTGTTGCCCCAGGGACAACTCGGTCGCCGCAAAGGTGCACAACGTCGCAATCTCGAAATCCCAGGTCCCGGTGGACTCGGCATAACACCATGCCACGTAGAGGAACCCCACCAGTGCGATCAGTGAACCGGTAAAGGTATAGAGGAAGAACTTAATACATGCCCGAGCCCTACCTGAGCCACCATAGATAGCAATCAGGAAATACATGGGAACGAGTGTGAATTCGAAGCAGATGTAGAAGAAGACCAGGTCTCGTGCCAGGAAGACACCGATCATGGCCGCCTCGATCAACAGCAACCAGCCGTAATACTCCTTCAACCGCTCGCTCACCGCGGTCCAAGATCCCAACACCGCCAGGGGCATCAGGAGCGTGGTGAGCAAGACCAACATCATCGCGACAGAGTCAGCTCCAATTGACAAGTTGATGCCAACCTCGGAAAGCCAGGGAATACTTGAGACGAGGCCAAAATCGCCTGAGCCCCAGACCTTGAACTCAATGGCCGCCGCAATGCTGACCCCAAAGGTCGCCAGCGTCGTCAACAAGGCCACTGACTTCGCCGCGCGAGCAGACGATCCGACCACACCCAGGGCCCCCGCAATTGGCAGCAGTAGCAGGATCCATCCCCAGATCATCCGCCACCCCCGACCTTCCAGAACTGGATGAACAGGATCATCAGCAAGGCAATGAGGGCGAGGCCACCGGCCATCGTCACCGCATAGGACTGCACGATGCCGTTGTGCAATGGCTGGAACCAACGGGCAATCATCCGCGGGATCCGGGCAATGCCGTCGACCAGCAACCCGTCAATGAGGAATCGATCAAAGGCATACATCAAATGGCTGGCGACCCACAACGGGGCCCGGATGAGTCCGTGATAGACCTCATCCACGTACCACTTGCGCTCCATGGCTCGTGGCAGCCAAGCGATCCACCAATGCCTTTGGAGCGCTGCCTTGAGTCGATCCGCATCCTGACGACGGAATAGATGCAACCAGGCAGCCAACAACAGGCCCAGCCCACCGACGACACCGGAGATGATGTACATCGCCATGTGTGGATCCATACCAAGAATGGTGGGATGCGCATGGTCGCCATCACCGTGATGAACATCATGGCCGTGTTCGACAGGATCACCTATGGACTGGCCATGTCGATCCAGCCCCGGTAAACCACCTTGTGCGGTCGAGTCGTGCACCATGTCCGCCACCCAGCCACCGGTCAGGGCATCATCTGCCTTGGTGTCCAGGAAGTACGGCACAGCTGCAACGAGTGCCCCAATGGCAATCACTGCCATGACGAAGTTCATCGCAAAACGTGGTGCGTGCGGATGGAAACTTCCGCCATGATGACCATGATCATCGTCACCATGATGTTCGTCACCGGGTTCGTACTCCACCTTCCCGGCACACACTCGGAACCACACGCGGAAGGTGTAATAGGCCGTCAGGAAAGCTGTGAAGATTGCGATCCAACCCAGGGCTTCGAACCCTGGTCCCTGGCTGATGAACGCTTCCGCCAAGATCGCATCCTTGGAGAAATAGCCCGATGTGAGCGGGAAGCCGGCCAAAGCCAGACATCCAATCAGCATGGCGATTGACGTAATGCGCCAACCTGGTATCCGGATCAAACCTGAAAGTTTTCGCAGATCAAGTTGTCCGGCGAAGCCATGCATGATGGCACCGCAGGTCAGGAAGAGCACGGCTTTAAAGAAGGCATGCGTGAAGACGTGGTAGGCGGCTCCATAGGTTGTGAGAACACCCAGCCCAAGGAACATGAAGCCAAGTTGCGACACAGTCGAATAGGCCATGATCCGCTTGATGTCGTACTGGGCGAGCCCAATGGTGGCTGCCACCAAGGCGGTGATTCCCCCGATCCAGGCAACGACATGCAGTGATTCAGGCGAGAGCAGGAAGAATTCATAGGTCCGAGCAACAAGATAGATGCCGGCAGTCACCATGGTCGCCGCATGAATCAGTGCGGACACCGGCGTCGGACCCTCCATGGCATCTGGAAGCCAGACATAGAGTGGAATCTGCGCAGACTTCCCGAAAGCCGCCAGCATCAAGAACCACGGAATAGCGTCGATGGTCCAGCCCTCGTACGCCTCTTTCCATGATCCATTCCGAAGCACATCAATTAATTCGTCGTATTGGATGGTTCCAAACGTCGTCCAGATTAAATAGATCGCAAGGGCTAACCCAAGGTCGCCAATGCGGTTCATGATGAAGGCCTTCTTCGCAGCGGCAACGGCAGAAGGTCGCTGGTAGTAGTAGCCAATGAGCCAGTAAGAGGCGAATCCCACACCTTCCCAGCCCAAGTACAGCATGAGCAGGTTGTCTGCGAGCACGAGCGCTACCATGGCAAACAGGAACACGCTGACGCCGGCAAAGAAACGCGTATACCCCTTTCCGAGGTCGGCTTCCATGTACTCGCTGGCGTAGTAGGTGATCAACGTGCCGAGGCCCGTCACGAACATCACCCAAAGAAGCGACAGCGAATCGACATACAACGTGAAGTTGGCGGAGAACCCTGCGAAATTCCCCCCGGCATCATTCAGGTTGATCCAAGACAGAATCGGAATGAGCTCAGGTGATCCGCCGTAATCAAAGTAAAGCAGCAGAGAGAAGACGAATGATCCCAATAAGCATGCCGTGGTAATCCAAGCTGGCAGTTTCGTCTTCACCTTCATCGCTGCGCAGAGACCACAGAGGATGAGGGAGATCAATGGCAAGTACAGGATGAAACCTGCCCACCAATGCTGGGTTGCCACCACCACATCGCTCGTGGCGACGGGCTCGGTATCGGCATGTGGAACCAGCATGGCTGTCTCAGAAACACCCAGCGTGAGGACCTGGATCAAGGAGGGAAGGATCATTCGCTCAGATCCCTCCAGTCCTCTGCATTCAGAGTTGGCTTCCGACGGAACAGCAGGACAACCAAGGCCAATGCCAAGGCAGCTTCAGCAGCTGCCACGGTGAGAATGAAGATCACGAAGACTTGGCCAGAGAAGTCGTAGTAGTACCGCCCCACGGCGACAAAAGCGATGGCGGCTGCCTGGAACATCAGTTCCGTACACAGGAACATCACGATCAGGTTTCGCCTTGAGAGGAAACCAACCATCCCTATGACAAAGAGCACCCCGCTCAAGAGAAGGTAGTGAGCCAAGGCGAGTTGTCCGAAGGCTGAAGCAATGAGCATCATGCCGAGGAGCCCTCCTCGGTTGCCGACGGGTCGTCATCCCAATCGTGTATTCGGGTCAGACCAACAGCTTCACGCAGCTCATCTTCACCATGCTCGATCTGGCGTCGGGCCAAGATGACAGCGCCGAACATCGCCAACAGCAGAATGACCCCGGCTATTTCCAAACTCGCTGGGAATCGTGCCACAAGATCCCAACCAACGAATTGTGTATTGCGAGGACCCGCTGACTTGGGCAGTCGCACCGTCTGATGCGAACCGGCGTCCGTGGTGCCTACCACGTAGATGCCTTGGTCATCCGCATGAACCATGTTCTTGTTGCCATCCAGTTCGGGTGGCCACTGGAACGTCGGCGCACTTTCTTCAACGGCTGCTCGTAAGTGCTTGGGCAAGCCTTGGAGAACTTCCGCTCGAGCTACGTTCCGTTCGATCAGCCCCGCCGGAGGCGGCATCGAGGGGATCCCTTGGTAGATCGCACCAAAGATCGTCGCCAGGAAAATGAAACCAACCGTCACAGCCGCTGCTGGTTCACGAGCCACGCGGTCGTATTCGGGAACCTCAGTCACCTTGTCTGGTGAAGATGCCTGTTGAGCCAGCATCAAGACGAACATGTAGGTAATCAAAACAGCCCCGGCATAGACAATGACCAGAGCGAATGCCATGAACTCTGCCTCCAGCAGCAGGAAGAGACCCGCTGAGGAGAGCACCACGAAGACGAAATTGATCGCTGAGTAGACCGGCCGAGAATGGGTGATCATGCGAACCGCTGCTGAGATCGCAATCGCACCGAAGATGAGGAAGAGAACCTCCCGCCCTACCCCTTCGCCTCCAACGATCGAATTGCCCGCCGTGACGTAGATCCACGCCAGGGCAGCAAAGCCCCCAAGAATTCCCAGGGCCTTAGCGCCGCGGCCACCTCGACCTAGCAGGAGGTACAGGGCCACGAGGGCTGCGAAGCACTCGATATAGGGCAAGATCCCGTCCATCCGGGTGAGTCCAAGGGCCTCCAGGCCACCTCCTTGTTCTGGAGCCTCCCCGAGACCGGGAGGTGTCTCAGGGCTGGGTGGAGATTGGCACGATAGACCCGCTTGGGAGGGCCCGCAACCGGGGTAGCCCAGTTGGCCACCCATGAGCGGGGCCGGCCCCCAGCAAGCCCGTAGCAATCACCTTGAGAGAGCCCTCCAGGGCCCGTTCACTTTCCAGTCAACCTCGACTGGCTTTAGGATGCGGGTGATGTCATCCCAGGCACATTGGCCTGCCAGGGCCTCGATACCGAACCTCCTGACGATGCTCAGGGCCGCGATGGCTGTCGGCTTCTTCGTCATCCTGGAGTTCTATCGATTTCCAGATACCGGGGTCGTCATCGCCAACATCGCCGTGCTTCTCTTCATTCTCGCAGCCGCCACGGATGTCCTGGACGGGCACTTGGCTCGAAAATGGAAGGTGACCTCCAGTTTCGGCAGGATCATGGACCCGCTCTGTGACAAGTTGCTCATCCTGGGAGCATTCGTCTACTTGGCCGGTCCCCGCTTCGCCATCCCCGATCATGAAGCCACGCCTGCACCATTTGAAATGGCCACCGGTGTCTACACGTGGATGGTCGTCGTCATCTTCGCCCGTGAACTCTTCGTGACAACCGTACGTGCTGTGGCCGAAGGTTCGGGTGTCGCCTTTGGTGCCAAGCAACTGGGCAAGGTGAAGATGGTGTTCCAGTCAATCGCTGTTCCCGTCATCCTGGTCCTCGCTGTCGACTTGCCAGCAACCGTGCATCCCTGGTCCGGCTGGGCCTGTGCCGTGATTGCTTGGACAACCGTCGCTGTCACGTTGGCATCAGGGGTGCCCTACTTAAAGGGCATGGCCCATGTCCAAGCGGCGACTGACAATAAGACGGCTCAAGGTCATGGAAACAACCAGTGAGTCATACCCGGCTACTTATCATGACAGCCGGCGGCGCAGGCTTGCTCAAACCTGCTCCAGGCACATGGGGATCGTTGGTTACAGTGGCGATTGGCTTCCTTCTTGGCCTGACTGGAGAGGCCTGGGTTCTTCAAGTTGGAATGGCGATCCTGATGATCTTCGCCTGCATCGCCTGCATCGCATTTGGCCCCTGGGCCGAACAACACTGGGGAAAGAAGGACCCTGGACAAGTTGTCATCGACGAGGTGGCGGGGCAGGCCCTGGCCCTTCTCCTGCTGCCCTGGGCTTGGCTGGAACCATCGACCACCTGGCTGGCGATTCTCTGCGGTTTCAGTTTTATCGCCTTTCGAATCCTGGACATCCTCAAGCCACCTCCGATCCGCAATCTCCAGAAACTTTCAGCCGGCTGGGGGGTCCTGTTGGACGATTTGCTGGCGGGCTTTGATGCCGCACTCCTGTGCTGGTTCGTGCTGCTGGCCTTCATCATCTGGCCTACCCTCGGTCAGTATGGCGGGCCCTTCAGGCTTTGATGCCGCACTTCGGTGCTGGATCGTGCTGCTGGCCTTCATCATCTGGCAGACTGCCATACCATTCGGAATGGCGACTGGCCGGTCATCGCCGATCTTGATGTCTTACCGAAGGGAGCGTTCCTACCATGGTTCCGATCAATCGACTCATCGTTCCCTTCGCTCTGGTTGGCAGCGTAGTTGCCCAGGAACCAGGTACCGTTGTCGAATTCAATGAATCCGTTCGTGACTTTACCTCTGAGGGAACTGGATACGCTGAAATTGATCTTGCCGATTACTTTCGAAATCAGCATCCGGACGTGGCCCTCTGGTACCAGCATGTCAACACGTTGGCCAATCCGTGGATGGAAGGCCGTCAGCCTGGCACACATGGTGATGACCTGGCCACAGAGTACATGGAGTTCCATCTCGCACGTTCGGGCCTACAGCCCGCCTTTACCAACAGCGATGGCGAACCAAGTTGGCGGCAACCGTTCTCGTTCCAAATGGGTCGGCAAGCACCAAAGTTGGTGGATTCGTATGTCTCCACGAATGGCGATGACTTGATCCATGGCGAGGATTACACGGTGCTGTCCAACTCCGCCAGCGGTGAGATCACCGCCCCCATCACATTCGTTGGCTATGCCATCGAGGATGGCGTCGATGGCTACGACAGCTTTGGCGATAATGAAGACCTCAGTGGACGAATCGCGCTGATGCTCCGCTACGAACCGCTCGATGCCTCTGGCATGAGCCGATGGGCCAATGAGAATTTCTCAGGACACTCGGGCATCCGTCAGAAAATGCAGGCCCTCTTGGACCGGAACGTCGCCGGCGTGATCATGGTGACCCCGCCCAAGGCTATTGATGGCAGGAACGGCCTGGAAACATTGCAGTCCTCCAGGGGCTACCGACCACGAGCGGATGTCCCGGTAATCCACCTCTCTGCCAAGCAAGCGGATGCCCTGCTCTCTGCGGCCCATCCCAAGGGATCCGGATTGGCAGATCTCCGCAAGGCAGCGGATCGCGATCGAATCGATACCGTTGATTTATCCGAAACATCGCCCGTAACCATCCGTACGGAGTTGAATAAGCCAGGCACAACGACCCGCAATGTCGCCGGGGTGATTCCCGGTCGAGGCAAACTCGCCGACGAGTGGCTGGTCGTAGGCGGCCATTACGATCACCTCGGAACTGGCTATACCGGCTCACGCCGAAGGAATACCACGCAGTATCACAATGGCGCTGACGACAACGCCTCGGGCATTGCGTCCGTACTCATCCTAGCTGACCGATTGGCCAATGCTTCAAGCAATAATGAAAACGATCGTCGCAGCGTTCTGTT
>JAYZAT010000163.1:0-6130 GCA_036339555.1 Planctomycetota bacterium
CTCTGATCAAGGGAAATAGCCTTCCGAGGCTGCCCAGGTACCCCCCCACCGATCTGCAGAACCACGAAAACCGCCCCCGCGTCCAGGTGAACGCGGGGGCTGGGGGGGAGGAAGCATTGGTCTGGATGCTCGATGGCATCAGACGAGGTCTGTCTTATTCGCCCTCATTCAGTTCGATCAACAATGTGCCTGTCCCTACGTTGCCTTCTTCCCAGCCACCGATCCGAATCAGGTACTGGTTGGAGAAAAGCACAGGCACTTCCATGTACGAGGAGTAGTCGGGGCAACCTTCGAAGTCGTCGTTGCAACCCAGCACAACTGGATCCACGCAATCGATGCCGTCGTAGATGGCGAAATCGGTGTCGTAGTCGGCCGTGCCGCACGTGCTGAGCACCAGCGTGCCATCTGCCGTCGGACTATAGATCGCCCAGATATCGTTGCCGATCTCGCCTTTATCGTAGTACTCGCATTCTGGATCGATCGGCCCGTCGGTTGTCGCCAGGCGAGTGTCAAAGGCAACGATGCCTTCGTTGACTTCGCTTGCATCGGCACACGCGTCAGCCATCAGGGGGCAGTCGGCGCAACTCTGGCCGCCGGTCAGCGGGAGCCCGCCTTGGGCGACACAGGACTCCGGCAACAAATCTTCGATACACGAGCCATCGGTCAGGCAACAGGCCCCAAGTTCGGGACAGTTGGCCGTCGCGCATTGACTCTCATCGCCTTGCCAGTCCCCACCAAGGGCCAGGCAATCATCTTCAAGGAGTTCGTCCTGACAACCAGCTTGGGCCAGGCAGCATGCCCCTTTGGGGCGACAATCCTGGCCCCACCCATCGATCAGCATCAGCAGATCGTTGACCGTGACGCAGCAGTCATAGTCGATGTCACCAATGGGTTGCCAGGTTCCGTCACCACATTGAGCCCAGTTGGCCAGTACCAGCAGCACATCATCCGTGGTGACTTGGAGATCACCGTTGATATCTCGGGGGCACGGGCCCGGTGGCAAGGTGCATGGATCAATGGGTTCTGTGCGAGGCACCAGGCTCACGACCGTCATATCCGATGGCATGCCGGGCATGAAGGAGTCCAACTCAATCAGGCCTTTGATTGGCTCGATGTTGGCTCGGAAGCTGAATGAGTAGGTCGTTCCCCACCGAATGGCGTTGGCCCAGGGATCGGTCGACCAATCATCCGTTGACCAGGTGACCGAGGATTCGTCGATTTGGCTAAGCCAGTCGGTTCCCGCGACTGAGTCCCCGCTGTGATAATCGATATCACTGAAACTGAGTCCCTCGACTGTTGCCGCCTCGCTGAAGGGAACACGCAGCGAGCGAATAGACCCGCCGTAGTCGAGGTTCTCGACGGCATACTCGTATCGGTACCAGCCGTCACCCTCGTCCTGTACCCGAACGGCTATGAGGACACGCCCATCACCGGGCACTTGTATCTCTGAAACGACCACCTCCGGGTCCATGTCAGCCCAGGCCTGCAGGACAGGCTGGCCGGCAATGGTCTGATCCTCAAGCACCAGGACCCAAGTGTCTCCAGAGGGGACAAATGAAATACGTCGAGACGAGAAGTTGTTGAGCTGGTTACCGGAGACCGTTTCATGTGGGGTCAGCACGTGTGCTTCTGCGAAGTAGACGGCCCCGGGATACACCGCGGGATCCATATCATCGTGAAGGACGTTCAGCCGTCTGAAAATCGTGTCGCCGGTGTCTTCCCATCCAGCTGGCGGAAAGGGGAAGGCAGCGGGCCAGGGGTCGACTTCCAGTCGCGAGCCCGAGAGACTTTGCATTCCATTCCAGGAAGCGTTGTAGGCATCTGAGCATCCAACGCCCAGGTGGGACCAGTCGGCCGGTACGCAACCGCATCCACAACTGTCATCCTGCAACGCGCCGAAGCCATGCTTGAGCCAGGCCAGTCCGATCTGTTGGATCCGTCCATCGTGTATGCGGTAAAGCGACCGGTCGAAGACCGGGTGATCCGGTGTTTCAGCAATCCAGTTGACAACCTCATCACCGACATTGCACACATCGGTACCGATCGAGAAGGCGGCGCGATTCCCAACGCTGCCATAGGAGATGGCATCGAAGATGTCGCCGACGATCAGGTCAGGCCCTGAGTTGAGACAATCCACACCCGAGTTGGCCCCGGCGGACTGCCAGGGCAGAAGAACGGCGGCTGCAGCAAGCAGGCCAACCGAACTCTGGATAAAGCGAATTCCATTCCGACGCTGCCCGATCCCCCTTGGTTCAAGGTTGTTCCTCATGTCCTCTGCACTCCAAGGTAGTCATGTCTTCATCATGCAACGTTTACGACGTGCTGTTCAAGAGAAAACCCTTGTAAGCCATGCTGGAATTCGCCAAGCGAGGTCGTGCTGGACTGAATCGCTGATTCAAGGGGCAGCAGCCGGGGTCTCGCACCTGCGGATCGAACCAAGGATAGTTGAAATGGGTTGTCGGCCGGATGATTGTCAGGGGCAGTTGCCATAGGAACCCAGCAGGATCAACAGGTCATCGATGTCGACGACCCAGTCGCCATTGAGATCACCGAAGCCTGGTTGTGGGCAATCGGCACAATCGCCATTGGCTCCAAGCCACTCTCCGAGGTTGTCGACACATTCGTGTTCCGTTGCATTCATGATGCAACCACTGGCCATGCAGCATGGTCCGACCTCGGCGGTTGGCGGGCAATCGGCGCACTCGGTGTTGGCCAGCCAATCACCGCCGGCATCAAGGCAGTCCTGTTCCCAGGTCTGCAGGCAACCTTCACAGAGACAGCAGGCTCCTGTGTCAGGACAGTCGTCGCAACTCGTGTCATTGCCCAGCCAGGTTCCACCGATGTACAGGCACTCGTCCTGCCAAAGAAGGATGCACCCACTGACCAGGCAGCAGGCCCCGGGTTGTGGTGGCGGGATGCAGGCGGTGCAGTCGGTTCCACTCCCCTGCCAGTCGCCGGCGAGGTCCTGGCAGCTCACGGGATCGGTGATGATGCAGTTGCTGGCTCCGCGGAATTCTTCGTTGAGGCAGCAGGCGCCATTGTTGATGGTCAGGCAGTCATCACAGGTTGAACCATCACCCAGCCAGGTGCTGCCAGCAATCGTCTCGCAGTCGACCTGGGTGATGAAGCTGCAGTGATCTCCATCGCAACAGGCCCCGACTGCGCAGGTCTCGCTGATCTCATTGCCACCGCCATCGGTAATGGGTCCGACCAGTTGATCCAGCGTGTTGTCACAGACCAGGGTTTCGACCAAGGTCACTTGGCCAAGATCACTGTAGATGCCTCCGCCAGTACTCCCAGAAATGTTGGACGTGATGCGGCAGTTGGTGATCTCCATGTTGGCACTGGATCCATAGATCCAGAAGGCACCACCATTGCCGGCACTGCTGTTGTTGCTGATCGTGCAGTTGTCGAAGATTGCAGCTCCATTGAGGTAGGCAAGCACGCCTCCGGCAAAGCCGGAGGCATCGTTGTCCTTGATGGAGCAATCCAGGAAGTTCGGGCTGCTGTCGGTATACAGGTAGGCCCCTGCTGCGCTCGAGGCGGTGTTGTCACGAATGTCGCACCCGCTGATCACCGGTGACTGGTTCCGGATATACATGGCCCCCCCGTGTTCACCGCTGTTTCCTGAAAGCGTGCAGTTGATCAGTTGGCCGTCAGAATCCTGGAAGACGACGCCCCCGCCCCAGTAACTGCTGTTGTCACTGATGTCGCAGTTGGTGATGACCGCGTCGCCAAAGCAATAGAGGCCACCGGCATAACTGTTGACCGAGGTGTTGTCCGGCGTCATGTTGCCCACGATCGAGCAATCCGTGAGCGAAGGCTCGCCCCAACTCATCATTCCACCGCCAGCCCAGGCGGTGTTCTCGGTGATGATGCAGTTGACAATGGACGGCTTGGAACCGGCCATGCACAGGACGCCTCCGCCCCATTGAGGGTCGGTGCCATTGATGATGGTGAAACCATCGAGCACGGTGTCGTTGGTTTCTCCGCCCAGGAAGGCAACGCAGCGTCGGGTCCCCAGGCCGTCGATGAAGGTAGTGCCGGGGCCGTTGCTCGAGCGAACCGTGATCCACTTGCCAAGCAGATCGATGACGGGGCCAGGTGTACCGTTGCCAGTCCAGGTACCAGGAGCGACCACGATCTCGTCATACGGTGCAGCCGCATCGATCGCGGCCTGGATGGTCGGGTAATCACCCGGCACATTGATGGTGGCCGCTGAGGCAGTCCCGGCCAGCAGCAGGCTGGTGCCGATCAACGAGGCAATGAGCAGTCGCATGGTCCTTCTCTCCTCCTGCCAGAGCCAATAGCCCGGCGCGGACAATCCCATCGTCTCGCAACGGCTGGATTCAGGCAAGGAAAATACATAAGGACAGCCCCCCTGGCACTGTGGCCAAGGGGGCTGCGTCACAAATCAAGTCAAGCAAGGCGGAATGTGGATCGATCAGTTCGTCCAGTTGCCCAACAGGAGCAACAGGTCGTCGATGCCAACGATGCCATCATCGTTCAAGTCACCTTCGCCATTGTCGTTGCCGAAGTTACCCAGCACGATCAGCAGATCGTCGACGGCGACGACGCCATCGCCATCCAGGTCACCTGCGACAGGCTTTGGATCACGGATTTGCTTCCAACTATCAACACCATGAATCTCAGGATCGTAGTTGGTGCGATTGCGACTCATCACCGACTTCGGTGAAAGTACCTTGTCCTTGAAGGGATGATCATCAACCACCGACCAGTTGTCCTGGTTGCGGCGGAAGAGCGTCATGCCCTCTTGGCCGAAGGCCATCATGTCGCCCTCATCGTTGAACTGGATGCTGGATATTGTTCCATCGGTCCAGATCAAGTCGAGTTCAATCAACTGACCGCTGGCTGGCTTGCAGAGACTGACTCCGCCATCTTCGCCCAGCAATGCCAGGGGCATCTCCGGATTGCCCGTCATGGCAAGTCCCTTGATGGCGACGTCACTACGCCAGCCCTGAGGCATGACATACAGGTTGGGCTCCATGTCAAGAATCAGGGGGATTTGGTAGACACCCTGCTCGTTTTCACCTGGTGCACCATTATCAGCAACCCAGCAACTCTTCGTGGCGTCATCGATGGCCAGGTACTCGGGCTGACCCGGGATCTGGACAGTCTTGGGCTGCGGTGCATTTTCGCCCTGATCTGCGAAGGGATGAAGACGGCTGAGTTTGCCATCGCCCAGGATGATCATCGCGTGATCGGGACCAAAGGCAATCTCAGTACCGGCATGCGGCAACTCAAACTCGGTGACTTCATGGTTGCTGAGGCGAACACCGTATGCGGTGGACGGTGATTGGTTGTCGAGGTACCAGATCATGTTGTTGAAGGGTCCGATGGTGAAATCACGCAAGCTCTCGCCCTGTGGACCGGGAACGGCCGAAGGCGGCTCCAGGACACCATCCAGGACACCTGCCCAGGCGACCTTGAAGAGACCAAAGCTTGAATCCCAGGAATAACAGGAACGGGGACGTACGTGGACAACAGCTTCAATCATGCGGTACTTGTTGCCATCGGTCCTCATGATGCGATTGCCTGTGCGGCCGCCTTGGAACATTGCGGTGAAAAGTGAACTTGCTCGCGTGTAATACACGGCATCGACGTCATATGCCTCGTTTTCGAAATCGGACTGGGTGCTGGAATTATTGTCATCATCGGGATCCCGGTAGCTGATTTTCCGGGTATCGCCATTTCGATAACCATGCGTAAAAGTGACATAGTGGCCGCCGTCAATATCCAGGACTTCACGTCCCCAGATATCGGTACCGATGCAGTAGTAAATGCCATAACCCACGGCCGTGATCGCTCCATTGACATCGTTTTCTACGATGCTGCGAAGAGTAGGCCCGGTGGTGTTGGTTGCCAGATTTTGGGTGACGTTGAAGACGCCTGGAGTGCGGCAACTGAGGAAGTATTCAATGGCGTCGTAGCCATCCATGTGATCGGTGCCGGTCATAGCATTGGTGCCAGCCAATATTGCGAGATTGTTCACATGTGTTGTGACCAAGTCATAATCTTCCTCGCCCTCCCAATCCGCTTCGGTCAGGCCAACTTCCGGATAGCCGTGGGTTCCGATGTAACCCAGCAGATTGGTGAGGGCTGTCGGAAC
>JAYZAT010000164.1:0-18543 GCA_036339555.1 Planctomycetota bacterium
GTGACACGCTGTCATCAGCCGGTCAGGATGCTCTGGATCAGTTGGCCTGTGAACTACCGGACCCTCGTGAGGGCCTGGAAGGATTCTCCTAGCCCCTTCCAGGCCTCGGGATTGAATCCCTCGGGCCGTGTTGGGACAATCCTCCGCCACGGTTTGCCTTTGGGTTGATTTCAGGCAGCTTCGATCATGTTGCGAGAACGTCATCACATCTTCCTGAGCCTGTTTGTCGCGAGCGATGCGATCATCGTTACCGCAGCGACCTGGGGTGCCTGGTGGCTTCGTTTTCGGTTGCTTGAAGGATTCAAACCCTACGGACAACTGGTTGACTCGTCGATGATTCCATTTTGGTCGGCAGCGCCGGTTCTCCTGGCTGTGGCCGGCATCATGCGACTGTACAAACCGCGTCGTGATGAGCATTTCCTGAGGGAGTTCAAGGCCATACTCAGGACGGTCGTGGTGGGGGCCATCTCGCTGGTGACCGTGCTCACGCTTTTTCGGAATGAATTGACGGACGGTGTTGTTCTCAACAACCTCCAGTTTGTCCTGTGGGGTGGGCTGGTAGTCATCGGGATGACCCTCAATCACTACCTCATCCGTAGAATTCTTCGCTGGGCTCGGCGTCGTGGATTGAATATTCGTCCTGTGGCCATCATTGGTACTGGGCCGACTGGTCAACAAATCTGTCGTACGCTTCGTTCCAATAGTTGGACCGGTATCCAGCCATCCTTCTTCATTTCTCATGATGAAGAGGATCCGCCTGAAGCCGTCGAGGGCTTGCCGGTTCGTGGTCGACTTTCGAATCTCGAGGCGGTCCTGAAGTCTGAATCTCCCTCCGGTGTCTTCATTGCGCTGCCCAACGTCATGGCCTCTCGTATCGAAGAGCTCATGACAATCCTTGGGAATTACCCCGTCGATGTTCGCGTGGTGCCCGACCTGACCTTCCGCTTCATCATGAACATGAAAACCAGTGATCTGGATGGGGTTCCCATCCTGTCCGTGCGTGAATCGCCACTGAATGGTTGGGGTGGCATTCTCAAGCGGAGCCTGGATCTGATTGGATCCTTCCTGGCGATCATCTTGTTTAGTTTGCCGATGTTGTTCGCTGCCCTGATGATCCGCTTATCCGGACCTGGACCTGTTTTCTTCCGACAACGTCGCCACACTGCCAACGGTCGCGAGTTTTCTATTCTCAAGTTCAGGACCATGCGTGAACTCACACCCGAGCAGGCCAAGATGGAGGCGTCATCAGATCGGTGGCAACGGGGTGATACGTCACGTGTCACCGGTATAGGGCGGTTGCTGCGGCGCAGCAGCCTGGATGAATTGCCTCAACTTTTCAATGTACTGCGAGGCGAGATGTCGCTGGTTGGACCACGCCCTTTGGCGGCCGGAGAGGTTGCTGATGCGCGCGATTCATGGCATGGCTTCATGCTTCGCCAGAATGTACGATCAGGTATCACGGGGTGGGCCCAGGTGCATGGTCTTCGTGGCGAAGCCAGCAACCGTGTTCGAATGCTCTACGACATCCACTACATTCGGAACTGGTCTGTCTGGTTCGATTTCTGGATCATCCTGCTCACGATTCGACGGATCTTCCAGGACTCTAGTGCCGAATGACCAACAACCGACAAGCTGTTGTCCTGCTCTCTGGTGGACTGGATTCCGCCACAGTACTTGCTCTGGCTGGCGACGAGGGGTTTGATCTTCACGCGCTGACCTTTGATTATGGGCAACGTCACCGCCATGAATTAGTCTGCGCTTCGCGCGTTGCCAAAGCAGCTGGAGCGAAGCACCACGTGTTGACTTTAGATCAGACGGCCTTTCAAGGTTCTGCACTGACGGATGGCCCGGAGGTCCCGGTTGATCGACCAAGTGCCGAGATGGATCAAGCGATCCCGGTGACCTACGTTCCAGCACGTAACACCATCATGTTGTCTCATGCCCTTGGTTATGCCGAGCATATTGAATGTCGTGACATCTTCATCGGTGTGAATGCTGTTGACTATTCTGGCTACCCGGATTGCCGCCCTGCCTTCATAGAGGCCTTCGAGCGGCTCGCGAACCTGGCGACGAAGGCGGGGGTGGAAGGGAATCAAATTCGAATCCATGCGCCTTTGCAACACATGGACAAAGCGGAAATCATTGGCCGTGGTCTGGTGTTGGGTGTCGACTACGGGCTAACGAGTACGTGCTACCAACCCAGCGATGCGGGCACACCTTGTGGGCGTTGTGATGCTTGCATCCTGCGGGCGGCAGGATTCGCGTCGGCGGGTGAAGTTGATCCATTGGTCGGCGGCTAAGCGACCCTACACATCGATATTCTTAACTTCCAGGGCATGGTCTTCGATGTAGGCCCGCCGCGGTTCGACTTCCTCACCCATCAGGGTATGGAACAGTTCTTCCGATTCTGATGCTGCATCCATGGTGACCTTCAGGAGTGTTCGACATGAAGGATCCATCGTTGTCTCCCAGAGTTCCTCCGGGTTCATCTCGCCGAGGCCTTTGAATCGCTTGAGTTCGATGTTGCGTCGTCCCACCATCCGAAGGCCTTCCAAGATCTCCGGTACGGAGGCAAGATCCTGAATGTCCTCTTGGTCTGTGCCCGGGTCGACGATCCAGGCGAAACGAGTCGCCAGGCGTTCTCCGGTGACAGATTCCTCTTGGACAAGATCCCAGTCCCCGGCTTCGATGCCGTGTTCGGCGAGTTCAGCGAACAATGTTTCCAGTTCAGGGTTCTCGTGAAGTTCACGGAGGGACGCGGTCTCAGTGGCCTGTCCATTCCCCGTGGATTCGCCGAGATCATCCAATCGCAATCCCTGGCTGGCGGCAAACGCGCGGGCAGCCTCTTCTTCCCAGAAGAATTGCTCGCCAGTCGGGAATGACAGGCGGAACAGTGGGAACCGGCCTTGGCTATCTTCATGGGCGGCCGCCAGTAGGTCAGGCACTTGGATACCACGTCGCTGGGAGATGATGACGAGGTCCGAGATGCGGTGGAGGATCTTGACTACGCGACGAAGTGGATCGCCAGAGAGCCGACTTTGCTCGGATGAGCAGTCAGCTGTTCGAATGATCAATTCCGCATGTGCGAGCGCAAGATCTACCAGTTCTTCATTCATCGCCTTGTCATCAATGACGTAGCGGCTCTTCTTCTTACGTGTCACCTGGTACAGCGGTGGTTGAGCAATATAGATCTTGCCCTGCCGGATGAGCTCCGGCATTTTTCGGAAGAAGAACGTCAGCAGAAGTGTTCGGATATGGGATCCGTCCACATCAGCATCCGTCATGATGATGACTCGCCCGTAACGCAGTTTCGAGATATCAAACTCATCGTCGATACCACATTGGAGTGCTTGGATCAGAACGCGAATCTCTTCGAAGGCCAGGACTTTGTCGATCCGGGCTTTCTCGACATTGAGAATCTTGCCTTTCAAGGGAAGAATTGCCTGGGTGTCGTGATCACGCCCGCCTTTGGCGGAGCCGCCGGCGGAATCACCTTCGACAATGAACAACTCGGAACGATCGATATCGTTGGTCACACAGTCGGCCAGTTTCGAGGGGAGCCCACCGGATTCAAGTGCGCCCTTGCGCTTGATGAGTTCCCGTGCTTTGCGGGCCGCTTCTCGGGCCTGTGCTGCCAGGATTGCCTTGAAGCAGATCTGCTTGGCATCCGAAGGGTTCTCTTCCAACCAGGAGCCCAGGACGGAGCCGACGGCCCGGCTCACAAAACCCTCGACCTCAGGGTTGAGGAGCTTTTCCTTGGTCTGGTTGTTGAACTGAGGGTCGGGGATCTTGACGGAGATGACCGAGGTGAGTCCCTCTCGCAAATCATCGCCTGACGGAGTGAGTCCCTTGAGCAGGTTCGTTTTCTTTGCGTAGTTGTTGATCGTTCTTGTCAATGCTGTCTTGAAACCTGAGACATGCGTCCCGCCATCGGGATTGATAATCGTGTTTCCGAAAGCCAGTAGGTTCTCGTTGGTGGCATCGGTGTACTGCAGACCGATGTCGCAGCCAAGACCCGTTTCAGGATCCTCGCGATAGACCCGTATGACGGGGCTGACTTTGGTTCGGCTGCGATTGAGCCAGGCAACATAGCCAGCGATTCCATCCTCGTAATGGAAGATGTCACTGCGGGGTTTCCCATCGGTCCCCACACGATCATCCACGAGTCGGATTTCGACTCCCGGGTTCAGGTAGGCCAGTTCACGGAGTCGATGCTGGAGCGTTTCGTAGCGAAAATCCGTGTCTGGGAAGATCTGCGGGTCGGGTTTGAACGTAACTCGGGTTCCCGAGGTATCCGATCCCTCATGCTTGCCCACTTCATGAAGAGGCTTCGCAACCACGCCGCGTTCAAAGGCGATGGAGTGGACGACACCCTTCTTGATGATCTCCACTTCGGTCCATTGCGATAGGGCGTTGACGCACTTGACACCAACCCCATGAAGACCGCCAGAGACCTTGTAGACGCTTGCGTCAAACTTACCGCCCGCATGCAGTTCGGTCATGATGACTTCGACAGCCGATCGACCGTTGATCGTCGGGTTGTCGTGTTGCATCGGATCCAGGGGCATGCCGCGACCGTCATCACTGACGGTGCAGGTTCCATCGACCCCGATCCGAACGATGATTCGACTGGCATGACCAGCCATCACCTCGTCGATGGAGTTGTCCACAACTTCGTACACCAGGTGATGGAGAGCGTTGGGTCCGGTGCCACCCACGTACATGCCGGGTCGTTTACGAACTGCCTCGAGGCCTTCAAGGACCTGGATGGACTCGGAGGTGTACTCGGCGGCAGCCGGGGGAGGTGAAGAATCGGCCATGAGCGAGGTGTACTTTCGGTATGGAAAAGGGCCATGAATCGGCACCAATTGATGCCCGATTCCAGGCCCTGGATTATACCTTGAAAAGGCCCTCTACAGGCTCTGCAACAGCCTTCTTCCACACCTGTTTCCGACCTGATTTGAGCCCCTGAAATGACCGCGGAATCTGGGCATTTGAGGCGGGCTGGCGCGGTCTTGAACCGGGGTATACTTCAGTCGAGCCGTCGCTGGAGTCGATATCGCACCCGGGCCCCGATCATCGGCAGGAGCGGCACAGCAACATGGACAGTACGAACGGCACACCGACCCCTGACCCTCGCGACGCGATGTCGTCGAGCCGTCGTTTTTTCGTGATCGCAGGCTCCCTATTCCTGGCGGGCTGTGCGACCCGTTCCAAGACGGTCGTTTCCAATCTGCCAGATCCATGGTGGTCCTCGGCCTCCACACCCAAGACGGTGCCAGCGACGCCCGTGCCAGCGACACAGATCCCGTCGGGCACCATTGCCCGGTCTGCCTGGGCGAGAGGGAATCCGGTTCCCACCCGAATGGATAAGAATCGACCCATCAGTCGCATCACAATCCACCATGACGGTATGCAGCCATTTACGGACACTTCCTACCAAGCAGCTGCCAATCGGTTGGAGTCCATTCGACGGGCACACCTGAGACGCAAGCCACAACGCTTCGGGGATATTGGCTATCACTACGCCATCGATCCTTCGGGGCGAGTCTGGTGCTGTCGACCCCTCGGGTACCAGGGCGCCCACGTGGCGGGCCAGAATCCGGGCAACCTGGGTGTCGTGGTCCTTGGAAATTATGACCGCCAGTCGCTCAATCGAGCCCAGCAGGCAGCGATTGCATCATTCCTTGGACAGCAATCTCGCCAGTACCGCGTCTCCAGATCCCGGATCCAAACGCACCAGGAATTGGCACCAACGGCCTGTCCTGGACAGGCACTTCAGCAGTACATGGTGAAGGCTCGGCGGGACGGCACGATCGCCTGATACCCACTGGCATTGCTACACTCCTACATGATGGCTGAATCGGTTCGGGTCAACTTCAACCTTCCGGTGCCGCTGTTCCCGCTGCCCGAGGCGATCCTCTTGCCGCAGAGCGTGGCACCGATCCATGTGTTTGAGCCTCGGTATCGTCAAATGGTCGAGGACACGCTTGATCGGGCTGGCCAGATCGCCATGGCCTGCTTCGCCGATGATTCATGGCAAGGTGACTACAGCGGGACGCCGTCCTTGCGACCGGTCGTGTGCCTCGGGCAGATCGTGCAGCATGAACGTGTCTCCGATGGATATCAGATCGTGTTACATGGAATCTGCCGGGCTCGGATCATCTCGATGGTCGAACCGAAAGATGACGTGCTGTACCGATCGGCAACGCTCCGTCCGCTGATGGATCCTGCACCTGATCAGGTGAATCTTGATTCAGTTCGGGCTGAGATGGAATCCCTGCTGTGTGACACCGATCTTCATATGCTTGAATCGGTGACGATGGTGCTCAAGTGCATGGAGTCCCAGGAGGTCGATACCACGACCTTGCTGGAGATCATTGCTTCGGCACTCGTTCGGGATGCCAACACACGCTATGCCATCCTGGCCGAGGCGTCCGTGGCGGGGCGAGCTGACTTGGTTCGTGAGGAACTGCTCCGCCTGGAGCACATGCTGCTCCTGGCCATGCGCCAACGGCCAGCCGATGGCGACTACAACGTCAGCGTCAATTAGCTGTGTGCCTGCATCCTGAGCAGGTGACCCGCTACGGTGTGGAGGGCTCATCGACCAGAACGGTTCGTTCTGGTTCGGGAACCACCAGAACCTCCCGGAGGCGTCCATCACCATCCGGATCTTCCAACAGCAATGCGATCACTCCGCCTTCAAGCGTGCTGACACCTCCGGGGATGCGGAAGGTCTGGGCGATCGTGCCGGCGGGATCAATCTGAAGTCGGGCTGGTGTGGTCATGTCCAATTCAGGATGCGCGAGTGTGGCATGTAAACGCCTGTTGGACGTACCCAGGTTGCGCACCTGCAAATCGATCAACAGATCTTCCGTGTTGGGGGCATTACGTCGGCTCCACTGGACTTCCAATCCAGGGAGACCCACATCAAGCCACGTGGTCATCGGTATGCGACGGCCCGTATCCAGGCGAATGTCCAGGTTCACTTCCAATGGTCCGCTTGGCAATGGAGTGGTCACGATGATTTCGATGGGCATGGTTAACTTGCCGCCTCGTGGCAGGTCTAACCCAATGACGGAGGGACGAATGGTGACGCCTTCGCCAGCGTTTGCAATCAGGTGACCATGCATGGATCCGGGCAGGGTGTTCTCTAGCGTGAGGACATGGTCATGGACCCGCAGGCTGGCTTCAAGCTGTGGAGGCTCAATCTCAAGTTGTGCCAAAAGGCGTATGGTGGGCGTCGAGAATCCTTCGATGATCACGGGGAGATCATCGATGGGGACGATGGCATCATGGCGTGCTTGTTGGCATGAGATTGCGTTGCCGAGGGCATCCTGGCATTGCACCAATGTCGCATCCATTGGTAGTCGTAGTGCCAGGGTTTCCGAAGAGTTGTCCTGATCTGGGGAACGCCAGGCAATGATGATGGGTGCACGATCACCACCTTCCAATAACCTGGCCTCCAAGCCTGGGCTCACTGGAAGGATGGCCACATCAGATCGACCCGCCAACGCTCGAATGAGTGTCTGAAGGATGGGGTACGTGGGTGTCGGTTCCAAGCCGCGTGTGCCACGTTGCCATGGCGCAGCGATCAGGATGGTGGATTGATCGGCACACCAGTCTTCGATGAGTTGGATAGCCGATCGTTGCATCTGTTGACGAGGTGGTGTGTTAGTCGCTTCCTGGAGCGGCACCAAGCCAGCGGCTGTGATGTCCAGATTGACCACGAGACCCTTGAGGCGTTCATGGAGCGAGGCGATAGCAGCATCCAGGTGATGCTTGGCATCTTCTTGTCTTCCAATTCGCCATCGTGAGGCGCTATCACCCCAGGCGATCACAGCCGCGTTGACCGTGCCATCCAAAGTCTCTGGATGGGTGGCCAGGAACCTCGCGGCATCCCGGGAATCGAAAGGTCCCTTGGCACGATGGTTCGGTGGAATCCAGTTCAAGGCGAGCATGGGTTCAATGCCAAGCCGCATCAACTCGTCAACATGCTTGAGCGTCTCTGGCCATGAGTCTTGGAACGTGACGTTGGCATGCCACACTGGAATGACTGCTTCGCCTGGGCCGAGATGACCCAACAGGTCAACGGCTAAGGCGGCTTGTCCACCATTCGATTCCGTTCCAGTGAGATCCAACCGGATTCTGGGTTCGGCATGATTGACGATCGATTCGTTGAGTACCGCCAGGGTGAGTTCATCTTGGATCATGACACGGTCAGGTTCATCAAGAGATGCCTTGACCTGGTACCAGTCGCGTTTCTCCAAGGGGAGGGTCAGTGTCTTGTCCAGTCCGTCGCCTGGCACGCGCCCCGTCATCGTGTGCACACGTTGCCCATGGCTGTCCATCACCTCCAGGTGCCAGTTCACCTGACCACGTGCCGGGTCGTCGATTCGGAGATGAACAACTGGCGGTCCCCCCGTATGAAGCCCAATTCGGCTGGGATCCGCCAAGTACAGTCGTGGCCAAGTCTCGATGACGATGTCATCGAAAACGGCGACGCCGGAGATGTCTTCCAGTGATGGTCGGGTGCGTTCCATGGGTTGCGGCGTGCCGGATTGCAAATCGGGTTGAACCAATTGCAGTTCCACGACCAGCTCGGCTGCTTCACGGGCATGTCCAGGGACGACCACCGAGAGTGGTTGCCACTGGTTTCGGTTGGCCTCGGTTTCCTGCAGCACCTCGGAGACGCTGCGGGAGGTGTCGATGGCCTTGCCTTCGGAATCCTCCAACCAGGCCACGACGCGAACGCCGGCTCGCTCAAGGTCGGTTGTCCGAACCTGCAGCGAGATCCGGTGGTCAACCATGGGCAAGACCGGAATCATGCCGGGGAGGGTTCGGGCGGCCATTGAGCGGCCCTTGAGATCAAATCGGAAGGCAAAGCGACCTGTGTACGGGTTCTCTTCCGTCAGGCTCATTTCGCCGAACCGTGGGAAGTCAGTCCCGACGCCCCGTTCGCCCACTTGTTCAAATGCCAGTGGCATCGTGAGGGGCCTGAGAAGGGCTTCCTCGAAATCGAACTGCTGGATGGCTCGATCGGCACCCAAGCCGACGGGTGTACCCGCAGCAAGGACAACGGCCATCAGGAAACGCGTCATGTTCGTCTCTATCGGCCTGTCGGGTCGTGGGACCGGAAACTCCAATGGGTCCCATCATGCCCAACGGGCTTACACTGGACCTGGAGAGGTACCCGGATGAGGATCTTCATCACAGGTGGCAGTGGAACACTGGGTCGTCGCCTCGTGGTGGATCGACTCCGACGGGGCAATGAGGTTCTTGCGCTGACCCGCAGTCGATCAAAGCTCCAAGCCAGTCTTTCGATCAAGCCCTCTGAACTGCCCGGTGAATTGAAGATCATCGAGGGTGATCCGACCATCCCCGGTGCCTGGCAATCCTCGATCAACGGCTGTGATGCAGTCGTGCACCTTGCTGGGGCTGGGATCATGGATCAACGTTGGTCTTCGGCCTATCGCACCACCCTTCGAGAGAGCCGCATCGACAGCACGTACCAAGTTGTTCGGGCCATCAAGCAAGCGGCCCGGCGACCCCGGGCATTACTCAACGCTTCAGCCATCGGCTTCTACGGTGATCGAGACGACCGCCTGTTGGATGAGGTTGATGAGCCGGGCGAGGGGTTCCTGGCCGAACTCTGTGCCGAGTGGGAAGCCCAGGCCTTGCGTGCTGAATCGAGTTGCCGGGTGGTCTGCATGCGATTTGGAATGATCCTGGACCATTCCGGTGGGGCGTTGCCGAAGATGCTTCGGATTTTTCGCTTAGGCCTGGGTGGTCGGATTAGCCATGGCAGGCAGTACATGCCTTGGATTGGTTGGCAGGATGTGGTGGCCATGATTGAGCTTTTTCTCCAGCGTGGGGAGATCCGTGGACCTGTCAACGTGGTTGCCCCCGATCCCATCACGAATCGTGCCTTCACCGGCGCCCTCGCGGCGACGCTGCATCGTCCTGCCCTATGTCCGGTACCTCGCTTTGCCTTGAAACTCGTGCTGGGAGGCGCTGCTGAAGTTGTGTTGTCCTCTCAGCGTGTTGTGCCCAAGGTCGTGCGTTCGTCTCCTTTCGAATGGATATCGCCCACGATCCATCGTGGTCTCAGGACCATTCTTCGTGATCAGGATCGAATGATCACCACAGACTCCAATGGCATGGTTGTGATCGATATCGATGCCATCTCGCCAGGCGCGCCTTTGTTTCGCAGGATTCTTCGTCAAGCTGATGAAGCCGGTGAGCATGTCGTTATGGCAACCTCGATGGGGCCAGAAGGTGCCCGCGAGTTTCTTGTTCAATCACGAGTTGATTGTCCCGTGATTGCTGCGGATGGTGCTGTGATCGTTCAGCGTGAGCCTGGAATGGTCCTGCATCGATGCGAGGTGCCACCAAGCACCCAGGCGAGTTTACTGTCGATGATTGCGGATTGTGGTCCCTCTCTTGAAGTCACACTGGAGGACCTGGGAAGCAAGCGTCGTGTCACGATGGACCCATCTTCAACACAACCGATCCAGGATTGCATCCGCATGCGAGTCACAGGATCACCTGAAGGGCTGGAAGAGGTGCTGCAGAAGATTGGACCAGGGTGGTGGCAGCCAGGTCATGTTCAGGTTCACCGGGATCGTCCTGGTCGAGTTGAGATTCTCGCCGGCATGGCTGACCGCAGTGTTGCTGTGCAATGGCTCGCCCGGCGTTGGAACGTGGAACGCAACCACGTTCGAGCGGTGTTGCGAGGTGTTCGCTCCAGCGGATTGGCCCAATGGTGCGGTCAGTCCATCGCCCTGGCGGATGCTGATGAGTCCGTCCGCCAGTTTTGTGATCGCACCTCAGAGCTCAAGGGGATCGATGGTGTAGCCGAGGCGGTGGACTCGTTTCTATAGCCTTCAGGCCATCATGCAGCTTTGAATTCATTGATTCACAGTGGGGGCCCGATGAGCGTATGATGATGAGCCAGGAGACTTTGCGTTATGCCCGAACCAGTTGATGCCTCGACCGCCTGCGAATCTCAGGCATCGCTTGCTCCCGGCATGGCCGGAATGCCTCGAGTGGGGCACATCTGGTTGGATGGTCGCATGGTGCCTGCTGAGGAAGCCAAGATCAGTGTCTTCGACCATGGATTGCTCTATGGCGACGGCTGCTTCGAAGGGATTCGGGTCTACAACTCGAGGATCTTCAAGCTCAACTCCCATCTGACTCGGATGTACGCTTCAGCTGAGAAGATCTACCTGACACCACGGTGGTCTCTTGAAGAAATGGAAGACGCTATCCGAATGACCGTTGCGGACAACGACATCACGGATGGTTATGTTCGCTTGGTCTTCACACGCGGGGTCGGCACCCTGGGGCTCAACCCGTTTCACTGTGCAGAACATACGGCATTTGTCATTGCAGCCGACATCGCGCTCTATCCTGAAACGCTGTATCACGAGGGGCTGCCAGTCGTGGTCGCTAAGCGAAGGCGTATTCCGGTGGAGTGCCTGAATCCCGAGATCAAGAGTCTCAATTATCTCAACAACATCCTTGCCAAGGTCGAGGCTATTAAGGCAGGCGTTCTCGAGGCCATCATGTTGAACGCCCGGGGCGAGGTTGCTGAGTGCACTGGTGATAACATTTTCCTGATCAAGAAAGGTCAGATTTCAACCCCAGATCTGAGCGCTGGGATGCTCCACGGGATCACCCGGAAGTTCGTCATCGAGGACGTCGCCCCGTCTCTTGGTTACAAGATCCAGGAGCGACCCCATACGGTCGACGAGTTCTTCGAGGCCGATGAAGTCTTCCTCACCGGTACGGCTGCCGAAGTCATTGGAGTCAACCGCATCGATTCAACTCCCATCGGTGATGGCCGAGTCGGACCGATTACCTCTGAGTTGACTGAGAAGTTCCGCAGCCTCGTGCGGGAGAATGCACCGGAGAATTGAGCGAGGTCTCGTCAGGCCTCGGAGGAACACTGGCCTTGGACGGTCAGGTTGATCGGTGCGTCATCTGATTCTTGGGATCCACAGTTGGCATCATTCTGTACGTGCAATCGCTGAGCACGCTGGGTCGACCAGTCAGTGACGGCTTGATCAGGGGCATCATCCCCATCGTGAACCTTCAAGATCTCGTAGGCATTGTTTCTCTGGGCGGGGGTGAAGCCAGCACCTCGGATCAGGTGGCACAGCAACGGCTCATCGAGGCAATAGGTCGTGCCTGCAGCACTGACAACATTTTCTTCCATCATCACCGAGCCCATATCGTTGGCGCCCCAGGCCAGGGCGACTTGTCCGATGTGGGGCCCCATGGTGACCCAACTGGCACCGATGGAATGGATGTTGTCCAAGTGAAGTCGCGAGAGTGCCTGTGTTCGGAGGTAATCGCTTGAGCCTGCCAAGCGGACACGTCGTCCGAACTCGGCGTGGGCTGTCCGATCACCTTGTCCGTCCAGTCGGGCGACCGCATCACCTGGGAACATGCTGTGGAGATCATCTTGTTCATGATCACCCCATTCCCGGCAGCGTCCCAATGGCGTGTTCTCCCTTTGGAACGGCCAGGAGATGAATGCCTTCGTGCATCCACCGCCATCTGTACCGAAGTCCGCGATGCTTCGATCCTGCCAGGCACGCACCAACTCCATGTGATGAACCCGATCAGCAATGCCCTCGATATGACCGAACATCATGGTGGCCGAGGTATTCATGCCGAGTTCATGCGCAACACGCATGGTGGTGAGCCAAGCGTCCGCATCACATTTGCCCAGCCCAATCTTGCGACGTACAGGATCGGCAAAGATTTCTCCACCACCACCGGGCACGGTGTGCAGTCCCGCTGCCTGAAGCTTCTGGAGGACCCAGCGGAGCTTGTCTTCAAGCGTGGCACCCGGGGGATCAAAGAAGTCAATGAACTCGATAATCTCTGGAGGACTGAAGGCATGGACATGGACGGTCGGGAACTTGGTGCGGATCGTGTCGAGCAGTTCCTCGTACCAAGGCAATGGAAGTTCCGGGTTCATGCCGCCTTGCATCAGGATTTGGGTGCCCCCGATGTCGACCAGTTCCTGGATCTTCTGGAGGATGTCCTCGACTTCCAGGGTGTAGGCATCGTCTTCATGCCCATCCCGACGAAAGGCACAAAACGTGCACTTAGCGGTGCAGACGTTCGTGTAGTTGATGTTTCGATCGATGACGTAGGTACGCAGATCATCTCCATGGATGGCACGACAGCGAGCATCCGCCCATCGCCCAAGCTCATGGATGGGCATGTCTTGATAGATCCGAAGCGTCTGTTCAGGGGTGAGTCGAATGGCACCATTGACGACATCACGCAGGAGCCCCGCATCGAGGGGATCGGCATCCGGTCGGAGTTGAGGGGGGGTCCGTGCGATCATGGATCGCCATGATAGGGCCATGGCCAGATGGTCAGCCAACGGCCTGGAAACAACGGCGGGTAGTACCGTCAGAGCGGACCAGGACCCGAGCCCGCTTCGCACATCGTGGACAGCCGCCGTTGTAGCTGGTTCGGGAGGCATTCCGGTAGAGCCTCCCGTAGACATGGCAGCAACGGAACCAGATCGAGAGAAACGGTCGTTTCCTTGGTGCTGTCGATGTCATGCGACAGGCATCGGATGCCAAACTCGCGATATCAAGGATGTCTCTGGAGTCCGTCATGGTTCCTGTTCTATCGGCAGAAACCAGTGAATTCCTTATCTCTCAATGAGCGCCACATTCGGTTTCGATGTTGGATGCTGTGGCCTTGCAGCGTGTCAAGAGTTCATCCGCTTTGGAACGGTGCGTATCTGCGCGTGCAACGTCCGATACAGATGGCAAATTAATGCGTACATTGCAATTGGCTGATCGTGCTGCAGATTCAGCGGTAATCGCGGCTACGGCCAGATCACTTCGCAGCATCGGGGTGGTTGCTTCGACCAAGCCTTGCAGGCGTTGCAGGAGGGTGTCGGCTTCTTGCATGACGGCCATCGGGGCAGCGATGGCAGCTTCCACCGCATCGTCCCATTGGGCAGATCGTTCGGGGTCATCCTCGGGTTTCTTGAAGAGATCATTGAGCCGAGCGTAGGCAGCGGCATCCTGTTCGGCGAGATCAAGGGCCCGTGCTGCAAGATCGGATAAGGCGGTCATGGCGTCCTCGTGCACGGATTCGAAGGCTGCCAGGGAGGAACGACCCCGTGAATAGGCAATGGCCATGTGTCCAATGGCGCCTGCCAGTGCCAGGGAGGCGGCGGCGACAGCACCACCGCCGGGTGTTGGCGTTCTCTCCGCCAGCGCAGTGAGGAATCCAGAGAGCGTTACCTCGTGCAGGTCGAGGCTCACGTTCGGATCTCCGCATGAAAGCGAGACTTCAGAATCTCCAAAACCTTGGGGACCTGATCATCGACCTCTTCACTGCGAAGCGTCCGGTCCTCGGCTCGGAATCTCAGGCGGAGTGTCATTGATTTGTGCTCTGGGTCGATACCTTTGCCTCGGTAGACCGTCACGAACTCAACTGATTCCAGGGCGGGTAGATCCAGGGACAGGATGGCTTGCCGGACATCTTGCCAGCGTGTTTCTTCGCTGACGATTGCAGAGAGATCGCGTTCAATGCTGGGGAAGGCCGGCAGGGCTCGCACTTCGATGTCTGGTGGCCAGTGTTTCATGAAGTCATCGAGATGCAACTCGGCAGCCATCATGGGTTCATCGATGCCAAAGTTCTTGACAGACTTCGGTGACAGTCGACCTGCCCATCCCACGGGTGTCTTGTTGATTCGAACCTGCCCACCTGGCGCGTACCAGTTCGGAGACGAGCCGGGATCGATCTCCAGCACAGCATCGGGTCCGCACAGCAGGGTGGTTAATCGTTCAAGTACACCACGCAGTGGTCTCAGGCCATCCGGACCAGCATCACACAACATCGCGAGCGAACGCTGTTCCGATCGCTCATCGTCCTGGCTGTGGAAGGTAGAACCCCATTCAAACAAGGAGAGGGAACGCATGCCCTGGTCGAGATTGAACCGTCTGACACGCAGCAGGCTTGACAAGACCGATGGACGCAGACAGGAGTCGCCACCAGCACAGGCTGCTTCTACCCGGAGAACGTGTTCTCCATCATTGAGAAACACACCCGCTTCTCGTTCTGAAACCAGCGTGTGCGTGATGGATTCGATGAAGTCTGCCCCAACGAGTAATCGGGAAATCGCACGATGACATTCCAGCGAAGGCGGCATCGCAGCGGGACGGAGTCGCATTTCATCGGGAATGTCGATGGCGTCGAAGCCATGCATGCGGACAACTTCCTCGATGAGATCGACTTCCCGTCCAATGTCACCTCGATGGTAGGGAACGGTCGCGGTGACTTGACCACTGGCAAGCCGTGGTTGGAAACCCAGTCGATCCAGGTACCCAACCATGGTGTCGTCATCGAGTGGCAGCCCAGTCAATTCCCGGAATCGTTCGGTTCGCATCTGGACCTCGCTGGGTTTCGGCAGCGGGGCACCATCGCTGCAGACCCCAGTACTCAGAGAACCTCCGGCATGGGTCAGGATCAGATCAACGAGTCGTTCGGCAGCAGGATTGACCGCGGCGGGCGAAACCCATCGTTCGAAGCGGAAGGAGGAATCACTACTGATGTTGTGTCGTCGACTGGTATGACGAACGGCAACAGGATCGAAGGTCGCTGCTTCAATGAGAATGTTCGTTGTGTCATCCGTGACAGCAGTCAGGGCCCCACCTTTGACCCCTGCCAAGGCCACGGGCTTTTCGGCATCGGCAATGACAAGTTCAGAACCATCGAGTTCGATCTCAACTGCATCTTCACCGATCGGGAGGAATCGTTCGCCAGCTCGAGCCATGCGGACGATGATTTGTCCACCCGCAATCTTGTCCAGGTCGAAGACATGCGTAGGCTGTCCCAGTTCGAAAAGAACGAAATTCGTGGAATCGACAATGTTGTTGCGTGGAATGTCACCGCGGGCAACAAGACGTGATGCCATGTCCGGCGGTGATGGTTCGACCTTCACTCCACGGATGACCCGGGCCGTGTAGAGCGGGCAGGCCTCCGGGCTTTCATTGGAGACCTGTGCGTGTTGCTCGATTGCATCACCATTGGCCACGGGACTGGCGGAGGGCTCGATGAGTGTCCGATTGGAGGCAGCTGCGATCTCACGGGCCAGTCCCACGTGGCATGTGCAATCTCCTCGGTTGGATGTCATCTCGAAATCTTGTCGGACGTCGTCACTGACCTCTTCCCGTTCCTCCAGGGGGAAACCGGCTTGCGTCAACAGATCCGCCTGCTCCTGGTCGGTGGCAGGGGGGTCGAGGTAATCGTTGATCCAGGCAACGGACGTGTACATGAGGGCAGGGTATCCGGGTCGATCCTTCTGCGGGGCCTTTGATGATCCGGCTCATGTTGGGCGGGTGAGATAGACTTCTGGCATGGGATCGACCTGGAAACTCCTGTTCATCCTGGTGCTGGGGCTGGCCGGGTGCTCATCCACTCCGGATGGGCCGTCACCAGCGGCAACGACCTCCGGAGATCACCAGGCTGTTGCCGAGGTCTCCTCTCCGGTGGCGAGGCCCTTACCCGACGACTTCTCAGTGGATATCACCATCCTGGCTGCGGAAGAGGGCCACAAGGCGGAAGCTCGCAACGCACGTTACGTGCTGTTTCCAGATGGCACCTTGCGTTATGCGAACCTCCCGGGTCGAGGCCCCAACACCCTGCCACCGATCGTTCGCCGCCTGAATCGAAGGCAGGTTGAGGAACTTTGGAATCAAGCTCGCCAGTTGGGGTTGACCGATCCTTCCAAGGCCGACGAGGCCCGTAACTTCCGAAAGGTGTGGTCACCCTACGAGGGCCACATCTATCTCTTCGCCTTCACGGGAGATGGGGACTATTGGAACTTCACTCGGAAGGTTGAACCTGGGCAAGAACTCGATCCGGCCCTCCGAAGTTTCTTGCGAGATATGGCATCGCTCGCCTGGGCCAAGGATCAACCAGAGGATGAGATCGCCTTTGAGCCCAAGCGATATGACTACGGCCCGGATCCCTACGCCACGTATCGGGCCAATAAGGCCGAGTTGCAGGCTTCGGAGGAGACGTCGGATGATCCGTAGTCATTGGATGAGGTTCTTGGGCCTGGTTGGGATTCTGGCTTGGACAACCGGATGTGCTTCGCAGTGGGTTGTGACCGGAGGTCCGAACAGTCCCACGGAAGGACTTTCCATTGAATTGCTCATGGAAGGCCAAGCGCAGCAGATGGTTCGTTTCCGCCTCAGTGGAGATGGCCGGCTTCTCTACGCGGGTGGTCGGGATGTTGCAGATAACGTGTATTCGTGGGAAGGCATTGTGGATCAGACCGATGGCCATGCCGCCGCGGATGCGGTCCACGAGGGCCGTTGGTTCGTCGAGCCCCCGACTGGGGATGGCAGTGAATCCCAGACCTGGTACATCAAGGCCTGGGATGCGCAGAGCCGTCATGCGAACTTCACGGTCTATGGCCATGCCAAATCCGTGGAAGCGGTCTACGAGATTCTCAATCGCATTGCTTCAATGCGTTTCAAGTCCTATCTGGATGAACTGCCCAAGCCGAGCCTGGAGCGGCAACTCCAACGTGAGGACGCGATCGACAAGGCTGGTGAAGCAAATGATGATGGCAATTCGGAGTCCAAGCCGTGAGTCGGCGGGCTTTCTCCATGATCGGGATGTTGATGACGCTGCTGTGCATCGGCATTCTTATGGCCATCGCGCTGCCGGCCTTTCAGAAGAGCATGACGGGTATCAAGGAAGAGGGGGGCAAGGCGGCGGTCAGTGGTTGGGGACTCCAGGATCAGGTTCATCTCTATGCCCTGATGCAGGGACTCAATACGGTGGGTCTCAGTACAGGCGATGGCATGCCTGTACCCAGTGAAGTTTCTGGCAGGCGTGACATCAGTGAGGACACAACGGCCAATCTGTACAGCTACCTGGTGATGCAGCGTTTTATCTCGCCCGACCACCTGGTTTCTCCAGCCGATTACATGGTGGATCCTGATGATGACTACGACTGGTCCGCGTATGACCCACGTGCTGGTGTGTACTGGGATCCATCTTTCGAAGCTGACCTGACGGATATCAGCAACGTCTCGTATGCACACATGCCTTTGTATGGCGATCGTCTCAAGGACAATTGGGGCAGCCGAATGCGCTTGAGCAGCAGTTTCCCGCTCTTCGGAAATCGCGGACCAGAAGACGGCATCGAGACCGAGGAGTCCTATGCATGCTTCGATGGTCGATGGGGTGGTTATGTCGCCTTTGGAGACGGCCATATCGAGTTTCTTGACTCACCCGCGGCCTTTCGTGGTGGCATCAGGGGTGGTGGCCCCGATGAGTTGTTCTCTATTGATGACACCACGCGTCACGCAGACGCCATTCTTGGCTTCACGTACCGCATGCATGCAGACGGACCAGAGCTCCAGTGGGACTAGCCTCGCGCTGAAGACAAACGCGTACTGATAAAAACGACGTGGGCCCGGTGGGGGGCCCCGGCTGCCAAAACCCACACGCGGCGGGTTGGGGGTGGTACCCCGCCCGCGG